>CAZEXJ010000189.1:0-6666 GCA_964516585.1 uncultured Alistipes sp.
GATGCGCCGCCTACGATGAGCTTCGGACGGCACTCCTCGGCTAAACGCTCCATTTCGTCGTAGTCGACCTGTCCTGTCGTCTCGTTGAGCTTGTAACCTACGGCCTTGAAATATTTGCCCGACATGTTGACCGGCGAACCGTGCGAGAGGTGACCGCCGTGCGAGAGGTCGAGACCCATAAAGGTGTCGCCCGGATTCATGACCGCGAAGAATACGGCCATATTGGCCTGTGCGCCCGAGTGAGGCTGAACGTTGGCATATTCTGCGCCGTAGATCTTGCAGATGCGCTCTATGGCCAATCTCTCCACTTTGTCGACTACTTCGCAACCGCCGTAGTAGCGCGCTGCGGGATAGCCCTCGGCATATTTGTTGGTCAACACCGAACCCATTGCGGCCATTACTTGGTCGCTGACGAAGTTCTCCGAAGCGATAAGCTCAATACCTTTCATTTGACGTGACCGCTCCTCGGCGATCAGATCGAATACTTGCGAATCTTTGTTCATTTAGATTATAGTTTTTATAAAAATTTCATTTTTATCTTAACAAAGATAAGCAAACTAATCGACTTCGCAATCCGATAGTGACATTAATTTTGCACTCGCAATATGATTTCTGCATTTTTATTCATCGACCATAAGTTTATAGCCCACGCCGCGGGCGTTGACGATGTGTATGCGACTGTCGTCGCAGAAACGATGCCGCAGTTTGGTGATGAATACGTGCAGGCTGCGGGCGGCGAAGAAACTGTCATCGTCCCATGCCGTAAGCAGTATGGTATTTATGGCTACGGTCTGCCCTATCGGATCGACCAACATGCGCAACACTTCGGCTTCGCGTGCCGACAGCGTGTCGCGACGGTCGCCGTGCAGCAGCATGCGCTTGTCGTAGTCGAACAGGTACGATCCTATTTCATAGGAGCGCCGATCGAGTCTCTGCTGACGATCCGCCCTGCCCGCCAGCGCGCGCAGGCGCACTATCAACTCGCCCATGGCGAACGGCTTGCGCAGATAGTCGCTTGCCCCTTTCTCGAAGCCCTCGACGACATCGTCGACCGACGAGCGCGCCGAAAGGAAGAGTATCGGCACGCGGCTGCGATTGCGGCGCAGCCGGTCGGCAAACGAGAAGCCGTCGACCTTGGGCATCATTATGTCGCTGACTATGACATCGGGAGCGAACCCCTCCAATGCATTCATACCCTGCTCTCCGTCGTATGCCACACGCACCTCGAACCCGTTGCCCGAGAGCGTGTCGGCAATGATGTCGGCCAGAGTCTGTTCGTCTTCGACGAGCAGCAATTTTATCTTATCGGCCATCGTATGGAAGTTTTATTGTGAATGTCGTCCCCTTGCCCACGCGGCTGCGCACCGCAATCGTGCCGCCGTGTTTTTCGACGATCAGTTTAACATAATAGAGTCCCAATCCGAACCCTTTGACGTCGTGCCGTTCGCCGGTGGGCACTCGATAGAACTTATCGAATATCTGCCCGAGCGACGACTGCGGTATGCCGAAGCCGTTGTCTTCGACGCTCAGTACGACTCTGTCGCCGTCGAGCGCGGCCGACAGAGTTATGTCGACGCTTTCGCCCGAATATTTTATGGCATTGTCGACGAGGTTGCCGAGTATGTTGCCTATATGCAGACGGTCGGCTCTGAACCGCAGCGGCTTGGGAACGATGCCGATGGTTATCGTCGTCGGTTTGTCGGTTTTGAGGAGGAATTGCTCGCGCAGCTTCGAGAACAACTCCTCGGCGTCGCATTCCGACGGCGAGAGCCGGAAGTCGTCGCTCTCTTCGCTCGACATGGTCAGAATGCGCTCGACCATTGACGAAAGCAGCGACAGCTGGCTGCCTACGACCGCCAAATAGCGTTTCCGCTTTTGAGGATCGTCGTCGGCATCGAAATTCGCGAGCGCATCGTTGGCGGCGTATGCCACTGCGATAGGAGTCTTCAACTCGTGAGTTATGTTGTGGGTGAAATCGGCTTTGACACGGGCGAGCGATTTTTGACGGAACAGTGCGTATTGCAGGTAGAAACACACGGCGGCAATCAGAAGCACTATGACTGCCGCCGATACTATCAGATAGCGCATATCTTTGATAAACGCCTTGTTGGGATTGGCTATTTCGATAACGAAGTCGGCTTGATGATCGCGTTTGACATTGATCGGGATCGTATATCGCAGCCCGTTGGCGACATGTATATCCGAGCCGAAAGTGTCGTCGTCGACCGTCATGCAGTAGCTTTGCGTGATGCCCGCGAGGGCGAGATTATCGCGCAGCCGCGCTGCAAGCACCTTGAAGTTGAGCTGACTCGTGTTGATGTCGTATCCGATGTTGACCGTCGGAATATAATATGCTAAATAGTTCGAAAGATCGAATACGGTCGCCGCCGCAGGTTGATTGTTTCGAGAGGCGTGCTCTGCGCGATCGTTGTCGCTGTTGTTCCCGACCGTTGTTTGGGTGACGGCGTTTCCGCTGGCGTCGATGCTTATATCTACATTTATGTCGTTGTTTGTCTGCCCCGACGAAGCGCTGTATATAGCGCTTCCCAATATCGATGAAAGATCGAGATCTCTGAGACTGTCGAGTTTTTTAAGGTCTTCAAGCTGCGACAAGTTGGAGTACTTGCCGTATAACTGCGTGATGCTGTCGGCCATTCCGTTGAGAAATATCGACAGACTGTCGATGTTCAAATTCAGAGACTGTTCGAACATTATGCTGTTGCGCCTTATGGTAAGCTCCTCGTAGGCCGAACGCTGCATGGCCGATACGACTTTCCGCTCGAAGTCGCGCATGCGTTCGTCATACATGTTTTTAAGGCTTACAGCCTGCAATGCAGCCATGCCTGCCAGCAGCACTATTATTATAAGTGTGGTAAGCCGGAATTTAAGTTTGTTCATGTCCGATTTGTTTTAGGCAAAATTAGCCATTTTCCGTCAATATCGATCGGCGTTAAGACTATTTAACACTTCTTAACTTGGCGTTAACACTTTGCAGAGTTGCTGGCGGTTACCTTTGCCATAGAGTTAAACGATTTAATTTTTTGCGAATATGAAAAAATGTTTTGCAACCGTGCTGTCGATGCTGTTGCTCGCGATTGCCGTAAGGGCGGGCGCGGAATCGCCGGTCAGAGGCGCCGTGGTCGATGACGATAATGCCCCCGTCGCCTATGCCACTGTTACGGTCGATCGCGACGGCCAGCCTGTCACCGGGTGCGTAAGCGACGAAAAGGGCGTATTCTTAATGATGCTCGATGACGGCAAATATGATCTGACGATCAGTTTTGTGGGCTATACGACATACACCGATACTTTAATAGTCGACGGCGCCACCGATATCGGAACGGCGGTATTGAATCGTCGGGAGGACAGCGTTGGCGAAGTGGTCGTAACGGCATCTGCCATAACTCGCGAGGCCGACCGTTTCGTGGTCAATGTCGCGGCTTCCGACTTCTCCGACGGTAAGAACGGCGAGGAGCTGTTGAACGATTCGCCGGGCGTAGTGGTAACCGACGACAATATATCGATCAATGGTCAGGGAGGCGTGAAGGTCTATATCAACGAGCAGGAGGTGAGGATGACCGGCGAGCAGTTGGTGCGCTACGTCCGCACGCTGAAGGCTTCGAATATTCAGAAGATAGAGATCATTCCGGTTTCGGGCGCCGAATACGATGCCGATTCCGCGTCGGGCATAATAAAGATCACACTGCGCCGGCAGCGCGAATCGGGCATCATGGGATCGCTCGGCACAAGCTATTTTTTATCGGAACGCTATCAACAGATCTGTCCATCTTTTTCGATCGACGGTAATGCGGGCAAGTGGACGGCAGGCGGTTTTATCAACCATAATCATACGTTGCAAAACGACTATTTGTCATATAATTACATCGATTACTTCACGACGAATTCATCTATGCGGAGCGATAGCGAAGCCTCGTCCAACGACGAATATTATTTCAACTCGTCGATACATGCCGCGTGTGACATCTCGCCGCGTCACTCCGTTTCGGCCGAGGCGTTCTACTATCGGCAGGCGTTTGATGGCGTCAGTGATTACACCGATCGATTCGATGCGCCGCAGATGAGCAACGCGAGCAGCGCCCGTTACAATATGCTGAATAAGAACTATCAGACCGGCGTGTTGGTCAACTATCGGTTCAAGATAGACTCGTTGGGCTCGCAGTTGAAGGTATTGGCCGAATACAATCGCAAATCGGGGGATAACATCCGTAACAGCTATCTGCATAGGGTTTACATGCCTGCGGAGGCTGTCATCGACTCTACATATCGCTACAATGCCGAAACATCCTATGATGTGGCGGCGGTATCGGCCGAGTGGAAAAAGGTCTTCCCGAAATATCTGCAATTGACATTCGGCGCGAAATATACGCTCAATACGATCGTCAACGATGCGTTGTACGAGAGCCTGAACAAAAATTATGAGTGGCGGCCGATCGACGGCAGTATCGTCGACGTCGACTACCGCGAGAACATCGCAGCAGCCTACGGCATCGTGTCGTTCAATGCCAAACACTGGGGCTTCGTGGCCGGATTGCGTGCCGAGTACACCCACTCGTCGGGCAAGGGGTATGCCACACGCGAATATCTGTCGCTGTTTCCCAATGTCAACGTCATATATAAAATAACCGACGACGGCGCCTACTCTCTGTCGGGTTCATATTCGCGGCGCATCATCCGTCCGTCGTTTATGGCCTTGAATCCTACGCGTTACCAGATGTCGGAGTACAATTACGTTTGCGGCAACCCGTATCTCAGTCCGGCTTATGCCGACAGGTTGGAATTGAATCTTACTCTTAAATACAAGTATTCGTTCTATTTCGGCTATTCCGTAATAAGCGATGCCATACAGCAGGTCTATCTTACCGACAAAGAGGATCCCAATGTGATAGTCGTACAAAACGAGAACTTGAAGTCGATGAATCAGTTATATGCCGGTTTTTATCTGCCGATCGACATAACGCGCTGGATGTCCCTGATGCTTTCGTCGACATACGCTCGTCAAGATTACCGCATATCCAACGACTTCGACAAAATGACGCGCGGCATGCTGTTCGCGTCGGCGCGATTGGCTGTCAAGATGCCGTGGAACATGACATTCGAGAGTAATTACCACTTCCAGAGCAAGGCCTATACCGGCAATATTATGATACGGCCTATGCACCAGCTCACGTTCTCGCTCAAACAGAATTTCCTTAAAGATCGCTTGACGGCGCGGGTTACAGCGCGGTTGATTATGCCGTCGGACAACTATTTCGAGGGCGAGGCCTCGGACTACCGCTCCGTTTCGACCAATACGGAGCACACCCCGCTATTTTCTCTCGGCCTGACATGGAACTTCCGCAGCGGCAAGGAGTTCCGGACACAGGGCGTGGAGAAGGCATCCGATTCGTCGTCGCGTTTCTGACGCCCGATTCAAACCAAAACAGCATTAGTTCACCTCCGCGCCCGAAACCCTGCAACAGAGTTTCGGGCGCGGAGGCATACGGTTGTGCTGTTTCGGTACCGCGCTACTGCCGACCGTCTGCCGTTAGATCGGCAAGCAGACCCTTGCAGCCGTCTTCCAACAGGTCGAGGACGAGTTCGAAACCCTCGCGTCCCTCGTAGTATGGATCGGGGACGTATGACCACTCGGGGTGTTGCGAACAGAACTCGACGAACCGGTATATCTTGTTTTGTGCAGCGCGGTGGGGAGCCAACCGGAAAACTCGTTCGTAGTTGCTGTCGTCCATGACGATGATGCGGTCGAAACTATCGAAATCCTCCTCCCGTATCTGGCGTGCGCGGTGGGTTATGTCGATACCGCGTCGTGCGGCGGCCTCGCGCATGCGCTGATCGGATTTTTCGCCCGCATGTCCGCCGTATGTGCCTGCCGAATCGACGAAAATATCGGCCGATTGCGCTGCCGCCATACCGCTTAAAATTGCCTCGGCTGCCGGCGAACGGCAAATATTGCCCAAGCACACGAATAATATCCTCTGTTTCATTCTAATCTGTTTTTGATCGCGCATGACGCGCATGAAAAGATGTCGCACCCTTCTGCCGATCGGTTATGAAATATCGGTTCTCCCTCGAAACCCGGTGGAGACCGCAATGAAGAGATTGCCACGCCTCGCTTCGCTCGGCTCGCAATGACATAGTACAACGCCCCGCCCTGTCACTCCGAGGAGCGCGAAGCACGACGCGGGAGTCTCGGCGCCCCACCCTGTCACTCCGAGGGAGGGCATAGCCCGACCGTGGGAGTCTCTGCACTCGGCATGGCAGCGGAGATAGTCTTCCACAACCAGATTCTCACGTCGCGGTTTTCAACCGCTCCTCAGAATGACATTTCCGCCCTGTCACTCCGAGGAGCGTGCTTGCACGCGACGTGGGAGTCTCTATTTTTCCTGTCCCCACCGGGTTTTGCGGGTGAACCCTTTTTCAGGCCGCAACGAGACGGAGCAATCGGCCTTGCCGCCTCGCCTCCCCGCGGCCGAACGCTATGGCGCCGGGGATGACAGCCGATTTCAAACATCGACGATCACGCTGCAAGTTTATTCGTTCTGCGCTGAACAATTTTCATTTTTTATCAGTATATTTGCGCTGTCATACAGCAAACAAGTGACTAAAAAACATTTAAAAACATAAAGTTATGATAAGCAAGAGAATGCA
>CAZEXJ010000190.1:0-4968 GCA_964516585.1 uncultured Alistipes sp.
AGACGATGGGCTGTACTTGGCGTACTGCCCATTGTCGAGCGACAAGGCGCGGAAGTAGAATAGTATTTTTCACGGAAAACAGCCCAAGCACCACTATCCTATTTTACAGCAAATCTATCGGTATGCGTCAACTTTCCCTCCTTGTCGTAGATGTTGCAGGTGATTGTCTTGGTGTCGACATCGACATCCATGCGGGTCTGGTTGGGATTGCACAATATGGGGAAATTGCAACCCGTGGACTTGTCGCCCGACGGATATGATTTGTAGCGGTGAATATGTGCGCAGAACATGACATCGATACCGGCTTCGTTGAGAATGGGGGTGTAGAGTCGTGCTATCTCCGCACCGCCGTGCCAACCCTTGGGCGAGGGAGGCATGTGCAGAAATACGATCTTGACAGGCGCGTTGCGGAACTCCTCGCTGGCGACCACACCTTTCAGCCACTCGGCGACCTGCTCGCGATAGGGATCGTGAACCATAAGTTCGAGGTTGCGAATATCGCTGTCGGGCTTGTCCTCACCGCCGTCGAGGACGATGCAGAACGCCGGACCGCTGCGGAACGTGTAGTAGGGCGCACCGGTCGACGAAGGGAAATATTCCATATAATGGGTGCCCCACTGACCGCGATTCTCGTGGTTGCCGCGAGCGACGAACAGCGGCATGTCGGAAGCAAAGGACTCGACAGAGGGGGTGATGAGATGCTCCATCAGATAATCCTCCGAATCGATGCTCGTCACCATATCGCCGTTGAACATCACGAAATCGTAGTTGTCGGCATTGACCGTTTCGCGGTCGAACAACTTGCGCAACACGTCGCCATGCTCGTGGAAGTCGTTGCCCACGGCAAAACGCGTCGTGCTCTTGCCGGCATCGAGAGTCTGCACGCGGAAAGGCTTGTGCGAGAGTATGTCGCTGCCGTATGGGTCACTGAACAGCACGCGCACGCGACCTTCGTTGAGCAGCACGGCCTTTTGGAATATGCGATAGCGATACTTCGTTCCCGGCTCCAAGCCCGTGACCCTGACGCAATGCAGACGACCTATCGGACGACGGCCGAAAACGGTTTGATAATACTTGGGACGCTCGACGTTATAGAAGTGGGTGCCGTCGTCGGGAGCCACCTCGACCCACGATACGGCATCGACATCGGTGAGCCACACCACGGTGAACTCGTTCTCGGAGCAGGCCTGAATATATGGGCCTTGTGCTATTCGCGCAGCCTTTTGCGCCATAAGCGACACGGGCAGGGCGAACGAAAGAGCAATCAGCAGCAAAAATCGTTTCATGCAGAAAAATTATTATTAAGTTAGTTTAAGAATCGGAGGATTTGTTTCACGACATAAAGGTAATAAAAAGATAAAAAATAGGCAATAAAACGAAAAATATTTTTCGTTTTATTGCCTATAACAGTCGCCGCACACCTTTGCGGCCGAACATCGGCGAGCGTATTACATCGTTTTAGGCTCGTAATAGGCCTTGAAATCCTCCCAGCGATAGAACGGGAAGACGTCGGTCTTAACAGGCAGGCGGCACTCCTTCTCCAAGAAGAGCACCTTGACCAAAACTTCACCCGCCCGGTTGCGGAAGAATATGAATTGCACATTGGTAGCCATGGGCGATACGCGGTAGTCGATCCAGTTCTCGCACACCGCATCGTAATCGTCGCTGCGGAACGTCGCGCCCTCCAATTCGAGCAGCGCGGCTAACGGGATAACGTTTATGTCGTGGCCGAAACGCAGCGTGGCCACATAACCCAGATCGCCGGCAATAGCCTTGTCGGCATTGTCGATAATGTTGCGCAGCAGAGGCTTGGCATCGGCGACGATGTTATCGCCCCACTCAGCCGACGGACCGTAACTCAGATAACGCTGGATATTGTAACCGCGCCACATGTTGTAAATCTCCTCGTCGGTGAATACATACCTTATGTCGACATCGAGATCGACGCACTGCATGATCATCGCAACAGTAAAGAGTTTATCGTACAGCCTGTATTTATCTTCGATCCTGCGATCGGCATAGCCCGGTTCGGTGAACAGGCGTCCGAACAGAGCATCGGGATCGTTGATCGAATGGCGATACTCCTCGGCACGCTTTGCCGTCTCGGCGCGCACGGCATTCATACCCTTGACACTGAACACGAAATGGCTGTCAGCCGCCGTCGCATCGCGTCGGAACCTAATCTTGGGATTGCGTCCATGCAGGCCGTCGGTGAACGACACCATGCTTATGATGCAACGCGTCACAAGCGTGGAGTGGCAATCCACATCGCACTCGCCGCGGAACACCTCCGGATAGTTGTCATACATGCGACGGGCAATAGAGGCATGCTCCTCGCGTCCCAACGGCGACAAATCGCCCGCATGTTTCTCGGCATGGGCGCATATAAGCTCCAAATCGCCCAGCAGACGTTCGCCGAGCGGGGTTAGCACACCGTCCCCGGCAGCCATGCGCATCGTGCCAAGCAATAGTCCGTAGCTCTTCTCCGACGATGCCCAGCGACTGCCATGACGGCCGTAGTGACTGATATAAAATGGTTTGAAGCCGCGTGGCGCGGGCGTAACCACAAGCGATGCAGGATGATAGGCATAATATATGCCGCCAGCGCGCAGCTGGTCGGCCGCAATATCCTCGCGCGGCGACTGAGCCGACGCGCCAATAGAGAGCAGCGGCGGGAGGAGCAGCGCCGCGACAAAATACAGAAGTCTGTGCCTCAACATAATATGTCTGTATAACAGTAATTGCAGCAGAAGCGGAAGGTCAGCTCTTCGAGGTCATAATCTTCAATATCATGGCATCGGTCTCGGTCATGGCATCGCGGCCTATGGTCGTGAGGTTGTGTATCGAGCGATCGACATCGTCGTCGATGATACCCTCGACCGAAGTGACGCACCGCCCGTCCATGGCCATCATGGCCGACAGCACGGCCGTCGAGACGCCGCTGGTGAGCTTCATCGCGCACGAGGGTTTGGCGCCGTCGCATATCATGCCCGTGAGGTTGGCTATCATGTTCTTCACGGCCGCCGCCACCTGCCCGTAGCCGCCGCCCATAAGATAGGTTATGCCGCAGCTCGAACCGGTCGAGGCCACGACGCAACCGCACAGAGCCGACAGACGTCCGAGGCTCTGCTTGATGTAGATAACCGTGAGATGACTCAATATCAAGGCGCGAATAAGCTGCTCGTGCGAGGCTTTGCACTCCTCGGCATAAACCACCACCGGCACGGTCGACGTGATGCCCTGATTGCCGCTTCCCGAATTGCTCATCACGGGCACCATGGCGCCCGCCATGCGGGCGTCGCATGCCGCCGACGTATAGGACAATATCCGGGTAAACAGGCTGTCGCCCATGATTCTATGCTCGCGGTCGCTTTGCAGCATACGCCCGAGCGAGTGGCCGAAATCGCCTTTGAGGGAGATCTCCGACGCAGCCATATTCAGACGGCGCGCCTCGTCGATGAACTCCAACTCGTCGAGCGGCGCCGTCATGGCGAAGTCCCATATACGGCGCATTGTCAGATCGACAGCCGCATGCTCCTGCTCGCCGCCGACCGCGGCCGACCGCTCGTCGACAAGCACTTCGCCGGCATGGGCGACATAGACGAAGTGCGTGTGGTCGCCCGATATGACAGCTACGGCGCTGTCGCCGTCGGCCGATACCTCTACCTCTATATACAGTTTCTCGGCGATGCCCTCTTTGAGATCGACACGCACGGCCTTCGACTCGACCAATGCCGCGGCGCGTTTTACCACCGCGGGGTCGACATCGCGCAGCACTTCCAGCCCGTAGGCCGAGCGGCCGCACAAGGCGCCGAGAGCCATGGCGATCGGCAATCCGGTCATACCCGTGCCGGGAATGCCCACTCCCATAGCGTTTTTCAATATGTTGGCACTCAGTCGTGCCTCGATGTGCTGCGGCTCGCGCCCCAATGCCTCGGCGGCTCGTGCCGTACACAGCGCCACGGCGATAGGCTCGGTGCAGCCTATGGCGGGAATGATCTCGCGTTTCATCAGCGACAATATCTCGCGACGTTCGTTATCAGTAAACAGACTCTCCATAATATGGTTCAATACGTAGTTTAAGCCTACTAATTTAGCCATATTTTTCAATATGACAAAGCTTGCAGCCCCATTTTCGTTTCGATTCGGAACTTTTTCGGAAAAGATTTTGCTTTTCCGTAATTATCATTAACTTTGCATAGCAGATATATCACAGGTGAATAAATTTTAAATTTTCAGTATATGGCAGACAAGACCCCGACTCCGCACATCGGAGCCAAAGCAGGCGAAATAGCCGACAAGGTAATCATGGCAGGCGACCCGTTGCGCGCCAAACTCATGGCAGAGCGTTTTCTCGAAAACCCCGTGCAGTACAACAATGTACGCGGCATGCTCGGCTTCACCGGGACATACAAGGGCAAGCGCATCTCGGTTCAGGGACACGGCATGGGCATCCCCTCGATAGGCATCTACACCTATGAACTCTACAACTTCTACGGCGTCAAGAGCATCATCCGTTGCGGCTCGGCCGGAGCCTACGATCCGGCGCTCAATCTGGGCGACATCGTATTAGGCATGGGTTCATGCACCGACTCGAACTATGCCGCGCAGTTCAACCTGCCCGGAACATTCGCTCCTATCGCCGACTTCGGTCTGTTGCGCGCAGCGGCCGACAAGGCCGAGAGTATGGGCGTGAACTACAAGGTTGGCAACCTTATGGCCAGCGACACATTCTACGGCGAGAATGCCGAGAACTGGAAGGCTTGGCAGAAGATGGGCGTATTGGCCGTTGAAATGGAGGCTCCGGCGCTCTATATGAACGCCGCACGCTCAGGCAACAAAGCTCTGTGCATCTGCACCATATCGGATTCTCTCGTACACGGCACGGCATGCTCGGCCGAGGAGCGTCAGAACAGCTTCACCAACATGATGGAGATAGCGTTTTCGATCATCTGACCCATCGGGAGG
>CAZEXJ010000191.1:0-14565 GCA_964516585.1 uncultured Alistipes sp.
AAAGAGCTGCGACGCCAGTTCCGCGGCATAAAAGACACAGCCTTCTTCATCTTCCGCCTAAACGCATTATATGGTTAGCAAGCACCTCTCATCAACCGGAAATAGCTACTGATTCCATTTTTCGTCAAAAGGCGTTAGTAGCGGTGCCGACATGAAATTGGCGCGGATAGGCTGTACTTGGCGTACTGCCTATTCACGCCAATGATTGAGGTGCCGCTAATGACGCCTTTTCACGAAAAAAGCAAGGATTACTCCTCCTGACGATAAGTATGCTCTACATAAATAGCACGCTGCATAGCCTCGCGCTTTGCAATAGAGGGTTTGGTGAAGTACTGACGGCGGCGAAGCTCCTTCAATACACCTGTACGCTCGTACTTACGCTTAAACTTTTTCAGGGCGCGCTCGATGTTTTCGCCCTCCTTTACCGGCATGATAATCATAATCGTATAACTTTTAAAATTTTAATATTCTGTTGAGTTAATAAATAGCGATGTCTCGCTGCTGAAATTCCGGCTTTGCCGGCCGGTGAAAAACAATCAATCGGAAGTCGTACTGAATCGAAGATAGGGAGCCAGCCGCGCTGCCTCCTCCGGTGAGAATATGTCGTCATCGATCATCTCTTCGATTGAACCCCAACCTCCTTTCAATTGTCGTTGTTTAACTATACGCCTCAAAGCCCGATCCGACACATAGGGGTGTTCGGCCAAACTCTTAGGGCTTGCAAAGTTAATATCAATTTTTCTAATTTTGCAACTATCGCAATAAATTTGTTTGGAAATTTTCTCAAAATTGGCCTCCGTGACGGTTTTCAACTCGGAGAGTTGCACGACGGAGTGGTATCCGCCGAGCAGTTCGCGGTAGCGGATTATATCGGCGACGCTCTTTTCGCCTATGCCCCACACCGAGCGCAGGGCGGCCGAATCGGCCGAGTTGAGTTCGATGCGTCCGTCGTCGGCGGCTGCGACCGCAGGAGCGGGAAATATTACGTAAGGTTCTAACGTATCGGCCATTTCGGGTGTCACGGCATAGCACTCGCGAAACTCCTCCATATCGCGTATGCCGCCTATCATGTCGCGATAACGCACCAACAGTTCGGCCTGTCGTTTTGAAAATCCGACATAGCGGAGATATGCCGCCGAGGCAGTGTCGATGGCGAAAGGTTCGAGATGCAGCTCCCGGCGCGCATGCCCGTCGGCGTAGCGCCGGTCGTCGGCTCGCTCGGATTGGCGATGCACGGCATATCGGTCGCCTATTACAATATAAGGGGCGAGCAGGTCGTAGAGCGAATCGCTCACACCGTAGCACAGCGCCACATCCTCGGCTATGCGATATACCTTGCCCGCTGTGCGCCACTTTATCAGGTTGACAGCGACCTGACGCGGCACGCCCGCAGCGACAAGTTCGTGAAAATCGGCTTCGTTGGGATCGAACGGCGACAGCACGACAGGCACGGTATCGGCCGCTGCATCGTACTCGCCGGCTGCCCCGGCAACCGTCAGCGGATCGGCAATCGCGCCCCGACGATGCCGCACTAAAAACAGAGCTGCGACAACGATCAGCAATAACGGCAGCAGAAAAGCCAAGCCGCGCAGAT
This sequence comes from uncultured Alistipes sp., assembly GCA_964516585.1. GTDB lineage: Bacteria > Bacteroidota > Bacteroidia > Bacteroidales > Rikenellaceae > Alistipes. Next base: position 1,595 of record CAZEXJ010000191.1, read on the forward strand.
TATCCGATACAGAAGATTTCATCGGCACACGATCTTCTATTACCACTCGGCCTCGTCGGAGAGCCACAACTTGCGATAGCGGCGCGAGGGCGAGGGCAGCAACTCTCCCAATCCGTACTCCGGCCAGCGGTCGTCGACACGGTGTATGGTCTCGGGCAGCGATGTAGCCACATTGGGGAAACGTGCGGGGTTATCACCCACACCGGGACGTTTGCTGCGGGCATCGATGATAAGCGTATCGCGCCACAGGCGCATGTCGCGCCGGGGATCGGTGTTGGCAGCCGCCAGCCACAGCAGATCGGCGCCCCGCATGCTGCCTGCGGCCTGACGGTCGAACAGCACGACATACTTCATCGAATCGATGCCGTTGCGGGTGAGATACTCCTCGACGTCGATCTTCTCGCGCCATTCGCGCTCGGCATAAAGCACTAACAGGCCTAACCGCGCGACATACTCGGTGTTGAACAGCTCCACGCCGCCGGCAGGCTGTGCCGTACGCGGCTCGCTCACGGGAGGTGCGGGCGACCCGGGGTCGATGTCGGTGCAGTCGACGGCCAATTTGGAGCCGTAGCCCGATGTCTTCGCGGCATGATCCAATACGTCCAGCACGCCCTCCGACCATATCAGATTGCGGTGTACGTCGCAGCGTCGCAGCAGAGCCGACAGCACCTCCGCATCGCGCACGTCGCACCCCTCGGGCACGATCATCAGATATTTGTTGAACATCATCTGTCCTGCGCCCCACAGCCCCTGTGCGACTTTGCGGGGTTGTCCTATATAGCGTTTGGCGATCGACACCACGGCGATATTATGCGCCGTGCCGGCCGTTGGCATCGTGAGGTCGACCACTTCGGGCTGAACGGCCATGCGTATCGGAGCGAGAAATATCCGTTCGGTGGCCTTGGCTATGTATGCATCCTCCATTGGCGGCACGCCCACGACCGTAGCCGGATATATGGCATTGCGGCGAAAAGTTAGCGCCGTGACATGGAAACGCGGATAGAGATCGGTAAGCGAATAGAATCCCGTGTGGTCGCCGAACGCCCCCTCGACGGCAAGCTCCTCCGAGGGATCGACATAGCCCTCTATGACGAAGTCGCAATCCTCGGGCACCCACAGGTCGTTGGTCAGGCACTTTACAAGTCGCACGGGGCGGCGGCGCAGGAATCCGGCCAACAGATATTCGTCCATGTTGTCGGGCATCGGAGCCGTAGCCGAATATATATAGGCTGGATCGCCGCCGAGCGTCACCGCAACCGGCATGCGGCGCCCGAGACGCTTGTATGCGTCGTAGTGTCGCGCACCTGTCTTGTGACGATGCCAGTGCATGCCTGTGGTGCGCGAATCGAACACCTGCATGCGATACATGCCCACATTGGGAATACCGCTCTCGGGGTCGACCGTATGCACCATCGGCAGGGTGAAGAATGCACCGCCGTCGCACCCCCACGAAGTCAGGACGGGAAGGCGGTGCAGGTCGACATCGTCGCCGCGCCAAACCACCTGCTGGCACTCGCCCGCAGAGCGCACCTTGCGCGGGAACCACTTCGACATGTCGTGCAGCAGCGGCAGCATGCGCAGCTTGTCCATAAGCGAGTTTTTGGGCGACACGGCATCGTGCAGCAGCGTTTCTATGCGGCGCCCGATATCGTCTAACGACTCCACTCCGAGCGCCATGGCCATGCGCCGATCGGAACCCATGATGTTGGTCACGACGGGGAACTCGGCGCCCGTATTCTCGAACAGCAGCGCGCGGCCGCCCTCTCCGCTCTTCGACACGCGGTCGGTGATCTCGGCGATCTCCCAATGGGGATCGACACGCGCCGTGATGCGAACCAACTCACCCGCCGCCTCCAAACGCGATATGTATTCGGATAGATTCACCGTCCGTCAGAGTTTTATGTCGTATATCTGTATCACGCCCACTAATTTGTCGTTGTCGACGACAAGCAGCGAATTGACCTTGTGTTGGGTCATCTTCTTCTCGGCCTCGATGAGTTTCGCTCCGGGCGCTATCGTCTTGGGATTGCGCGTGGCGATATCCATGGCGTGTATGTTGAAGAACTCGGCCTGACGCGACTCCATGGCACGGCGTATGTCGCCGTCGGTAACTATACCGACAATCTTGTCGTTCTCACATATCACGATAAGTCCCAAACCGCCGCGACTGACCGTATGGATCATCTCTCCCGCCTCGCAGTCGGGCGCCACTACCGGCAGGTTGCTCGTGCGCATGACATTGCCGACGGTCATCAGCAGCCGGCGTCCTAAACTGCCGCCGGGGTGCAGGCGTGCGAAGTCCATAGCCGTAAAGCCGCGCACATACATCAGCGTGGCGGCCAAGGCGTCGCCCATGGCCAATTGAGCCGTGGTCGACGACGTGGGCGCCAAATGCAGTATGCAGGCCTCCTTGCGCACCATGATGTCGAGGTGTACATCGGAGTTGTGTGCAAGCGACGACGAGGCATTGCCCGTCATCGATATGAGGCGGTTGCCGTTGGCATGAACGAACGGGACGATCTTCAATATCTCGTCGGTCTCGCCCGAATAGGAGAGCGCCAGCACCACATCGTCGGGCGAGATCATGCCTAAATCGCCGTGAAACGCCTCGGCAGGGTGGAGAAAAAAGCTCGGCGTGCCTGTACTGGCTAACGTGGCCGCTATCTTGCAGGCTATATGCCCCGACTTGCCCATACCCGTGACGATCAGTTTGCCGCGGCAGGCGAGGATGATCTCGACCGCTCTGACGAACTCATCGCCCAACGACTCCTCCATGTGTTTGAGAGCCAAAGCCTCGGCATGTATGGTGCGGCGGCCGATCTCTATTATCTGTTGCGGATTGGTTTCGTTCATCACAAAAGGGTTTTTATAACGTTTTCCAAATCGTCGAGATGCAGCATATTAGGTCCGTCGGACAAAGCATTGTCGGGATCGGGGTGCACCTCGAAGAAGTAACCGTTGGCGCCGAACGCTTTGGCCGCCAGCGCCATTGCCGGCACGAACTCACGGTTGCCGCCCGTCTTGCCGCCCGCCGCTCCGGGGCGCTGCACCGAGTGGGTGCAGTCCATCACAACGCGCGGCGCTATGCGGAGCATGTCGGCTATGTTGCGGAAGTCGACCACAAGGTTGTTGTAGCCGTAGATGTTGCCGCGCTCGGTGAGCCACACCTCGCCCGCACCCGATTCGACGGCCTTCTGATAGGGGTATTTCATGTCGCCGCCCGACAGGAACTGAGCCTTTTTGATGTTGACCGTGCGGCCGGTCTTGGCGGCGGCCACGAGCAGATCGGTCTGACGGCAGAGGAAGGCCGGGATCTGTATCACGTCGACGACCTCGCCAACAGGCGCCGCCTGCCACGACTCGTGTATGTCGGTCAAAAGGCGCAAGCCCCACTTGGAGCGGATGTCGGAGAGCATCTGCAATCCGCGGTCGATGCCCACGCCGCGATACGAAGCGAGCGACGTGCGGTTGGCTTTGTCGAACGAGGCCTTGAAGATGATGTCGGTACCCAGCGCACGATTGATCTCGACAATGCGGGCAGCCACGCAATCGAGCAGCTCGGCCGATTCGATGACGCAAGGTCCGGCAATGATTTCAGGAATCATAGTTTTATGTTTAAGGTCAATATTTGTTTCAACTCACATCGTCCTCTATCGGCTGTGCTCCGTCGCGGCCAAAAAACGCTCCGCCCGCTCCAAGTCCTCGGGCGTGTCGATGCCGATAGTCTCCTCTTCGCTTATGCCGACGCCTATCTTGTAGCCGTTCTCCAACCAGCGCAGCTGTTCGAGCGACTCGGCCAATTCCAACGGCGATTGCGGCAGCGAGGTGACCTGTCGGAGCACATCGGCGCGAAAGGCATACATACCGATATGTTTGTAGAACGTATGCACACCGAGCCACTTTTCGCGTTCCACGCCGCGCAGATAGGGAATCACCGAGCGTGAGAAGTATATGGCGTGCGACTGGGCGTCGATCACCACCTTCGGCGAATTGGGGTTTTCCAACGCCGCCAACCCGTCCTTCGGAGCGAAGGGCTTGACCAGAGTGGCGATGTCGGTCGACGGGTTGTCGAAGCAGCGTTTCACCGCCTCGATCTGCGAGGGCTGAATGAAAGGCTCGTCGCCCTGCACGTTGATGACCGCATCGAATCCTCCGCCCACCTTGCACAGAGCCTCGTAGCAGCGGTCGGTGCCGCTGCGGTGAGAGACCGATGTCATGACGGCGCGACCGCCGAAGCCCTCCACGGCGGCATATATGCGCTCGTCGTCGGTGGCCACGACCACGTCGTCGACGGCCTTGGACACCTGTCGATAGACACGCTCGATGATAGGACGGCCGCCTAACAGAGCCAAAGGTTTGGCCGGAAAGCGCGTCGAAGCGTAGCGCGCGGGTATTATGGCAATGAATTTCATAATCCGTCAATCTTTTAGCGCGAGGCGCAGCACTTCGTCGTTGGTGCGGACGTAATGGAACGTCAAGCCCTCGACATAATCCGCCTTGATCTCCTCTATATCTTTGCGATTCTCCTCCGAAAGAATCAGCGTCGTGATACCGGCGCGCTTGGCGGCCAATATCTTCTCCTTGACTCCGCCCACGGCCGTGACCCTGCCGCGCAGAGTCGTCTCGCCGGTCATGGCAATGCGTTCGACGACCTCGCGGCCGGTGAACGTCGATACGATCGAGGTCACCATCGTAATGCCGGCCGAGGGTCCGTCCTTGGGCACGGCGCCCTCCGGCACATGGATGTTGATGTCGTTCTCCTCGAACATCTTGCGATCGATGCCCAACTCCTTGTGATGAGCCATAACCCACTCGTAGGCAATTGTCGCCGACTCCTTCATCACCTCGCCCAAATTGCCCGTAAGACTCAGTTTGCCCTTGCCCGGAGTGAGGATCGACTCTATGTAGAGTATGTCGCCGCCCACCTCTGTCCATGCAAGCCCGGTAACCACGCCGACCATGCCGGCGATATCGTAGCGGTCGTTCATGAACTTGGGCTTGCCTAAAATCTTCTCCACCTCCTCGGGCGAAACCATGGCCTCGTAAGGCTCGTCGCAAGCTATCGACTTGGCGCGCCGCCGCGCGATCTTGGCTAAATGCTTGTCGAGCGAACGCACGCCCGACTCGCGGGTATAGTCCTCTATTATCTTTATCACGCTCTGTTCGGTCAGCTGCATCTGATCGTCGGCTATGCCGTGAGCCTTGCGCTGCTTGTCGACCAGATGTTCGAGCGCGATGTGCACCTTGTCTTCGAGTATGTAGCCCGGAATATTGATGATCTCCATACGGTCGCGCAGTGCGGGCGCGATGTTGCCTATATTGTTGGCCGTGGCGATGAACAGCACTTTCGACAGGTCGTACTCCGTGTCGAGGTAGTTGTCGTGGAAAGTGGTGTTCTGTTCGGGGTCGAGCACCTCCAACAACGCGCTCGACGGGTCGCCGTGGTTGCTCACCGTGATCTTGTCGATCTCGTCGAGAATGATGACGGGGTTCGACGAACCGCATCGCTTTATGGTCTCGATGATACGCCCGGGCATGGCGCCGATGTAGGTGCGCCTGTGACCGCGTATCTCGGCTTCGTCGTGCAGACCGCCCAGCGATATGCGGCCGAACCTGCGGCCGAGAGCCGCCGCCACCGACTTGCCCAACGAGGTCTTGCCGACGCCCGGAGGGCCGTAGAGGCAGAGAATCGGCGACTTCAGGTCGCCTTTCAGCTTTATCACGGCCAAATGCTCCAACAGACGCTCCTTCACTTCGTCCAAGCCGAAGTGGTCGTCGTCCAACTGACGGCGCGCCTGTTGCAGATCGAGGTTGTCCTCGGTGGTCTCGTTCCACGGCAGCTCCAACATCAGACTGAGATATGTCATCTGTACGGAGTATTCGGCCACGGCCGGATTGAGCCGTTCCAACTTTGCCAACTCTTTCTCGAACAGAGCGGCCGTTGCCTCCGGCCACTTCTTCTTCGCGGCCGCCTCGCGCATCTGCTCGATCTCGGCATCGGCTCCGTCGCCTATCTCCTCCTGTATGGTGCGCATCTGCTGTTGCAGATAATAGTCGCGCTGCTGCTTGTCGATCTCGCTCTTGACCTTCTCCTGAATGGAGTTTTTCAACTCGACGAGCTGCTGCTCGCGCACCAAGATCTCCAACAGCTTGCGCGAACGCGCCAGCAGGCCGGGAGCCTCCAGCAGCGACTGGCGGTCGTCATCGGAGAGTTCGAGATTGGAGCAGATGAAATTTATGATGCCGCGCCGCGAATCGATGTTCTTGATAGCGAATGCCGCCTCCTTGGGCATCGAGGGCGAGATGTTGATTATGTTGAGCGACACCTCGCGTATGGAGTCGACCAACGCCTCGAACTCCACGTTCTTGGCATCGGGCGCCGTGTCGCGGATCATCGTAACGGCGGCCTTGAAATATGGCTCCGTCGAGATGTAGCCGCCCACTTCGATCTTCTCCAAGCCGTTGAGTATGACCGTCAGATTGCCGTTGGGCATCTCCAGTATCTTCAATATGCGGGCAGCGGTGCCTATCTTGTACATGTCGTCGGGCGCAGGCGTATCGACAGAGCTGTCGCGTTGCAGCACCGCACCGAGAAGTCCTCCCGCCGCATTCACCTCGCGCACCAAAGCTATGCTCTTTTCGCGTCCCACCGTTATGGGCGTTATCGCCCCGGGGAATATTACCGAGCTGCGCAACGTAAGAATAGGCAATACCTCCGGCACGGGCGTATCTTCGATAGTATCGTCGCCGCCGGAGATGATGGGTATCACCTGATGCTTCCCGTCGAACAGCTCCGGACTAAGACCCAAATCATCGATCTCCTTATCTTTCTTATTCATAATTTTTCAAATATATTCGTGCAAAGATACGCATTATTTCCATGAAATAGGCGTCTGGTCGACAAATAACGCCAAAATGTTGATAACTTTGTTCTACATGCAACTACTGCGCCGGCAGGCGGCAGATACCTCCGCCAACTGCCATATCCGGCGCGCAGCAGCGAATCGCTGCCGGCCGCCGAGGAAAAATCAGGCACATTAGACGCAAATGTTTTTGGATTTGAAATTAAATTGCTAATTTTGCGTGGTTAATACCTATCGGCAAAGCGATAGGACGAAAATAGAACGATATATTATGCTTGCAGACAAGTATTCTCCGCAACAAATCGAACAGAAGTGGTACGACTTCTGGATCGACAAGAATCTTTTTCACTCGACACCCGATAACCGTCAGCCATATACGATCGTGATCCCGCCGCCCAACGTCACGGGCAAGCTGCACATGGGTCACATGCTCAACAACACGTTGCAGGACGTGCTGATACGCCGCGCCCGCATGCAGGGCAAAAACGCCTGCTGGGTGCCGGGAACCGACCACGCATCGATAGCCACCGAGGCCAAAGTCGTGGCCAAGCTCAAAGCCGAAGGCATCGACAAATCGTCGCTCACGCGCGAAGAGTTCCTCGCCCACGCATGGGAGTGGAAAGAGAAGCACGGCGGCATAATCCTCAAACAGCTGCGCAAGTTAGGCGCATCGTGCGACTGGGAGCGCACATGCTTCACGATGGACGATCCCCGCACCGAGGGCGTTATCAAGGTATTCTGCGACCTCTACGAAAAGGGCAAGATATATCGCGGCGTGCGCATGGTCAACTGGGATCCCTCGGCGCAGACAGCCCTGTCGGACGAGGAGGTGGTTTACAAAGAGTCGCACGGCAAACTCTACTACCTGCGCTACATGATCGAGGGCACGAACGACTACCTCGTGGTGGCGACCACGCGTCCCGAGACCATACTCGGCGATACCGCACTGTGCGTCAACCCCGACGACGAGCGTTACAAGTCGCTGCCCGACAACGCGCGCGTCATAGTGCCGATCGTCGGACGCTCGATACCCGTCATACGCGACTCTTACGTCGACATCGGGTTCGGTACGGGTGCGCTGAAAGTGACTCCGGCGCACGATGTGAACGACTACATGTTGGGCGAGAAATATTCGCTCGAAACGATCGACATATTCAACGACGACGGTACGATCAACAACAAGGTGGGTCTCTATGCCGGCATAGACCGCTTCGAATGCCGCCGCGTGATAGAGAACGACTTGCAGGCCGCGGGACTGTTGGAGAAGGTCGAGGACTACACCAACAACGTGGGCTTCTCGGAGCGCACGGGCGTAGCCATAGAGCCTAAGCTCTCGATGCAGTGGTTCCTGTCGATGAATGAGTTGGCCGAGCCTGCCACCAAGGCCGGCATCGACGATACGATAAAATTCGTCCCGACCAAATACAAGAACACCTACCGACACTGGATGGAGAACATCAAAGACTGGTGCATATCGCGTCAGTTGTGGTGGGGGCAGCGCATACCGGCATACTACCTGCCCAAAGGGGGTTATGTCGTGGCCGAAACGATCGACGAGGCCGTGGAGAAGGCGCGCGCCAAGTCGGGCGATGCTTCGCTGACGGCAGCCGACCTGCGTCAGGACGAGGATGTGCTCGACACATGGTTCTCGTCGTGGCTGTGGCCTATTTCGGTATTCGACGGCATACGTCACCCCGACAACGAGGAGATCAACTACTACTATCCCACCAACGACTTGGTGACGGCACCCGACATCATCTTCTTTTGGGTGGCGCGCATGATCATGTCGGGATACGAGTATCGCGGCAGGGAGCCTTTCAACAACGTCTATTTCACCGGCATCGTGCGCGACAAACTCGGACGCAAGATGTCGAAACAGCTGGGCAACTCGCCCGATCCGCTCGATCTGATCGACAAGTACGGCGCCGACGGCATGCGCGTGGCGATGATGCTCTCGACATCGGCCGGCAACGACGTGATGTTCGACGAGGCGTTGTGCGAGCAGGGGCGCAACTTCGCCAACAAGATATGGAACGCCTACCGTTTGGTATGCGGCTGGAATGTCGACCGGACGCTGGCCGCCAGCGACAACAACCGCCTCGCCACGGAGTGGTTCCGCGAGGTCATGCGCCGCAACATAGCCCAGATCGACGAGGCTTTCCGCTCGTATCGCATATCGGAGGCATTCATGTTGATATACAAACTCTTCTGGGACGATTTCAGCGGCTGGTATCTCGAAATTGTGAAGCCGGCCTATCAGTCGCCGATCGATGCCGAGACAATGGCCGCCGCGAAGCACTTCTTCGACGAGCTGCTGCGCCTGCTGCACCCGTTCATGCCTTTCGTCACCGAAGAGATATGGCAGGATCTGGCGCCCGAGGCCGACTGCGTGTCGATCGTCGTGGCGCGTCAGCCGCAGATCGTCAACGAGGCCGACGAACAGCTGCTCGCACGCTTCGATCTGGCGCGCGAGATCATATCGTCGATCCGCAACGTGCGCAAGCAGAAGAACATCGCACAGAAAGAGGCTCTTGCGATGAGCGTCATCACCGACGACAACTACCCTGCGGAGTATGCCCCCGTCATCGCCAAGATGGGTAACCTCTCGTCGATCGACGCCGCATCGGAGAAAGATGCCTCGGCCGCGGCGTTCATCGTCAAGACAACGCAATATTTCATCCCGTTGGGCGACAAGATCGACCGCGAAGCCGAGCGCAAGAAGCTGTCGGCCGATCTGGAATACTACGAGGGATTCCTCGCTAACGTCATGAAGAAGCTCTCGAACGAGCGTTTCGTGCAGTCGGCGCCCGAGAAGGTCGTCGCGAACGAACGCGCCAAGCAGGCCGACGCCGAGGCGAAGATCGCAGCCATAAAGGAGCAGTTGAAGGCATTGTAGCAAACCAAACGACGGGTTCTCCCGACACAGACAGACAAGGGAGAGTCCGCATGACGGATATGGAGATTACGATATATACCGACGGCTCGGCATTGGGCAATCCCGGACCCGGCGGCTACGGCGTGGTACTGATCTGCGGGCAGTTTCGCAAGGAGCTGTCGCAGGGCTACCGGCTGACGACCAACAATCGCATGGAGCTTACGGCTGCATGCGTGGCATTGGAGGCGTTGAAGTTCGCGGACAGCGACGTGACGATGTATTCCGATTCGAAATACGTCGTCGATGCCGTCAACCTGCGGTGGGTCTTCGGCTGGGAGAAGAAGGGGTTTGCCGGCAAGAAGAACGCCGATCTGTGGATGAGATTTTTGAAGATATATCGCAGACACAATGTCCGCCTGATATGGGTCAAGGGTCATGCCTCGACAGTCGAGAACAACCGCTGCGACGCACTTGCCGTGGCGGCGGCATCGGGCGGCGGCCTTATCGAGGACACGGGCTACTCGCCCGACAACAGTTAAACGCAAGCGCATGCACAACGTATCGCGACATACGGAAAAATCGAGCGGCAGCGGGGAGAGGCGACATTGGCTCCCCCGCAAAATCGCCTACGTCGCGACCGTATATCTCGCCGGCATGGCATGCTTCACTCTATGCCGGCTGATACTGTTGTGGCGCAACTTCTCGCTGCTCGATTTCGGTGTCGACAACTCGGCCAAATGGATATGGGAGGCTCTGTTGATGGGGTTGCGGTTCGACAACGTCGTATCGTTCTATCTGTTGGCTCTGCCGCTGCTGCTGCTGCTTATCGGGCAGATCGTTCCGCGCCTGTACAAGGCTTTGGCGCAGACGGCCAAGTGGTGGATCACCGTGTCCTACGCCATAGCAATAATGATGTGTGTGGGCGACATACCGTTTTTCGAACAGTTCCGCATACGTCTCAACGCCGTGATGTTCAACTATGTCGACGGTGACATGGGATTCGTCGTGCGCATGGTGGGCGGCGAGTGGCAATACATACTCTTCTCTGTGGCGGCCATAGCCGTGGCGGGACTTTTCATCTTCGCCAACCTGCGTCTGGCGCGCCGCTGGGCGATAAACAACGTCGAGACGACGCCTCGCCGCACCTTGATCATACTCATCGTCCTGTGTTTAGTGACACCGGTGGCCATACGCGGCCGCATCAGCCGCAAAAGCCCTATTCGCGTCGGCACGGCTTACATATCCAACAACGCATTCATCAATCAGTTGGGGTTGAATCCCGTGTTTACGATGATGCGCTCTACGCTCGACATGAACGGCAATAAGTTCGAGGTGCAGGAGAGCGGGCGCGCCCGCGCTTTCGCCACATGGGAACTCGGCCGCGACTCCGACTTCAGCCGGCACTCGGATGCCCACCCCTCGCCTATCAAAAATGTCGTGGTGATGCTTATGGAGAGCAATACGGCCGACCGCCTGCACTCGGAGGGCAGCCGCGAGGGTTTGTCGCCCAATCTCGATACGCTCGTCACGCAGGGGTTATATTTCCGCAACGCCTATTCGACCGGCATTCACACCTACAACGGCGTCTATTCGACGCTTACGTCGTTCCCGTCGTATTTGGACAAACACACGATGAAAGGGAGCATCATACCCGCATTGCACGCTATTCCCGAGCAGATGATGCAGCAGGGCATGGCCACGCTGTTCTTCACCACGCACGACGCGCAATTCGACAACATGAGCGGATTTGCGCTCGGCAACGGCATGCAGCGCGTAATCTCGGAGCCTGACTACGACAGCGACAAGGTGGTAAGCACGCTCGGCGTGCCCGACCATGTGATGTACGACAAGGCTCTCGGCATGCTCGACGCAAAGCACGCCTCCGGGCAGCCGTTCTGCGCCATCATACTGTCGTCGTCGAATCATCCTCCCTACAATATCCCGAGAGGCATAGCCTTCAAACCTCACAGCGACGAAGTGTCGACGCAGGTGGCCGAGTATGCCGACTGGGCGATGCGTTATTTTCTCGACAAGGCCTCGACGCGCGACTGGTTCGACTCCACGCTGTTCGTCATCACTGGCGACCACGGCAAGGCTATCGAGAACGACTACGCCATACCGCTGTCGTATAACCACATACCCATACTGTTCTACTCGCCCGCCAACATCACGGCCGAAGTGCGCGACGACATGGCCTCGCAAATGGACATCATGCCCACGGTGGCCAACATGCTCGGCATGAAGTACACCAACCGCTCGTTCGGCATCGATCTTTTGAGCGAGACCCGGCGCATAGTGCCATTCTCTACCGACCACGAAGTGGCTGCTATCGATCGCGACTGGCTGTATGTGTACAGCTACTCGGGCGGCGTGGAGTATCTCTACGATAGGCAGGCCGAGGGCGACGACCGCTATCGCAACGTGGCCGAAAACAATCAAGACGTGGTCAAGCGCATGCACGAATACTCCGTTTCGATGATGCAGGCCGCGTGGGACATGCACCACAGCTTTACGAGCGACCTCGATCTCAACAAAAACCGTTAGACATCCTGCCTGTTTATAGCGTTTGCCGACCGCTCTGTCGCTTCACCGCAAAATTGCACAGGGGTGAGCTGCGCATCGACGCAGCGGCAAAGTCGTGCCGAACTCCCTACCCGCGGCTCTCCATGCTTTCGGCCGAGGGGTTGACCGTTATGGTCTCCTGTTCGATCTGCCGCATGGTGGGCTGTTCGTTTGCATCGTGCGGGATCATGGGGCCGCCGTCGGCCAAAACGTCGTCGGGCGACAGCTGCGTTACCGGCCGCATGGCCGCCGACTGCGGCATTGAAGCACGTCTATCGACTTGACTTTCATCGCGCTCGGCAACGCATACATTATCTTTTTTTTCTGACATAATGATTCGTTTGTTTTCGATCGCACGACGCAAAAGTCGTACCGACGGGCATAGCCATGTTTTGACGAAAAATATGGTCGTAGTGCTTAGGCGACTATTCCCTCTGACATGTCGTTCTGAGGAGCGGTTGTAAACCGCGACGTGAGAATCTTGTCCGCAAAAGAGATTGCCACGCCTCGTTACACTCGGCTCGCAATGACAGAGTGCAACGCCCCTCCTTGTCATTCTGAGGAGCAACGCAGTTGTGACGTGGAAATCTCATTCCAGCAGTGTCATTCTGAGGAGCGGTTGTAAACCGCGACGTGAGAATCTCGTCCGCAAAAGAGATTGCCACGCCTCG
>CAZEXJ010000192.1:0-13737 GCA_964516585.1 uncultured Alistipes sp.
CGCTCAGAATGACATAGTGAGGATAAGTACGCTCCTCGCAATGACAAACAGAGCGTACAAAGCGCACTTATCGGGATTCCCGCCAACCGTTCCATGCTCCACCCGGAGCGAAGCGACAGCAGCCCCTCCCGAGGGAGGGGTGTGGGGTGGGGCTTCTGTGGTCGACGTTTGTTTCCTCTCACGGTCGGGCTATGCCCTTCCTCGGAGTGACATTGTGGAGGTGTCATTCTGAGGAGCGTTTGAAAAACGCGACGTGAGAATCTCTTTCGTACACGAGATTCCCACGCCTCGCTGCGCTCGGCTCGGAATGACAGGGTAAGCGTGCAAAGCGTACTTATCGGGATTCCCGCCAACCGTTCCATGCTCCACCCGGAGCGAAGCGACAGCAGCCCCTCCCGAGGGAGGGGGGTGGGGTGGGGCTTCTGTGGTCGACGTTTGTTCCCTCCCACGGTCGGGCTATGCCCTCCCTCGGAGTGACATTGTGGAGGTGTCATTCTGAGGAGCGTTTGAAAAACGCGACGTGAGAATCTCTTTTGTACACGAGATTCCCACGTCGCAACTGCGTTGCTCCTCGGAATGACAAACCTCCTGTCATTGCGAGCCGAGCGCAGCGAGGCGTGGCAATCTCGTGTGTGGATGAGATTCTCACGTCGCGCTTCGCGCTCCTCAGAATGACAAGTGCAACACCTTACCATATTACACCTTGCAATGGCACAAAAATATACTCCCGCTGGGCAATGTTCAAATAAATTTGCCATTGCCCTCACTTATTCGTATATTTGCACAAAATACGAAATATATGCATAAATCGGGCTTTGTAAACATAATAGGCAATCCCAATGTCGGCAAGTCGACGTTGATGAATGCGTTAGTGGGGGAGCGGCTGTCGATCATAACTTCGAAGGCGCAGACCACGCGGCACCGCATAATGGGCATCGTCAATGGCGACGATTTTCAGATAGTCTACTCCGACACGCCGGGGATATTGCGCCCGAGCTACAAGTTGCAGGAGTCGATGATGAAGTTTGTGCGCGGTGCGCTGACCGATGCCGACATACTGCTCTATGTGACCGATGTCGTCGAGCAGAGCGACCGCTCCGACGAGATCGTCGAACGCATATCGCGGTCGGGCATCCCCACGATCGTGGTCATCAACAAGATCGATCTTACCACGCCCGAGCGTTTGGAGGAGTTGGTCGAGTTGTGGCACGCTAAGCTGCCCGATGCCGTCGTGGCGCCCGTGTCGGCCAAAGAGGCGTTCAACATAGGCGGCCTGTTCGATCTGATATTGGAGCGTCTGCCCGAGGGCGAGGCCTTTTATCCGAAAGATACGCTCACCGACAAGACTCTGCGATTCTTCGCTTCGGAGATCATCCGCGAGAAGATATTGCTTACCTACGACAAGGAGATACCTTATTGCTGCGAAATAGCGGTCGAGGCATACAAGGAGGAGCCGACTATCGACCGCATATCGGCCACGATATATGTCGCGCGCGACTCGCAGAAGGGTATCGTCATAGGCCACAAGGGCGAGAAACTGAAACGTGTGGGACAGGCTGCGCGCGAGGATTTGGAGAAGTTTCTCGGCAAGCGCGTGTTCCTGCAACTGTACGTCAAGGTCGATGAAGACTGGCGCAACAACGATCGGCAGCTGCGTCGATTCGGATATGAACAAGAGTAATAAAACCGCTCGCAGGGTCGTTATATAGACGATTCGTAACGAACATGAAGAGATTATTTGCAATCATAGCTTTGGCTCTCGCCGCCATGCTGCCAGTCGATGCCGATGCGCAGTACGACCGCAATTACATCTACTGGGTGGGACGCCAGTGCATGATGAACAACAACTATCGCGAGGCGATCGACGTGCTGAGCGTTTTGATACGTTTCGACGATAAGGCCTACGACGCATATTTCTATCGCGGCATAGCCAAGTACAATCTCGACGACCTGTTGGGCGCCGATGCCGATTTCTCGGCGGCCATAGAGAAAAATCCGGTCTACACGGGCGCCTATTACTACCGCGCCATAACCCGCACGCGGCTCGGCAATTACGACGATGCGCTGCGCGATTTTCAGGAGGCTATCGAGCTGCGCCCCGATCTGCCGGGACCCTATTACAGCCGCGGTGTGACACGTCTGCTCAACCAGCAGTTCGAGTCGGCCATAGCCGATTTCGACAAGTTTATCAAGCAGGAGAAGAAGAATGCCGATGCCTATATCAATCGCGGTACGAGCTACCTCTATCTGAAAGACACGCTTCGCGCCTACGAGGATTTCGATCAGGCCATACGCACCAATCGCGAAAATCCCAACGGCTACAACCGCCGCGGCGTGCTGTACATGCAGCAGAAACGTTACGATGAAGCCCGCCGCGACTTCGACACGGCCATAGAGTGCGACTCGACCTATCTGCTGTCGTATTTCAACCGCGCGTTAGTCTACTCCTATACCAATCGGCCGATGCAGTCGCTGCGCGATTTCGACAAGGTGATAGAGCTTGATTCGACAAGTTCGCTCGGTTACTTCAACCGCGGCATACTGCGTTCGCAGATAGGCGATTACAACCGTGCGCTCGAAGACTTCAACCGCGTGGCCATGTTCTCGCCGGGCAACGTGCTCGTATACTTCAACCGTGCCATGCTCTATTCGCAGTTGGGCGATATCGACGCGGCCATAGCCGACTACTCGAAGGCCATAGAGCTGTATCCCGACTTTGCAAACGCCTATCTCAACCGCAGCATACTGCGCCAGTCGAAACACGACGTCGAGGGCGCCCGCCGCGACCGCACCACGGCGCAGCGCAAGATAGCCGAGTATAAACACCGTTTGAAAGACAGCACCTATTCGATATATGCCGACACTACGCAGCGTTTCGACAAACTGCTGTCGTTCGAGAGCAAGCTCATCGGCAAGAATTTCGAACGCATAGCCTCGACGCGCAGTGCGTCGGACGACGAAATGACGCTTATACCGATGTTCCGCTTCACGCTTATGCGCCCCGATTCGCTCGCCGGGCAGTCTGCGCCGAGTTCGCGCTACTACTCGCAGCGCGTCGAGGACTTCAAGGCAAAAATCGGCAACAGCCGGCTGTGCATCTCGCGCGAGGTTAGCAACATCGATGCCGATTCGCTCATAGCTATCGATCGCGCATATGCCGAGAAGCTGCGCAACCAGACCGAGGAGTCGTGGACAACGCTCTTCGAGCGCGGCATAAGTCAGTCGTTGATAAAG
Organism: uncultured Alistipes sp.; assembly: GCA_964516585.1. Classification (GTDB taxonomy): domain Bacteria; phylum Bacteroidota; class Bacteroidia; order Bacteroidales; family Rikenellaceae; genus Alistipes. The sequence goes on from CAZEXJ010000192.1 coordinate 3,235, forward strand.
CAATATACCAATGCCGTCAACACCTATACGGCGGCTATAAAACTCAATCCCGGCAATCCGTTCCTCTATATGAACCGCGCCACCACGCGTGCCGAGATGATCGACTTCATCTCGTCGATCGACAACTCCTATCAGCGTATCACGGTCGACTCCGACCCGGCCAAGCGATTGCAGAATGCCGGTACGCGTTCTTACAGCTACGACGAGGCGATAGAGGATATGAACAAGGTGGTCAAGCTCTATCCCGACTTTGCCTACGGCTACTACAACCGCGCCAATCTCATGGCTATTTCGGGTCGTCTGCCCGAGGCCTACGACGACTACACCAAGGCCATAGAGTTGGCTCCCGACTGCGGCGAGGCGTACTATAACCGCGGACTTGTGCAGATATTTATGAAAGATACGCGCAAAGGGTGCATGGATATGTCCAAGGCCGGCGAGCTGGGCATCGAGGCGGCATACGCCGTGCTGGCGCAATACCGCATAGCCGAACATTGACGATAGAAATAATACAGGCGTTTTCGCGAGAAAAGAAAGAATAAAATTCAACTTAAATAATGCAAGTATGGTTAAAACAATGACAAGAAAACTTAATGATTCGGCGTTTGCACGTTGGTCGGCGTTGATACTCATCGCATTGATGATGTTCTTCGGCTACATGTTCGTCGATTTGATGTCTCCGTTGCAGAGTCTCGTGGAGACGCAGCGCAACTGGTCGCCCGACGTATTCGGCACATATGCAGCTTCGGAGTACATTCTCAATGTGTTCGGATTTCTGATTATCGCCGGTATCATTCTCGACAAGATGGGAGTGCGCTTCACGGGCACCCTGTCGGCATCGCTTATGTTCATCGGCGCTTCGATCAAGTTCTACGGCGTGAGCGACTGGTTCATCGGTACGGGATTGGAAGCGTGGCTCAATTCATGGTGGACGACGATGCCTGCGAGCGCCAAGATGGCGTCGTTGGGCTTCATGATCTTCGGCTGCGGTTGCGAGATGGCGGGTATCACCGTATCGAAAGCCATTGCCAAGTGGTTCAAGGGTAAGGAGATGGCGTTGGCCATGGGCTTGGAGATGGCTATTGCCCGCGTGGGAGTATTCGCCATATTCACGCTCTCGCCGGCTATCGCTTCGTCGGACATGTTCTCGTTCATACCTTCGTCGGTCGTAAAACCCGTATTCCTCTGTACGACGTTCCTGTTGATCGGCTTGATCTGCTTCCTCACATTCTGCGTCATGGACCGCAAGTTCGACAGGCAGCTGGGCGACGAGGCGTTGCAGCAGGGAGCCTCGGCCGACGAGGAGTTCAAGGTGAGCGACATAAAGATCATCCTTTCGAGCAAGATATTCTGGATCGTGGCGCTGCTTTGCGTGCTCTACTATTCGGCAATATTCCCGTTCCAGCGCTATGCAACCAACATGCTTGAAAACAATCTGCATGTTTCGGCCGAGACGGCTGCCGGCATCTTCCGCTGGTTCCCTATCGGTGCAGCCCTTATCACCCCCATACTCGGCCGCTATCTCGACAGCAAGGGTAAAGGCGCTACGATGCTTATCTGGGGCGCGATATTGATGATCATGTGCCATTTGATTTTCGCCGTCATTCTGCCGGTGATGCCAAATATGGTGCTGGCATTCGCAGCCATCGTCGTTTTGGGCATATCGTTCTCTTTGGTTCCGGCCGCCTTGTGGCCTTCGGTTCCGAAGTTGATGCCCGAACGTTATCTTGGCAGCGCCTATTCGTTGATATTCTGGGTTCAGAACGTCGGCCTGTGTTTAGTGCCCATGTTGATCGGTGTCGTGTTGAACGCTGTCAACCCGGGCGTGTCGGAGGCATTCAAGATAAAGTCGCAGATCGACGAGCTTAACGAAAAGATCGAGAAATTCGAGACTAAAACCGTCGCTGCCGCTGCCGTTGAGGCCGAGATAGCGTTCGACGAGATGACCACCGTCGGCCAAAGTGCCGAGAGTGCTGCCGAGAGTGCCGCCGCGACAACGCCCGCTGTCGAAGCCGTCGCGCAGGCCGCCGCTGCCGAAACCGAGGTTGCCGAAACGGTTGCTCCCGCTGCCGAAACCGAGGCTGCCGGGGAGGCATTCGATGTGGCTGCGGCAAAGGCCAAAGTCGCCGAGTTGGAGCATGAGCGCGAGCAGAAGAACCTTATGGCGGAGCCGCGCTACAACTATACCGTTCCGATGTTGATCTTCGTCAGCTTCGGCGTGTTGGCTCTGCTGTTCGGCTTGTGGCTCAAACGCGAAGACCGCAAGCACGACTACGGCTTGGAGAAACCCAACATAGTGAAATAGCCTGTTTGTGCAGCTTGAAATGGCATCGCCCCAGTCTTCGAGACCGGGGCGATGCCATTTTTGCGAAGTCGTTATCGCTCTGCGATGATCCGGTACAACTCCTCTATGCGGTCGCACATGCTCTGCCAAGAGAACCGCTTGCGCTCCCCGATCATGTTCTCGGCCAAACGCCGGCATGTGTCGCCCTCGCAGATGCGGCACAGTGCATCGTAAACCCCGTCGACCGTAGGCGGGCACACAATGCCTGCGCGGCCGTCGGGCACGATCTCGGCCAATCCGCCTACGTCGGTTACGATGAGCGGCGTGCAGAAGTTGTAGGCTATTTGCGTCACACCGCTCTGTGTGGCGCTCTTGTAAGGCAGCACCACGCAGTCGGCCGCAGAGAAGTAATAGCGCACGTCGTTGTCGCCGACGAAAAAGTCGTGCAGTATGACATCGCCGCTCAGCCCAAGACGCTCGATCTGCGCCACGTATTTGTCGCGCGAGGCGTAAAACTCTCCCGCCACGATCAGTTTATGTCCCGCACGGCGAAAACGCGCCCATGCGTCGAGCAGTGTGTCCAATCCCTTGTAGTCGCGTATCAAACCGAAAAACAGCACGTAACGTTGCTCGGGATCGATGCTCAGATGCCGGCATGCTTCGCTGCGTTCGACCCTTTGCCCGAAATTCTCGAACATGGGGTGGGGAGAGAAGAGCGCCGGAGCGGAGGTGTATGCAGCAAGCTCGCGGTGCACCTGTTCCGACATATAGATGAAACCGTCGACCGACCGCAGGAAATAGCGGTTGAACGGTTTGTCGATGATATGATGCTCGTGCGGTTCGACGTTGTCGATCTGGCATATCGTGCGCGTGTGGCCGTTGCTGCGGGCGAGTCGGGCTATGGTGCCGAAGCAGGGCGCCATGAACGGTGTCCAATACTTCATCAGCACGATGTCGGGGCGTTCGCGTTTCAGACGGCGTCCCACTCTGCGCCACGACAACGGATTGACGGTCGATACGACACGTTCTATGTGCAGGTCGTCGGGGGGCGGGGTGGTTACCGTCTGGCTTTTGCCCGGAAACAAAAGACGGGGATATTGCAGCGTGAAGGTGAGAATCTCCACGTCGTATCCTCGCGACATGTATTCGCGTGCCATAGTCTCCATTATCGCGGCTAACCCGCCGCGATAGGGGTGGGCGGGGCCTACGATAGCTATTTTCAGTCGTTTGCTTTGCATTGTCGTAAAGTCTGATGCAAAGTTAAGAATTTACGACCGAAATAAGCGGCTTGCGCCCGACTATTTTGCGATCTCCTTGCTGCGGCCGATCGATTGCAGCGCCAGATACTTGTCGCCGTAGTCGATCATGTTCTGCAATTCTGTCCGGAAGTTGTCGAGGTGCTCCTCCTCGGATTGCGTTATCGACTGGAATATGTGGTGCGTCACCGTATCTTTTATCTCCGAGGTTATGCGCGCCGCCTCGTTGTACGAATCGATCGTGCTCTGCTCGATCTTTATGGCTAAACGCAGCATGCCCTCCACGTCGGTTATCTGACGCGCTTCGAAGGCGGGATTCATATTTACATCGCCTTCGAGGAACAGTATTCGTTCGGCAAACTCCTCTATGTGGCGCATCTCGGCTATGGCCACCTTGTGGAAGTAGGCTGCGAGATACTCATATCCGGCATCCTCCATGCGAACGTGGAAATACATATACTGCAACGATGTGGCGATCTCCTTGCCCACGGCATCGTTCAGAGAGTCGATGCTCCTCTGATACTTGTTTGCGTTACTCATGATAAAAGGGTTTTGGCCGGCATCGTCGCAATAACCGTTCCAAAACCCCTGTGCTCCTGCTTTGCCGCTATCGCCGCTATCGCCACTCGACGCGGGCGCGGCACAGCGTGCGGCCGTCGTCCGACGATATCTCGAAGTTCGTCGTATCGCCCTCGGCGGCGTGTCCCACGCTAAGGGTCTGTCCCCAGCACCCTTCGGCTATGAAATTGAGGTCGACACGCACGCCGCTGTTGTGCTCGATGCGCTCCAACGGCAGAGCGTTGAATATCATCTCCACGTAACGCAGCGTGTTGACATGACGGTTGAAATCGATGTCGCTGTAAACCACGGGGCGGGTGACGGTATGCTGCGGCTCTATCGAACTGAGACGCTGCGGGCGCTGGCAGGGTGACGGATAGTCGACCATGGCGGTGCGATAGGCGTTGGCTAACGGCGTCATGTCGGCGACCGAACGTTTGCGTATATCGATCACGCACCACAGCGATACGGCGCGTCCGAAGACCTCGCCATTGCTTTCGAGCGTGAAGTTGCGGGTCGTCGACAGCCGGTTGAAGTCGTTGACCCATGTGTTTATCGAAAACTCCTCGTATTGTGCGGGCACCCTGTCGAACTCGACCGCCAATCGCGACAATACCCACGACAGCGAGTGTTGCTGCAACACCTCTACGCCGAAGCCCTTGTTGTGGGCGTCGATACCAGCCGTATTGAGTATGTAGTCGAGCATCGACGGCACCGATGCCCGGAGCGTAAAGTCGACATCCTGCGGCTCCACGCGATAGTCGTATTTGGTTATTTCTGCCATAACGGCGCAAAGATAATAATTTTGGCAACTATATACAACTTTCGGATGATCGGTGGGGGCGGGAATGAAGAGATTGCCACGCCTCGTTGCACTCGGCTCGCAATGACATAGTGCAACGCCCCACAATGTCACTCCGAGGAGCGCGAAGCGCGACGTGGGAGTCTCAACACACGACATGACCGTGGGAATAGTCGTCCCCAAATGAGATTCTCACGTCGCGTTTTTCAAACGCTCCTCAGAATGACACCTCCACAATGTCACTCCGAGGAGCGCGAAGCGCGACGTGGGAGTCTCATGTCCGCGGTGTCACTCCGAGGGAGGGCGTAGCCCGACCGTGGGAGTCTCTATTTTCCCTTTCTCCGCGGGGTTTTGCGGATGAACAACTTTACGCCGCCCGCCCCCATTTCCCGGGCAGTCATCCCGCGCAGGATGACCCTATGCACACAGCTGCGCTGCGTTTGCATTTCCGATCATTCATCGTAGAGGGTGTAGTGTCCGATTTTGTAGTCGATGCCGGCGCGGCGTGCCTGCGAGTGCTGATGCGAGCGAGGTATGCGGTAGAGCCGTCCCTGCTTCACTAACCGCGCTCCCGTCTGGTGGAACCGGAACGGCACGTCGGCTTCGATGCATTGACGTTGCAGATCGGTCACCCAGTCGTAATCGATGATGCGCGCGCCTTGCCCCGATTCGCCGCCGACGCTCACCTCCTCGATCATCGCCCCGAGCCATGGCCGAAGGTCGAGTGCGCCCAGCAGCGGAGCGCATATTATGGCTTTGTGGCGTATGGGCAGCGACAGAAATATCGGCAGACGGCGTTCGGCCTCCGCCTGATTCTCCACCGTACACCCTATGGTGACATTGTCGTAGCCCTCGCCCCAGTCGGCCGGAAGCACCGCCGCCAAACGATGTATGCGCTTGGTGAAAAACATGAAATCGACGTCGTGCCGGAGTGATATCATCTGCCAGCACTCGTCGCGCCACCCGTCGGCATCCTCTAACAGGAAATCCGATGTGAAACATGTGTAGACCATGCTGCCCGACGCCACCTTGAACCTCCCGTTGCGATTGCGCCGCACAGGCAGATCGAATGATGCCGTGCGGTGCGCCGTCGTGCTGTCGGCTCCCCACTGTTCGTCCTGACGATAGACGTAGCAGTGGCGGCAGCCCTCGCTTATCTTGCGGCATCCGTGCCACGGGTTCCAATTGACCGGTTTGGAGTTCATTGCTGTGTCGGGTGAGACGCGTGTTGCGGCATCGATAATCGTTTGTTGTTAGGTTGCGGATCGAACAAGCGCCGATCTTTTCGAGACCGGCGCTGTTCGCTTTGCGGAGGGCACTGGATTCGAACCAGCGGATACCTTACGATATCGGCAGTTTAGCAAACTGCTGGTTTAAGCCACTCACCCAACCCTCCGTGGAAGTGACTCTTTGCATAAGAGCGGTGCAAATATAGCACAAATTTGATAATTTGCAAAATATATTGTCACTTTTCGATGTAATATTTTCAGTTGTCAGTGGCGTATTCTCGCGAAAAACAGTATCTTTGTCTTATGACAAACAAGGCGGCCTCCGAGTCCTGCGTCGGCGGTTTCGTGCGACGTGCGATATGGCCGCGATAAAACCTATTATCGATGATTGACAGTAAAGATTTGATACGCATTGCGCGCCAGTTCCGCCTCGACGGCATGGTGGAGAGCATCGAGCCTCTGGGCGCAGGATTCATTAACGACACCTACATGGTGCGCACCGCAGGCTCTGCGCCCGATTACATATTGCAACGCAAGAACCACGCTGTTTTTCCCGACGTGCGGTCGATGATGCAAAACATCGTGGCCGTCACCGCGCACCTCAAAGGCAAGGTCGCGGCTGCTGGCGGCGACCCGCTGCGCGAGGTGCTGACTCCGGTGGCGACGCTCGACGGAGAGTACTGCCATGTCGACGAACAGGGCAATTTCTGGGCGGTGACGCTCTTTATCGACGGCTCGGTCACCTACGACCGCGCCTCCACTGCATCGCTCGCACGCATGGGCGGCGAGGCCATAGGCCGTTTCCAGACTATGCTCGACGATTTCGACAAGCCCCTGCACGAGACTATCAAGGGTTTTCACGACATGCGTCATCGTCTGCGTCAGTGGGATGCTTCGCTGACTGCCGATGCCGCCGGCCGTCGCAGCGGCGTGGCTCGCGAGATCGACTGGATAGAGTCTCGCCGCGAGGAGATGATGCGTTTCTGGCAGATGATCGAACAGGGTGTCATCCCGCGCCGCATAGCGCACAACGACACCAAGATAAGCAATATCCTTTTCGACGGCGACGCCCGTCCGCTGTGTGTCATCGATCTCGATACGGTCATGACAAGCTCGTCGCTGATCGATTTCGGCGATGCCATTCGCTCCTATACCAACACTGCCGCCGAGGACGAGCGCGATACCGGCCTCGTGGCCATGAACATGTCTATGTTCGAGGCGTATACGGCGGGTTATCTCTCTGCTCGCGGAGCCTCGCTTACTCCTTGCGAGATCGACAATCTCGCCTTGGCCGCACGCTACATAACCTACGAACAGGTCTTGCGTTTCCTTATGGATTATATCGACGGCGACACCTATTACAAAACCGCCTACGACACTCACAATCTTGTCCGCACCCATGCGCAGTTTGCTCTGTTGCAGTCGATAGAGCGGCAGTATGATAGTATGCAGTCGTTTGTGACGCATTTTTCGCCTTTTTCGTGAAAAGGCGTCATTTACTTCGCCTCGTTCGAATCCGCAAATGGGCAGTACACCGAGTACAGCCCATCTGCGTCTTCTTCACGTGCGGCTTGTAACTAACGCCTTTTGACGAAAAATATAGTCGTGGCGCTTTAGAAGACTATTTCCGGATAACAAATCCGATCATAGTATCACCCCGGTTGTGACTTATTACAACCGGGGTGATTATTTTTAGCCTGTTCGTATCGGCTGCCGGAGCCGAGGTTATCGGGTAATATGCAGTTGACCATTGAACCGAGAACGGCCACCCGATCCGTCGCCGTTGGCAGCCTCACAATAAATTCCAACGGGCATATGCCTGCGCCTTGAACTCACGACCGTCAACCGCAGTCAATGTTACGGTAAAGGTGTGTTCAAAACCCTGTGTCGGAGCTTTGGCAAATGTAATGGCTCCTATGCAGAAATCCTCTCTATAATGATCTTCATAGTACTCATCAGTCGTAGACAGACTACTCTGCATTCCTATTACCGACAACTCGTAAGGTGTCAGAGCATCGAGCCGCTTATACCTCCGGTAACCATATGTCCAATTTGCAAAAGCTGCGCCGTTGTAAGGCTCAAATTTTATGATATCCGGACTGGTATTACCGTCAAGTATGGGCCGCCCCCAGAATGTACTCAACATGGTGATGTCGGCGAGCGATGTACCGGCAGGGTGCGTTTCATCGAAATCCATATTGCTTACTATATCGATCGAGACGAAATCTATACTCGAAAATACATGTAACGGTCGATTAACAAAAACATAATCTCTGGGCTTGTAACCTCCGAACGGATCGTAACCGAAATCATTGTATCTGCGGCACAAGGCGTAATACTCTTCTAACTGGTCACCGGTAGACAGATAACTTACAAGATAGGCCGACTCGGACGGTTTTATTCTCAAGCACGGAGGATTATATCCATCCTGTATGCTGGCATGTATCTTTACATCTATATCTATATCGTCGAATATCCAATATCCGTGTACAAAATGGTCGGTATTGGCAAACACTGGAGGTACATCATGCATTCTGCGGTAGCACGAGATCAACAATGCGAGTATAATATATGTGAAAAACTTCTTCATAATAGTATAATTATATATCGTAAGTTATCATTCGGAAATGCCATGTGTATTTTTTATCTTCTCCTTGGCTTGGTGACGGCGAATCCGAATGCCAATCGCCATATCTATTTTGAATACTAAATTCGTCGGACAGCATAAAATAACCGTTATGCGATCCTCCCCAACCCCAGTTTACATGAAACAAATACTGCTTGGGCCTGTGCCATGTCGATACGTTGTAAGTACCATCGGTATAGAACGTAGTGTCGATCTTCTCCTGATATCGTTCGATGTAGCCGTCGAGCACGAACGCATGTCCCGATCCGTCGCCGCGTGCGCCTAAATAGACCGGTTTACCGGCCAAAATCATCTCTACTGCACGGGCGCGATTCTTCTTGTCGAAATTGGTTCGTTTCTTTACATTCTGAAAACCGTAGTTCTTTAATGTTCGTTTGGCTCCGGTTGCCAATGCGCCACTACTATCTGTGCCGTAAGATACATTGCAATTCGGTGATTTACCCAACTCTCTGCACAAGCATGCTCTTTGCAATACAGCATCTTCTTCCATCGACCGAGACTTAATAATTTCCCAATAGCAAGTCTTACCATCTAATAGTAACGTTCCGTCTTTCGTCGCTTCATGATATGCCATAATCTGAGCTACGGCTATCACCACACAACCAACTCTACACCCATTGCATCGTTTGTTGAATGGATCGCCCTGATTCCACCACTCTGTTGCAGCCAGCATCGGTTCTACATGTTTACCAAGCTTCCAATACACCGTATCTGTTCTACGGTCAACCGGTTTGTCATAAGGTTCCCGCTCGGTAGGATCCAGATTGATGTAGTCACGCTGATCCTGACCACGATCGACGATGAGCATATCCGTTGCTATGCTATTACACAACAGTCGCTTATGTATATCTTCATCGTCAATAAAACTATCGTCGAAATCGTCGTTGTCCAAACAATCGTGATCGTCGTCGTCGCCTTGGTATCCACAATCGCATACATCCTCTTGGGCTTCATCTATTGCATCGAAATCAATATATATATCTTGCAGGGCATCGTATTCCGACATTATTAACGGATCGAGTTCATAAGCATCAAGACTGCCGTCGTCGGTAATAGCATAAATCGGCTGCATACCCACTTGTGCACCGAGAACGGCAAAACCCTCCTCATTGTCGAAGTTAACAACATAGACAATGGTATCGGGCAAATTCACGGCATCATCCGACCGGGTCGCAATGCCGCCGCACACGGAGATATTCTCTCTCGAATATGTTTTGCGTGCAACGCCGCGCGTCGACGGATAGATCACATCGAGTACGGCATCGAGTTCTTCGAGTGCATTATCGACAGGTATTGTCGACGATTGACATCGTGTTAATGGTGGGGGTTCTGTTCGCGCGACTGCCTCCTCTCGATCGTTTGTGCAGGCAGCCCCGATAATCATAATCAGCGATGTGATTACAATAAGGAAATCTTGCCTTCTTTCCATGTCCGATATGTTTTAGTGTTACGAATTAATTAACATTATCAAAGATAGTGTATGATTTTGAATAAAACAAATTATTTCTACGAAAAATGTCTTATTTGGGCTTGTCGGTCAAAAAAACTGATTACCAAGATTATTACTATATATATCGGGTAAACAAAACCGGCCGCGAGATTGTCTCGCGGCCGGCAATGCGTTCGTAAGAGATCGTTATTTGTTGATCGCGCTCAGATCGCCGAACAACTGCTCGAAGCTCGAAATCATGTCGCGGCGAAAAGCAGCATAATATTTGCGCACCAAC
>CAZEXJ010000193.1:0-5445 GCA_964516585.1 uncultured Alistipes sp.
CGTGAAACCGAAGAGGTTCATCGACACGGGGGTATCCTCGGCCAGAGGCTCGTCGGCTCCGCCGTCGTGGAAGAGGATCGTACCGTCGACACGCTCGATCTGGGTGCGCTCGACCATGCTTTGCAGATAGCCGTCGGCATCGACCGTGCATACGCCGCGCGATACGGTACCGTTCTCCGAAAGAGTCTTGTTGACCTCGTAGCCCACCATGCAGTAGCTGTTGCGGCTGCCTTCGAGCGACGACAGATAGCTGCCTATGACGGCATAGGCGTCGCGACCGTAGAAGTCGTCGGCATTGATCACAGCGAAAGGTTCGTGAATGGCATCGGCGGCCATCATCACAGCGTGGTTGGTACCCCACGGCTTCTGACGGCCTTCGGGCAGCGAGAAGCCCTCGGGCAGACAGTCCAGCTCCTGATAGACGTACTGCACCTCGATGCGGTGGCCGAAACGCTCGGCATTGAATACCTCGGTAAACTCACGAGCGAAAGAGTGACGAATGACAAACACCACCTTGCCGAAACCGGCGCGAATGGCGTCATAGATCGAATAGTCGATAATGGCCTCGCCGTTGGGGCCTACTCCGTCCATCTGTTTCAACGAGCCGTAGCGCGAACCCATGCCTGCGGCCAGTACCAAAAGTGTAGGTTTTATCATAGTGTTTTTTGCGTTAAGTATTTACCACTGCAAAGGTAAAAAAAGTTATGCGGAAATACAAAGTATCCGTCCTTTTTCGTTATCTTTGCGCAATATATAATCATATATGAAACAATCCGATAAAAAAGACCTGTGGCGAAGGATCGCCGAGCGCAGGCGATTGTCGATGCGCGACCGCTCCTCGGACGAGGAGTTTTGGCACGTCAACATATCGCCCATAGGGGTCTGGGGCACCATTGCGGCATTCGTCATCGTCATATGCGCCATATTGCTGACGCTGATTGCCTACACGCCCGTGCTCGACATACTGCCCGGCTACCGCACGCAGTCGCAGAAGATTCACGAGTCGTTGGTTGAGAGTGTCATGCGCGCCGATTCCATGGAGCACAAGATCGCCATGATGATGAGTTACAACGAGGCCGTAAGCACGATAATGAACAACAACACGCCGACGCTTCACTCGACGGTGATGACCGATACCATACGTTACGACAAGTCGCGCATCATGCCCACGCGCGCCGACTCGCTGCTGCGCGCAGCATTGGAGAGCGAGCACGGCGAATACTCGATCATCGGCTCGCGCAGCGAACTAAGCTCCGAGGCGGCCGTATTCACGGCACCGCTTAGCGGCGACGTAGTCCGGCAGTTCGACCCGACGCAGGGCATCTACGGCGTAGAGATTGTCGGCGTCGATGCCGAGGCCTCCGTAGCGGCCATAGAGAACGGCACTGTAATAGGCGTATGCGCAACGCCGGAACATGGCGCCGAAGTGACGGTGCAACATGCCGGAGGCTACACGTCGATATACAGGAATCTGTCGCAGACGCTCGTGCGCAAGGGGCAGCCCGTCAAGAGCGGCGAGGTCATAGGCAACATATCGGCCGAGCAGCACGAGGCCGAGCAGGGGCATGTCTCGCGCCCGGCTTCGCTCGAATTCGAGATATGGCGCGACGGCACGGCGGCCAACCCCGAATCGTATATACTATTTTAGATATGAAACAGCGCATATGTCTCTTGGGATCGACAGGCTCGATAGGCGTACAGACGCTCGACATCGTCCGCGAGAATCCCGATAAATTCGAAATAACGGCACTGGCCGCCAACAGCAACTGGCAGCGTTTAGCCGAGCAGGCCGCAGAGTTCGACGCCGACTGCGTGGTCATAGGCGACGAACGCTATTACGAGGCTCTCTCGGCCGCCATAGGCGACCGCCCGATAAAGGTGTTCGCAGGCGCAGAGTCGCTATGCAGCGTCGCAGCCTCATCGGGTGTCGACATGGTGGTCAACGCATTAGTCGGCTATGCAGGTCTGCGCCCCACTATGGCCGCAATCGAAGCGGGCAAGAAGATCGCTTTGGCCAACAAGGAGACGCTCGTAGTGGCCGGCGAGACGGTCATGCGCGAGGCCGACAAGCGCCATGTGCCGATCATCCCGATCGACTCGGAGCACTCGGCCATATTGCAGTGTCTCAGGGGCGAATGTTCGCCCGTAAGGCGGCTGATCGTCACATGCAGCGGCGGTGCGCTGCGCGATGTGCCGCGCGAAGCGCTCGACGATGTTACGCCCGAGCAGGCATTGCGTCATCCGCAATGGTCGATGGGCGCCAAGATAACGATCGACTCGGCCACACTCGTCAACAAGGGTTTCGAGGTCATCGAGGCGCATTGGCTCTTCGGTATCGAAGCCGACCGCATATCGGTGCTGATACACCCGCAGTCGGTCGTACACTCCATGGTGGAGTTCGAGGACGGCGGCATAAAGGCGCAATTGGGTTCGCCCGACATGCACCTGCCCATAAGCTACGCGCTGATGTATCCCAGCAGAGCCGAACGGCCTGAGGCGCGATTCTCGTTTGCCGACAATCCGACGCTCACCTTCGCCGAGGTCGACCGCGAGAAGTATCCCGCACTCGACATCGCCTACGACTGTCTGCGCCGCGGCGGCACGGCGGCCTGCACGATGAACGGAGCGAACGAGCAGGCCGTGGCGGCATTTCTGATGCACCGGTGCCGGTATCACGACATCGTGGGCAGCATACGCTACGCATTGGCAAACGCCTCGTATGCCGAAAACCCCACCTTGGCCGACTACGCCTGCGCCAACGAGGAGGCGCGCACATTGGCACGCCGCTATTTGAAACTGTAATTATCAATATCGAAACATCTATACAATGGTTATTTTCATCAAGGTACTGCAATTCTTAGTCTGTCTGTCGATGTTAGTGCTGATCCACGAATTCGGCCACTTCATCGCAGCCCGAATATTCAAAATACGGGTAGAGAAGTTCTACATATTTTTCGACCCGTGGTTCTCGCTGTTCAAGTTCCGCCGCGGCCACACCGAATACGGCATGGGCTGGCTGCCGTTAGGCGGCTACGTCAAGATAGCCGGCATGATCGACGAGAGTATGGACACCGAGCAGATGAAACAGCCGGTGCAGTCGTGGGAGTTCCGCGCCAAACCGGCATGGCAGCGGTTGATCGTCATGGTGGCGGGCGTATTTATGAACGTCGTGCTGGCCATAGTGATCTACTCGGGCGTACTCTATACGTGGGGACGCGACTGGTACGCCAACGAGGACATGATCCACGGCTATGCCTTCAACGAGGCGGCGCACTCGCTCGGCTTCGAGGACGGCGACCGCATCATCTCGATCGACGGGCGCGAGCCGAAAACAGTAAACGAGATCGGGCAAACACTGTTCATCACCGACTCCGACCGCGAGGTGGTCGTCGAGCGCGGCGGCGAACGGCTGCGCCTCACGCTGCCAATGCAGCGTCTGATCGAGATACGCGAAGCGAAGCAGTACGAGGACTTCTATATGGAGTTCATACCCTACGTCGTAAACGGCGTCGGCAGCGAATCGGCCGCCGGGGCAGGTCTGCATATCGGCGACCGCATAATAGCCGTCAACGGCACGCCCACACCGCACATGGTGGCCGGCTTAAAGGCGCTCTCACAGGTCAAAAACACTACGGCCGGGGTGGATATAATCAGAAACGGCAGCGATACCCTGCGTCTCGACGTGCCTATCAACGACAAGGCGCAAATGGGAGTCACCGTAGCTATGATCCCGCCGCGCCATATAGACTACTCTTTGGGCGAGTCGCTGCCCGCAGGCTGGCACATGGCGGGTGAAAAGATCGCCGACTACTGGCAGCAGCTGAAGATGATCTTCAATCCCGAGACAAAACTCATTAAGGAGGTCGGCGGCTTCATCGCCATAGGCAACATCTTTCCCGGCGAGTGGAACTGGCAGAGCTTCTGGCTGCTCACGGCATTCATCTCCATAATGCTCGCCGTGATGAATCTGCTGCCCATACCCGGTCTCGACGGCGGTCACGCACTGTTCACGCTGTGGGAGATCATCACGCGCCGCAAACCGAGCGACAAGTTCATGGAGATAATGCAATACATAGGGCTTGTGTTGATACTGCTGCTTGTCATCTACGCCAACGGCAACGACATAGTTAAACTCTTCAATTAGCACCGGCAATGGCAACCAAAGCTAAACGCGCGTTCTTCTGCAGCAGCTGCGGCTACGAGTCGCCCAAATGGCTCGGACGCTGCCCCTCTTGCGGCGAATGGAACAGTTTTACCGAGGAGATCGTCGCCAAAGAAAGTTCCTCGTCGGTGGCCAGCCGCCTTACCAACGTGCCTCGTGCCGTGCCGCAGCGCGTGCAGGAGATACGCGAACGCGACATAAAACGCATCGACACGGGCATAGGCGAGGTCAACCGCGTGTTGGGCGGAGGTTTGGTTCCGGGTTCGCTGATCCTGCTCGGAGGAGAACCGGGCATAGGCAAGTCGACGCTGTCGCTGCAAATGGCGCTCCACGGCAACTCGCTGCGCACGCTCTACGTCTCGGGCGAGGAGTCGGCCGAGCAGATCAAGATGCGGGCTACGCGCATAGGCATCGTCAACGAGGAGTGTTTGGTCTACACCGAGACGCTGCTCGAAAACATCGTCTCGCAGATCGAGGAGCAGCGCCCCGACATCGTCATCATCGACTCGATACAGACCATGTACACCGATTTGGTGGAGTCGTCGGCCGGCAGCGTGACGCAGATACGCGAGTGCGCCGCAACGCTGCTGCGTTATGCCAAGAGCAGCGGCACGGCCATATTCATCATAGGCCACATCACCAAAGACGGTACAATAGCCGGTCCCAAGATACTCGAACACATCGTCGACGTGGTGCTGCAATTCGAGGGCGACAGCAACCATATCTACCGCATTCTGCGCGGCATCAAGAACCGCTTCGGCGCCACCTTCGAAATCGGCGTCTTCGAGATGCACGAGGAGGGGCTGCGCGAGGTGGACAACCCGTCGGAAATACTAATCACCCACTACGACGAGCCCTTGAGCGGCATCTCCGTGGGGGCCTCGGTGGACGGCATACGGCCCTATCTGATTGAGGTGCAGGCCTTGGTCAGCTCGGCTGCCTACGGCACGCCGCAGCGCTCGGCCACGGGTTACGACTCGCGCCGCATGAACATGCTGCTGGCCGTATTGGAGAAGCGCGTGGGGATGAAGATGTACCAGAAGGATGTCTTCCTGAACTTCGCCGGCGGCTTCAAAATCGCCGACACGGGGCTCGACTTGGCCGTCGTGGCGGCGGTCATATCCTCCTATTACGACCGCCCCCTGCGCGAGGGGGTCTGCTGCGCGGGCGAGATGGGTCTCTCGGGCGAGGTCCGACCCGCCCCCCGCACCGAGCAGCGCATCAGCGAGGCGGCGCGCCTCGGCTTCAGGCGCATTGTCATCTCGGCCTTCATAGGGAAGGGC
>CAZEXJ010000194.1:0-5434 GCA_964516585.1 uncultured Alistipes sp.
CTTTTGACGAAAAAAATAGTTGTGGTGCTTGGGCTGTTTTCCGTGAAAAGTCATCATTTGCTTCCGCTCGCTCCATTGTCCGAATGGGCAGTACGTTCAGTACAGCCCATCCGTCCAATGTTCGTTGCGCGTTGCAACTAATGCCTTTTGACGAAAAAGAATGTCGTGGTGCTTTGTCTGTTTTCCGTGAAAAGCGGCATTCTACTGCCGCTCCTTGTCGTTCAGCAATGGGCAGTACACTCGGTACAGCCCATCGCCTCACTCTGTCGTCGCGTTGTATAATACCGCTTTTGACGAAAAAGGGGGTTGTGGTGCTTAGGTGACTATTTCCTCTGTTCTGTCATTCTGAGGAGCGTTTGAAAAACGCGACGTGAGAATCTGGTTGGGGACGATTATTCCCATTGTCCAGTGCAGAGACTCCCACGTCGCGTGCAAGCACGCTCCTCGGAGTGACATGGCGGTGCTGTCATTCTGAGGAGCGCGCAGCGCGACGTGAGAATCTCAACACAACACCGAACAGCGAAAATAGTCGTCCCCAAAGAGATTCTTCACTCCACTGCGTTCCGTTCAGAATGACAGGACGGGGATGAGATTGCCACGCCACGCTTCGCCCGGCTTGCAATGACATCTTTATAACCGCGATTCTCGGTTGAAAAGCGGGAGGTTGGATGCAAATGGGCGCTTTCGACGAAAAATTCACAAAAAAGATGTATATTTGTCATATTGTTTGACTGAACGATGTTGTTGCGCGATAAACTATTAGATTACAGGTTGATATTAGCCTCCAACTCGCCCCGCCGAAAAGAGCTTATGACGGCGGCGGAGCTGCCCTACGTGTCGGCTGCGAACTTCGACTGCGACGAGCGATACCCGGCGCAGTTGTCAGTCGGGGATGTGGCGGCATATCTGTCGAGGTTGAAGAGCCGCGCCTATCCCGGACGACTCGAAAAAGGCGACATACTCATAACGGCCGACACGACGGTGGTCATTGGCGGCGACGTGCTTGGCAAGCCCTCCGACAGGGAGTGCGCCAAACAGATGCTCAGACGCCTGTCGGGTAGGGAACACCTTGTAATCACGGGCGTTACGCTGCGTTCGAGCGACCGGTCGAGGACATTCTCGGCCGTAAGCAAGGTGCGTTTCGCCTATCTGACGGCCGAGCAGATCGAGTACTATGTCGAGCGTTTCTCGCCGTTGGACAAGGCCGGGGCATACGGTATTCAGGAGTGGATAGGTTATGTGGGCATAACGGGCATCGAGGGTTCGTTTTATAATGTAATGGGGCTGCCGGTGCAGGCATTGTGCCGGGAGTTGGAGTCGTTTATCGATACGGAATAAAAACTTTAAAACTATTGACTATGATAAAGAAGACACTATTGGTTTGGCTGCTGACATTTGCCGTCGGCTTTACGGCATTCGCCGACAAGGGCATGTGGCTGCCCTCGCTCATCTCGTCGCGTATAAAGGATATGCGTTCGAAAGGATTCCGCCTCACGGCCGAGGACATCTACTCGATCAACAAGGCGTCGCTGAAGGATGCTGTCGTGCTGTTCGACGGAGGCTGCACGGGTGAAATAGTTTCGCCGGAAGGTCTGCTGCTGACCAATCACCACTGCGGTTACGACGCGATTCAGTCGCTGTCGTCGGTCGAGCACGACTACCTGACCAATGGCTTCTGGGCTATGTCGCGCGGTGAGGAGCTGCCCTGCAAGGGCTTGCAGGTCGATATGCTCGTGCGTATGGAGGAGGTCACCGACCGCATTGCATCAGGTGAAAAGGCCTCCGACATAATCGCTGCAGCCGAGTCGGAGGGCAAGGGCTACCGCGCCGCGATCGAGCAGATGTATTACGGCAACCAGCAGTTCCTGTTCGTCTATCGCGTATTTAGCGACGTGCGTTTGGTCGGCACGCCTCCCTCGTCGATAGGCAAGTTCGGCGGCGACACCGACAACTGGATATGGCCGCGCCACACGGGCGACTTCTCCGTGTTCCGCATATACGCTTCGCCCGACAACGAGCCGGCCGCCTACTCGTCGAATAACGTCCCCTATCGTCCTGCGCGCCACTTCGAAATATCGACCGGCGGAGTCGAGGAGGGCGACTTCACAATGATCTACGGCTTTCCCGGCAACACGCAGGAGTATATCACCTCCGATGCAGTGGAATACATCGCCGAACGCTCCGACCCGATGAAGATAGCCCTCCGCACCGAGCGGCTCGACATCATCGGTGCGGCGCAGGAGCGCGATGCGAAAGTGCGCATACAGTATGCCGCCAAACACGCCTCGATAGCCAATGCATGGAAGAAATGGCAGGGCGAAGTATTGGGAATCAAACGCTTGGGTACGGCCGACAAGAAACGTGCCTACGAGCGGCGCTTTGCTGCCGAGAATCCCGACAAGGCTTATCTGCTCGACTCGCTGCATGCGGCCTACGAGCGCAACGCAACGGCCTACTACACCCGTGAGTTGTTCTCGGAGACGCTGCGCGCCATAGAGCTGCCGCAGATCGTGCGTTATGCCATGACTGCCGACGACGAGTCGCGTGCGGCTTCGACAGCCGGGAATTTCTACAAGGACTACGACGCCTCGATCGACCGCGCCATAGCTCGCCGCATGGTGGCCGAGTTCCTGCGTCTGGCACCCGAAGGCGCTGTGCCCGAGGCTCTGACGGAGCTTGTCGCCGCGCACGGCGGTGCCGAGGCATACGTCGACTACCTCTACGACAACAGCCGCTTCGTCTCGGCCGACGGTTTCTCGACGCAGGGTGCGGCCGGCGATGCGGTTGCCGAGCTGATCGAGGCTATGGCTCCGCTCTACGCGCTGTCGTCGCAATATGCCTACCGCAACCTGAGCAACGTGCCCGACATCGAACGCTGGTACCGTCCCTACGTCAAGGCGCTGATGGAGTGGGACGACAGCCGCGCATTCTTCCCCGATGCCAATCTGACGCTGCGCGTAGCCTATGGCAAGGTTGCCGGATACGACTATGCCGACGGCGTATATCACCGTCCGCAGACCACATTGGAGGGCATCGTCGAAAAGGATAATCCCGAGATATACGATTACGATATTCCGCAGTCGCTGCGCGACATATATGCCTCGAAGCAGTACGGCCGCTGGGGCATCGAACTCTACGGACGGCGCACGGTCCCGGTATGTTTCATCGCCACGAACCACACTACCGGCGGCAACTCGGGTTCGCCCGTGGTTAACGGCAGCGGCCGGTTGATCGGCATTAATTTCGACCGCACATGGCTCTCGACGATGAGCGACGTGGAGTTCGACGAAGATATATGCCGCAACATTGCCGTCGACATACGCTACGTGCTGTTCACGATCGACCGCGTGGGCGGGGCAGGGTATCTGCTCGACGAAATGACGCTGCACTGATTGGCGCCGTGCGGAGAGTTGAAAGGTTAGTTAGGTTAAGTTTATGGAGTTTTTGGAGAGTTTGTTCGACGGCAAGATCGACATGACCGCCATTGTGGTGCTGTCGTTGATATGCGCCGTGGGCATCGCACTTGGCAAGGTGCGTATTCGGGGAGTGTCGCTCGGCGTGACATTCGTATTTTTCACAGGTATTCTGGCCGGTCATTTGGGGTTGCGGATCGACTCCACGATATTGACTTTCGCCCAGAATTTCGGGTTGGTGCTGTTCGTCTATGCGTTGGGCGTGCAGGTGGGACCGGGCTTTTTCAGTGCGTTCCGCAACAACGGCATGCGACTCAATGCCTTGGGGCTTATGGTCGTGCTTCTCGGCACAGCCATGGCCGTAGCGTTCAGCTACCTGCCCGGCATGTCGCTGCCCGACATGATGGGCGTGTTGAGCGGCGCGGTGACCAATACGCCGGCTCTGGCGGCATCGCAGCAGACGCTGTCGCAAATGGATGTCGACGCCACAGTCCCGGCTCTGAGCTGTGCCGTAACCTACCCGTTGGGGGTGGTGGGCGTCATATTGGCAATCGTCGTCATGCGCCGCTGCATGGTGCGCAAGAGCGATATGGCCGCACCGCAGGCCGGGCATGTCAACAACACCTACATAATGTCGATAGTGGCCGATAACCCGGGCATCATAGGCCATACCCTGCGCAAGATAAGCGAGTTCAGCCACGTGCAGTTCGTCGTGTCGCGCATCTGGCACGGCGGCGAGGTAAGCGTCCCGTCGCCCGATACGGTCGTCGAGGCGGGCGACCGTCTGTTGGTGGTCACCTCCCGGCGCGACGCCGACACGCTCGAAGCATTGATCGGCCGCCGCGAGAGCACCGACTGGAACCGCGGCGACGTCGACTGGAACTCGATCGACTCCACGATGGTATCACGCTCGATCGTTGTCACGCGCGCCGACATCAACGGCCGCAGCTTAGGTTCGCTGCACCTGCGCAACAGCTACGGCATCAACATAAGCCGCATCGTGCGCAGCGGCGTAGTGCTTCTTGCCACCCCCGATTTAGTGTTGCAGTTGGGCGACCGCGTTGTCGTTGTGGGCGAGACCGCCGCCGTCGACAAGGTGGCCGAGACGCTGGGCAATGCCGAGCGCGATCTGAACGAACCGCACCTGCCGTCGATATTCATCGGTTTGGTGGTGGGCTTGGTGGTGGGTGCCATACCCATTGCCCTGCCCGGCATGTCGTCGCCGTTGAAGTTGGGTCTGGCCGGAGGACCTATCATTGTCGGCATACTCATCGGCGCATTCGGCTACCGTCTGCATTTGGTGACCTATGCCACGCAGAGCGCCAATCTCATGCTTCGCGCATTCGGCCTGTCGCTCTATTTGGCCTGCCTCGGACTCAGTGCTGGACCCACATTCTTCGATGCGGCCATAAGCACGACGGGAGCGACGTGGGTAGCCTTGGGCTTTGCCATAACCGTGCTGCCGACACTCGCCGTAGGTTACTACGCCATGCGGCGGCACCACGTCGACTTCGCATACACCTCGGGCATGTTGTGCGGAGCCATGGCCAATCCTATGGCGCTCACATACGCCAACGAGCTGTCTGACGGCGACCGCCCGTCGATAGCCTATACGACAGTCTATCCGCTGGCGATGTTTGTCAGAGTGGTTATTGCGCAGGTCATATTGATGATTTTGATGTAAAAATTTTGTCGTTTCAAAAAAAGTTAATATATTTGCGCACTCAATTGGATAAGCCCAGGTGGTGGAATTGGTAGACACGCCACTTTGAGGGGGTGGTGGACAATTAGGTCCGTGTGAGTTCGAGTCTCGTCCTGGGCACCAAAACCGCGCCGAATATTTGTTCGGCGCGGTTTTCGATTATAATGACTCCCACGTCGCGAGCAAGCACGCTCCTCGGAGTGACATGGCGTGGCGTTGCGACATGTCATTCTGAGGAGCGCGCAGCGCGACGTGAGAATCTCAACACAGCACCGAACAGCGAAAATAGTCGTCTCCAAAGAGATTCTTCACTCCACTG
>CAZEXJ010000195.1:0-7897 GCA_964516585.1 uncultured Alistipes sp.
CCCACCTTGTCACTCCGAGGAGCGTGCTTTGCACGCGACGTGGAAGTCCCGGCATATGACAGCGGGAATAATCGTCCCCAACCAGATTCTCACGTCGCGTTCGAAGAACGCTCCTCAGAATGACATATCGGTGGAAATAGCGTTAGCCCCACGACCATATTTTTCGTCAAAAGGCATTAGTTGCAACTTTTTCGTTAAGCCGAGCGAGCAAAGCGAAGTTTACTTCGACTTTGCCGCGGCGAGAAAAAGTGCATGAAATGAACGCGCAACGAACATTGGGCGGACGGGCTGTACTCGGCGTACTGCCCGTTCGGACAATGGAGCGAGCGGAAGCAAATGATGACTTTTCACGGAAAACGTCCTAAGCCCCACAACCATATTTTGCACCATTACACGGTATTATACCATGCCGCGACGAAGCAGGCAATATATCGCGCCGATGTCGCAATATATCGCCCGAAGTTCTGTTATGCGGTTGTCGCTATAACGATCTTATCGAGGGAAACAGCATGTGCAGCTGCGACATAAGGCTCTCCATGTCGAAGTTCTCGCGCAACACGCACATTATGGTGTTGTCGCCGGCTACCGTGCCGATGATCTCCGATATGCCTTTGTTGTCGATCGACGACGCGGTGGCGCATGCGAATCCGTGCTTGGTCTGTATGATGCAGATATTGCCCGAGAAAGCTATACTAACGATGTTGTCGGTTATGTTCGACGATACGCTTATGTCGTTGCGGGTGTTGTTGGGCAAGACATATATGTAACCTTTCTCCTTATGCGGAACTTTGGCCACGTGCATGAATTTCAAATCGCGTGACAGCGTCGATTGAGTGATCGATACGCCGCACTCTACCAGACGATTAATTAACTCCTCCTGCGAAGATATGAACTCCGAGCGGATTATTTTGCGAATGATCGACAAGCGTTGAGTCTTTTGATTCATATAGGGTACTTAGTAGTGACATTTATTACTCGAAATTACGATTTATAATTAAAATATGCAAGAGTTTTGGGAAATAATTTTTTGATTATCGGTTTTTGCGTACATTTGTAAACTAATTGCGACAGACGTGTGTCGGCTCGGCCGGAGTGCGTGCCGCGGCGGTGCGGGAGTGCGACATGCGTAGGTTGAACTTGCATAATAATGGCTGTATCGGAATTCGGTTTCATATCATCGTTGGCTGCGCGCTTTGCTGCTCTGCCCGACGGCGGTTTCGACCGCATAGGCGACGACTGCACGGCGGTCGAGATCGGGGGCGGCGAGTCGTTAGTGATGTCTGCCGACATGCTCGTGGAGAGGGTGCATTTCCTGCGCGAGGTATCGTCGGCCTACGAAGTGGGCTGCAAATCGCTGCTCGTTAATTTGAGCGATGTGGCGGCTATGGGCGCGCGTCCCGTGGCCACAATGCTGTCGCTGTCGCTGCCGGCCGATGCGTCGCAGCAGTGGGCGGAGGAGTTCATGCGCGGATATTACGACGAGTCGCGGCGGTGGGGCACAGCCCTTGTCGGCGGTGATACCACTTCGTCGAAGAGCACTGTGGCAATTAACGTCGTGGCCATAGGCCGCATGGCGACCTCTTGCATCAAACGGCGCTCCGATGCCCGTGTGGGCGACGCGATATGCGTAAGCGGCAAGTTAGGCGCGTCGGCGGCGGGGTTGCGCGATATAATGAACGGCGATATCGATTCGGAATGCGCGCGGCTGCATCGTCGCGGCAATGCCCGCATCGAGGAGGGTGCATGGCTCGGCGGCCGCGGCGAGGTACATGCGATGATGGACATATCGGACGGCATAGCCTCCGACATGCGCCACATAATGGAGCGTTCGGGTGTGGGAGCAGTCATCGCGATAGAGTCGGTGCCGACCGATACCGATGTGGAGACTGCCGTGACCGGCGGCGAGGATTACGAGTTGTTGTTGACCGTGGCGGCCGAGGGTTGCGAACGACTGCGCCGCGACTATTTCGAGCGGTTCGGGACAGAACTGTATGTCATAGGGGAGGTCGTCGAGCCTTCCGACGGGCATATAGTGTGGCTCGACCACGGCCGGCGCATCGATGTCGACTGGCGCGGGTTTGAACACTATTGATTGTGTGTGAGCATGCGTTTTGCGATGCGGAACACCTCGCGCAGCGCCTCCGAACGCATTGCGGCGGCGGCGATTATATAGACGGCAACGCCCGTGGCGATACACACCATAAGTCTTAGCCCGAGGGTCAGCTCTGCCGCACAGCTTCGCATGGCAGCGACGGCGGCGAACATCGTCGCGGTGCATAGCAGGGTGGGCAATAGCGCAGCGGCTATGCGTGCGGCACGCAGCGTGGTGTAGCGCAGCGATGCGGCGATGTTGATTATCAACTCCACTGCGGACATGACAGTAAGACCCCACGCCACCGACTCGATGCTGCGGGCAACGAGAAAGACGTAGGCGAAAATCAGCGTCATGATAATCTTTTTGAGTATCTCCAACCGCAATATTATGCGTCCGTCGCTGCGGACTTTAAGCACGTTGCCGGCTACCGTCGAGAGCGGATACAACATGCCGCCGATGCAGATTATCTCGAAGTAAGGCACCGTAGGCATCCATTTTTCACCCAACAGCAATGCGAACATGTCGGGCGCTATGGCCGTGAGACCCGTCATGGCGGGCATTACGATGAACGCCGTTATGGAGAGTATGCGGCGGTAGCTCTCGGCGAATTTGCCGCTGTCGCCGTCGAGTTTGGCCAAAGCCGGAAAGGTGACGCCCTGCACCGATTGCACGGTGGAGGTCACGGGCAGATCTTTGAGTTTCTGCGCCTGTGAGAAGTAGCCCAACGAGGTGGCCGAGTAGATCTTGCCGATGATTAGCTGTGCGAGGTTGTTGTAGACGGCCGTAATGAGGTCGGTGGCCAGAAGCCGCAGACTGTATGGCGCCATGGCGCGCAGAGCCGACGGCGAGAAGCGTGCATTGCCCGATGATCGGCGGCCTAACCACCTGAACATGGCGGCCTTGACGGCCATTGCCGCTATGCGCTGCGCCACGAGGCTCCACACTCCGCAGCCGGCCAAAGCCATGCCTACGGCTATGATGCCGCTAACGAACGACGAGCAGAAGACGATTTTCGACATCAGTGCGAAGCGGAACTCGCGCGTGAAGATCACCGTCTGCACCACGCACAGGGCGTTGATCGGCAGCAGCAGCAGCAGCACGGGGGCGATGCGCGCAATGATCGGGTGCCCGTAAAATTCGGCTATGGCGGGCGAGAGGGCGGTTAGCAGGAGATAGAGAATGACGGCGATCGAGATATTGAACATCAACACAGAACGATATTCGTCGGCCGTGGGCGATTTCTTGCGTATGAGCGTCTGCGAAAATCCGCTGTCGACCATGGCGAGGGCGAGCGAGGTGAAGAAGGTCATAATGGCCATAACGCCGAAGTCCTCGGGCATAAGCCGTCGGGCGACGATGATGCTGACGACCATTTGCAGCAGCATCGTGCCGATCTTCTCGGAGAGGCTCCACACCACTCCGCTTACCACCTGTGTCTTTAATTCTCTCCCGGCCATGATTGCGATATGGGGCTATCCGATCAGAGCCTCCACGGCCAAGCGGTAGGATTCGAGTCCGAACCCCATAATCGTGCCGCGCGCTACGGGCGCTATGAGCGAAGTGTGGCGGAACTCCTCGCGGGCGAGGATCGACGATATGTGAACCTCCACGACCGGTGTAGAGATCGCCGCGACGGCATCGCGCAGCGCAACCGACGTGTGGGTGTAACCTCCGGCATTGAGTATGATGCCCTGCCGGCAGCCGTCGGCGGCTTGCAGCGCGTCGATCAGTTCGCCCTCGACATTGGACTGCACCGCCTCGATAGCGATGCCGGGGTAACGTGCGCGCAGAGCTTCGAGGTAATCCCCGAAGCTCTGTGTGCCGTAGATGTCGGTCTGCCTGCGCCCCGTGAGGTTGAGGTTGGGACCGTTGATTATCAATATGGATGTCATAGGCCTTTGTTAAGGTTAATACTCCTTGGGGACGATCTCGCCCCGCAGTACCCGCAATGCGTTCTCGGCTAACGATTCCAACTCGTTTTCACCCGGGTACACCTTTACCGGGGCGATGAAACGGCAGTGATCCTCGATAGCCTCGGTGACGCAGCCATTGTAGGCTATGCCGCCCGTGAGCAGTATGGCATCGACCTCGCCTTTGAGCACGACGGCCATTTCGCCGATGTATTTCGACACGGTGTAGCACATCGCGTCGAGTACCATTCGGGCTTCGCTGTCGCCGTTCTCGGCGCGCACCACGATGTCGTGCACCGAGTTGCTGCCTATGAGGTTGACGAATCCGCCCTTGCCGGTGATCATCTGTTTGATCTGCGCCTGTGAGTATTCTCCCGAGAAGCACATATCGACAAGCTCGGCCGCAGGCACGGTGCCTGCCCGCTCGGGTGCGATCGGGCCGTCGCCGTCGAGGGCGTTGTTGGTGTCGACGACGCGTCCGCGGCGGTGTGCCGACACTGATATGCCGCCGCCCATGTGTGCGATAATAAGGTTCATCGACTCGTATTCGCGCCCTATTTCGTCGGCATAACGGCGTGCCGTAGCCTTCTGGTTGAGGGCGTGGAAGATAGAAATGCGCGGGCACTCCTTCACTCCGCTTATGCGAGCCACGTCCTGCATCTCGTCGACCACCACCGGATCGGCTATGTAGGCCTTGATGCCGACGATGTTGGCGATTTCGAGCGCAATAAGCGCACCGAGGTTCGATGCGTGGTGCAGCTTGGGGTGGCGCAGATCGTGGCACATACGCTCGTTGATGAGATATACCCCGCCTTCGATAGGACGCAGCAACCCGCCGCGGCCTATGACGGCATGCAGCGAGAAGATGTCGATCTTTTCTCTGTTGAGCGCCTCTAAAATCATACCCAATCGCCATTGCAACTGGTTGGCGACAGAGTCGAAACGGGCGATCTCCTCGGTGGAGTGGCGCAGGGTAAGTACGCACACCTGTTCGGTGTCGCGGAACATCGCCATTTTGGTCGATGTCGATCCCGGGTTAATAGCCAGTATGTTGTAACTCATAACAGTAGTGTCGTGAATAATGTCGTTTGACTGATTGCGGCATTACCATTGTACGCAATTTTCGGTTGTTATCTGTTATTTTGCTGCCAAACAAGCCAATGCAATCGAATACTTCTTCGTCAGAGGCGTGTCGCCGCGCGAAGTGAGAACGCACGGAACCTTCGTGCCCATGACCATGGCGGCCAATTCGGCATGACCTATGTGCGATGCAGCCTTGAAGAATACGTTGGCCGATTCGAGGTTGGGGAACAGCAGGCAGTCGGCATCGCCGGCAACGCTCGATCCGGTGACCTTCTTGTGTTCGGCGACCTCCTTGTACAGGGCTACGTCGAGCGACAGAGGTCCGTCGACAATGACTTTGCCCAACTGTCCGCGGTCGCCCATCTTGGCTAACAGTGCGCCCTCGGTCGACGACTGCACGGCCGGCAGCAACTGCTCCGACGGAGCTATGCAGGCGATTTTCGGGGTATCCACGCCCAACAGATTGGACGTCGAACGCAGGTAGCCTATGATGACGGTCTTCTGTTTGAAGTCGGGCAGGGGAATGACCGCTACGTCGGATATGCACAGGAGCTTGTGATATTCGGGCAGCTCGATGACCGATACGTGGCTCAGCGTGCCCTTGGGCGGAAACAGCCCTGCCTCCTTGTTGAGTATGCCGCGCATGTATTTGTCGGTCGATACCAAACCCTTCATCAGTACGTCGGCCTGACCCGAGACTACGGCGTCGACGGCAAACTTGACGCATTTCACGTCGCTCTTCTCGTCGACGATGTTGAATATCGACGGATCGATGTCTAACAGACGGCAGTTTTCCTCGATGACGTTGCGATCGCCGAACAGCGTAGGTTCGACCAAACCCTCGTTGTAAGCGTCATATACCGCTTCGATCGTGTGAGTGTCCTGTCCGTAGGCTACGGCTAAACGCTTCTTGCCGCCTTTGCGGGCAGCCTCTACTATTTCCGAAAGATGTCTTATCATATTTTCGATGTTTAAAGGTTTTTCACTATTGGTTTATTATTTGGCGAGGCCGGTTACTAAACGATAGGTGTCCGAGGCGATCATCAACTCCTCGTCGGTGCATACGATTGCGACCTTGACCCGCGACGACGGGGTCGATATGACGGCATCGCTGCCCCGCGGAGTGCTGCCGTTGGCGTTGGCATCAAGCTCGACGCCCATAAACTCCAACCCCGAGCATGCACCCTCGCGCAGCTCCTTGGAGTTTTCGCCCACGCCGCCCGTGAAGACTATCAGGTCGACGCCGCCCATCTCGGCGGCATAGCTGCCTATAAACTTCTTCACTCGGGCATAGTACATGTCGCGCGCCAGAATCGCCCGCTCCTCGCCGTTGTCGTAGGCGGCGTCGATGTCGCGCATGTCGCTCGATATGCCCGATACGCCTATAAGTCCCGAACGCTTGTTGAGCATCGCCTCCAATGCGGCGTAGTCCATGTGCTCGTGCGCGCCGATGTAGGTGACTGCGCTGGCATCGATCGAACCCGAACGCGTGCCCATTGCCAAGCCGTCGAGCGGAGAGAATCCCATGGAGGTGTCGAACGACTTGCCGTTCATGACCGCCGTTATGGAGGCGCCGTTGCCGATGTGGCATGTGATGATGCGCGATGCGGCGAGGTCGATGCCGGCAAGCTCGGCGCCTTTGGCCGCCACATATTTGTGGCTCGTGCCGTGGAAGCCGTATTTGCGCACGCGGTAACGCTCGTAGTATTCATACGGTATGGCATACATGTAGTTGACCGCCGGAATGGTGTGGTGGAACGAGGTGTCGAATACTGCCACCTGAGGTATGCCGGGCAGTACGCGCTCGATCGACAATATGCCCTCCATGTTGGCCGGATTGTGCAGTGGGGCTATGGCGAACAACTTCTCGATCTTGGACTTGACAGCATCGTCTATCACCACGCTGTCTTCGAAGTATTCGCCTCCGTGCGCTACGCGGTGGCCGACGGCCGACAGCTCGTCGAGCGAGCGTATCACTCCGTGCCGGCTGTCGGTCAGGGCTTCGAGCACCAATTTGATGCCGGTGGTGTGATCGGCAATTGAACGATGCAGTTCGAACGGCGTCTTGCCCGAGGGCTTGTGTTTAAGGTCGCCTTCGGGCAGGCCGATGCGTTCGACGAGTCCTTTGGCAAGCAGTCTGTGCGACGTCGAGTCGATATCGAGCACCTGATACTTTATCGACGAACTCCCGCAGTTAAGAACCAAAATAACCATTGTTCAGATATGTCTTAATTATAGTTTGTTTGAAAAAACGTCTAAATGCTTACAAAGATAATAATAAACTGCGATTATGCAATAGAATTCGAACTTTTTCCGCGAGTTTTTTCCTGTGACGAACATAAATGATGCAATAGCGTGACAGAGCGCGGTCGAATACGACCGCTGTCCTGCGTGGATAGAGACTCCCACGTCGCGTGCAGGCACGACTCCGGAGTGACAGGGTGGGGCGTTGTGTTTAGCGTCGAGACTCCCACGGTCGAAGCTCCGCTTCTCCCTCGGAGTGACAGGGTTGGGGTGTTGCAACTTGTCATTGCGAGCCGAGCGTAGCGAGGCGTGGCAATCTCAAACGAAAATGCTCCCATGCGTTGAGATTCTCACGTCGCGTTCTTCGAACGCTCCTCAGAATGACAGACCAAGCGTTCAAAGCGTACTTCTGGGGATGCCCGATAACCTTTCAACACTCCACCCGGAGCGGAGCGACAACAGCCCCTCCCTCGGGAGGGGTCTGGGGTGGGGTCAGAATTGTATAACGGCGCAAGCCGTCGCTTCTGTGGTCGACGTTTGTTCTCCCTCCCGAGGGAGGGGTCTG
>CAZEXJ010000196.1:0-3861 GCA_964516585.1 uncultured Alistipes sp.
CGCTCCTCAGAATGACATGGCGGTGAAAATAGTCGCCTAAGCACCACAACCCCATTTTTCGTCAAAACGCCGCAGATGCGACTCTCCGACAGAGCAAGACGATGGGCTGTACTCGGAGTACTGCCCATTGTCGAGCGACGAGGAGAGGAAGCAGGTGCGGTGTTTTCACGAAAAATTACGAAAAATTACGAAAAAGTATGCCTCTCCGTCTGCTCCGGCGCCTCATCCTCCATCTCGCACTGCAAGGCTACCATATCAACAATATCGGCAGCACGCTCGCTGCCGCCTATGCAAACGGGCATGTTCCACTGTATTTGCAGATGAACGATGCCGTTCATAAGAGCTTGATTGGCATAGAGTTTATCGGTAGGCATGACGATTATCACACCGTCGACATCGGTATATTCGGCGAAAAACTGCACGCCCAGCACGGTATCGCCCAAAGAGGGTATCTGCTTGACCACTATGTCGGCATCGAGGCAGCCAAGACGACGCAGCATATCGAGCAGCGCGACGATATGACGTTCAGCAAATTCGGAATACTCATCGACGATGAGCACTCCGAATTTCATATCGACGGCCGAAGCGGTCGAGCTGCCGTTAGAATTCCAACGCGACGTCCGATCCATTACCTGTGCAATATTCCGATTATCCGGATGACTATTTAAGATACTTTTCGACGGTAGCGGCCTGTGCCGGATACTTCTCCACGATCTTGCGATAGCACTCCGCAGCCTTCTCCTGCTCGCCCTGAGCAGCATATACGGCAGCTAACTTACGCAGGAACATAGGCTCGGTCACGGGATCGGCGCTTGCGGCGGCAGCTTTCGAGAAGAAG
The DNA here is from genome assembly GCA_964516585.1 of uncultured Alistipes sp. Taxonomy (GTDB): domain Bacteria; phylum Bacteroidota; class Bacteroidia; order Bacteroidales; family Rikenellaceae; genus Alistipes. The sequence continues at coordinate 839 of CAZEXJ010000196.1, forward strand.
TCGGCAGCGGCCTGCAAATCGTCCTGCTCGACAGCGATATCGCCTTGCAATCCCAGCGCCATGGCGGCGATCATGTCGGCGGCAGCACCCTCCTTGGCCTCATACTTGGCCAACTGCGTGCTTGCTTTGTCGAAATCGCCGAGCTTCACATAGCTTGCACCGGCGATATATGCAGCCAGATTGGCGGCATCGGTACCCTCGTACTTCGATGCGACCTCCTCGGCAGCCGCAGCAGCTCCGGCATAGTCGTTAAGTTCGAGCGCATCGTATGCGGCCACCAACGCAACCTGAGCATTGGACTCGTCGACGCGCGCCTGACGCTCCGAGCGGCTGCGCCAGAAGAAGAATATCACACACACGCATGCGACGATGAGCAATCCCCACAATATCTGCTTGCTGTGCTTCTCGAAAAACGTCTCCAACTTACCCTTAGCCTCGATCATTATATCCTGCTGAGGGGTTTCCACTTTGTTTGCCATAAAATACGTTATTATTTTTAGTTTATATTTTTTACGTTCAAACTACAAAAGTATAATAAATTATCTAAAACGGGCAGTATTTACGGCGAAAAAATAGCATGAACAGCACGACAGAGGCTAATATCTCTGAAAAAAAGCGTATCTTTGGTGTGTAAAAAGAGCATTTATGGTATTACGCGACATATCGTTGATAGGCTTCAAGAACATCGCCGAGCAGCAGTTGTCACTCTCGGAGGGCATAAACTGTTTAGTCGGCGACAACGGCGCGGGCAAGACTAATGTTCTCGATGCCGTGCACTACCTGTCAATGGCCAAGTCGATGCTCACGATGACCGATTCGCAGAGCGTCTGCCACGGCAGCGAGTTCTTCATGCTCGACGGACGCTTCACCAGCGACGACGGACGCGCCGAACAGGTTTGTTGCAGCTATTCGCGCCGCAGCGGCAAGACGCTTAAACGCAACGGCAAGGAGTACGACCGTCTGTCGGATCACGTCGGAGCCTTCCCCATAGTCGTCGTATCGCCGTCGGACACGGCGCTTATCAGCGACTCGGCCGAGGAGCGCAGGCGTTACCTCAACTCGTTCATATCGCAGATCGACCGCAACTATCTTGCGGCACTCATACGCTACAATACGGCTTTGGCCGAGCGCAACAAACTGCTAAAAACGCAGCCCGAGGAGTCGATGATCGAGATCTACGACCGCATGCTCTCCGACAGCGGAGAGATCATACACGACCGGCGCGCCGAGATCGTCGAACAGATGACGCCGCTTGTCGAGCAATACTACGCCTTGTTGTCGGAGGATCGCGAGAAGATCGACATCTGCTATCGTTCGGAGCTGTCGCAGCGGCCGTTGGCGGAGCTTCTCCTCGCCTCGCGCCAGCGCGACCTTGTGAACGAATACACCACCTGCGGCATACATCGCGACGATATGGCATTGGGCATAGGCGGCTATCCGCTGCGCAAATACGGCTCGCAGGGGCAGCAGAAATCCTTCCTGATTGCCCTCAAATTAGCCCAGTACGCCGTGGTGGCGCAGGAGAAGGGAGAAAAACCGATCCTGCTGCTCGACGACCTCTTCGACAAACTCGACGCCTCGCGCGTCGAACAGTTGATCCGCCTGGTCAAAGGCGACGACTTCGGTCAGATTTTTATCTCGGACTGTAACCCGGTCCGCCTGCAATCCATCCTCGACCGTGCCGGCGGCGGCTATTCGCTCTTTGCGGTGCACGACGGCGCTGTGCGGATCGAACGGGTCGACGAAGGCGAGACCGCCGCTGATGCCTCCGCAGTCCCCTCGACAACCTCCTCCGCAGTGTTCTCCGTTGCTGCCGATCTGCCGTCCGGAGAGGAGCCCGAACCCTTTTAACCGAACGGCCGATGAGACGCACCAAAACCATGCTGATGGGCGACCTGCTCGACGAGTTTTTCAAGCGCCCCTATGTCGCCGCCAAGGTGGCCGAAGGGCGGCTGCCCGACACGTGGCGCGCCATTGTGGGCGACCGCATCGCCGACCAGACCACCGAACTGCGCCTTGAACGGCGCATCCTTCAGGTGCGTGTCCGCTCCAGCGTTGTGCGCTCCGAACTCTTTTACCGGCGCCTCGCCCTCCGCGACGAAATCAACCGCCGCTCGGGGGTGCAGTTGCTCTATGACCTGAACATCCACTGAGGCTCCCCGCCGGTCATGTGTGATCAATCGGAGAAGTTTGCAGATGCCGGTTGCCATCTGCCGCCTCGCTGCTGGCGGCAGGAGTTGGATTAGTTGCCGAATTGGCCGATAACGGGGTGGCGGTGGATAATTTTTGAGGCGGCGGCTCCGTTATTAAGCATAGAACAACCCCGAAAACGGACGGTGCGCCAGGGATTTCTGCGGACAGGCAGGCGATTCTTGCGCGGATGCGGGCTGGTTTTTGAGCGAAAAGGCCGATTGCCGGAATGATTCTGCCGCTTTCTCGCCAAAAAAGCGTATCTTTGTCCGACTATAATATTTTTTTCGGCTATGGAAAAAAGAAGATGCGGCTTCGGCTCGACCAAGATAAATTACCTGTGGGGCATCGCTTTCGCCCCCATTGCGCTGGTAGCGGTCATGCTGCTGCTGACGGCCGCTGGGCTGTTCGGGCGGATGCCTTCGTTCGAGGAGTTGGAGAATCCGCGCAGCAACCTCGCCACGGAGATTTACTCCGAAGACGGCAAGGTGCTCGGCACCTATTTCGTACAGAACCGCTCCTACGTGCAATACGCCGACCTTTTCCCGACCGATTCGACGCTCCGCATCCGGTTGGACGGCCGCGAAGTGCCGCCCGTCGTCGCGGCACTGATCGCCACCGAGGACATCCGTTTCCGCAGCCATTCGGGCATCGACATCCCGTCGCTGTTCCGCGTGGCATTCAAGACACTGCTGCTCCAGAACACGTCGCAGGGCGGAGGATCGACCATCACCCAGCAGCTGGCCAAAAACCTCTTTCCGCGCGACACGACCAGCCGCGGAGCCGTGGGCCGCAAGGTGAAGTTGGTCGTTTCGAAGTTCAAGGAGTGGATC
>CAZEXJ010000197.1:0-5884 GCA_964516585.1 uncultured Alistipes sp.
CCAAACGGATTTTCGACCGGTACGGCGACACGCCCGAAGGGATGGTCGTTTCGGCGATGGAATTTCTGCGGGTCTGTCAGGAACGCGACTTCGATCAGGTGGTCGTCTCGATGAAATCGAGCAATACGCGGGTGATGGTCGCCGCCTACCGGCTGTTGGTCGAGGCGATGGATCGCGAAGCGATGCACTACCCGATCCACTTGGGCGTTACGGAGGCTGGCAACGGGCTCGAAGGACGCATTAAAAGCGCCGTCGGCATCGGGGCGCTGCTGGCCGACGGCATCGGCGATACGATCCGCGTCTCGCTGACCGAAGCCCCCGAAAACGAAATTCCCGTAGCGCAACTGTTAGCCGACCATTTCAGCGACCGGACGGGCGAATTTGTTGTCGAACATCCGGAACGCTATTCGCCGACCCTCTACCGGCGCCGTTCCCGCGTCGCAGTGCCCATCGTACACGACGAACCGATGGAGGGCTTCCGCATCATCGAGGCCTGCTCGAAAAATCCCACAGCCGAACTGCGGGCCGCCATCCTGAACATGGAGCACACCGACCCCGTCGTAATCAAACGCCGCTACGAAGATCGCTCGATCGAAGCGTTAGCGGTGAAAGCGGCTGCCGATCTGGGGCCGCTGCTGCTCGACGGATTGGCCGACGGCATCTGGATCGATGCACCGGCTTTCGACGATGCACAACGGCGCGAAATCGAGCTGATGATCCTGCAAGCGGCCCGCGTGCGGTTTTCGCACACGGAATACATCGCCTGTCCGAGCTGCGGCCGCACGCTCTACGACATCGAACGGACGTTAGCCGAAATCAAGTCGCGCACGTCGCATCTGCGGAATCTGCGCATCGGGGTCATGGGCTGCATCGTCAACGGCCCGGGCGAGATGGCCGATGCCGACTACGGATATGTCGGAGCTGCCCCCGGGCGCATCACGCTCTACAAGGGGCGCGAAATCGTCGCCCGCAACATCCCGCAGGAGGAGGCACTCGACCGATTGATCGACCTCATCCGCGCGAATGGCGACTGGCGCGAAGCGTAACGCCGCAGCACCCTCCGAAACGGCAGCGGAAAAGCCGTTCGGTCTCCGAATAAATCCATCCGAACAAACGAAAGGCGCTCCGACCATGCAAGGTCGGGGCGCTTTCGATTATTGACTTTCGAACAGAAAATTACTTGTCGAGAACGAAAATCGCTGGAGCCGGCATAGCCGTTTCCGGCTGCAATAAAAGGCCGCGCCCTTTTGAGGGGCGCGGCCTCGTTTACAAATACATCTTCAGCAAATTACTTATTCTGGTTCGCTTCGCCGATTTCGGGATTGGCTATCACTACCGAACGCGGCAACTGCCAACGCATGCCTGCATCATTTGTTGAATCCCAGTATGCTGGATAGATGTGGTTATTCTCGATACCTGCTTCGACCATCGATTGGTAGGTACGACGGTCGATCGGATAACCCAAACGACGCCGATCAAGCCATTCGAGCGCACCTTCCATCCACATTTCAATACGTTTCTGGAAGAAAATTTCGTCTACGACGCCCTCCAAATCTGCCGCTTCGACCGTGTAAGCGGCACCGTCGCGGAAACGATAGGTATTCACGTAGTTTTGCAACGTCTCTTTGGCTGCGGCGATGTCCGAGTGAGCCTGCGCCTCGGCTTTGATGAACACGGCCTCTTCGGCGCGCATGTAAATCAAGTCCGAATTATCCACACTGCCGTTGTAAAGACGGAACTTCACCGATACATACTCCGAACGATCTTTGATGCCCGAAGCGGCTGTATTGGGCAATCCGGCTGGCAAACAGCAGGCATAACCACTCGTTTGGGGATCGGACGACGGATTGTCGGTCTTATTGAGCCACCAAGCGCGACGAACGTCGTCGGTGTCGATCTGTTCGTAGAGATACGAGTGGATCGGACGTTCAGCCCATTGACCTGCATATCCGGAAAAGTAAGCATCCATCTGCGAACCCCACGATGCCCACGACATCGAGTTGTCACTTGTCATCTTGAAACCGAAGATACAACTGGCAACGTTGCCGATCTGGTTGAAACCGTTGTTGAAATCCGCTTTCGCAATGAGTGGATATTTGCTCAGAATTTCGTCGGCCAACTGCTCGGCCAACTGCCAATCCTCCATCACGAGGGCTACACGAGCGCGAATCATGGCAGCGACGCTCCAGTCGAAGTCCGTACGCGATTCTGTGTCGTCGTAACCGATTTCTTTGAAAATAGCCATTGCTTCGTCCAGGTCATTGATGATGCGTTTATAGGTCTCCTCCATCGTAGCACGGGGCAAGTTTTCGCCAAGTGTCTCTTCGGTAGAGAGGGGCACGCCGAGCAAATCTTTGTTCGCTTCGGAATAGGGATACTGGTATACGTTTATCAAGTGGTAGAAGGCAAATGCACGCGAAGCGAGCGCACGGGCCCGATAGGCTTTCATGCCGTCGGAACCTTCGCAGGCTTCGAGCGTAGCCGTGGCAAGAATTTCGTTTGCCGTAGCAATCGGCGTGTAGAACATGTCCCAGACGATCGAAGTAACGGCATATTCCTCCTGCCAGTAATCGTTGATGTACATATACAGGTTCATCGAATGCTGCATTAACATCGCCATATCCTGACCGGCCATGCCGAATGCCAGTTCGAAGCCTTTGAAACCGGTGAACCAATGCTGACCGGCATAATAAGTGGCGTAGTGGGTGTAGATCGAGTTTTCGATGCCCGATAACACTTTGTCGGGGTCGTTGGCTGCAATCTCGTCGCGCGATTCCGACGATACCGTATCCGTTGGATCGACGTCGAAAATGTCGTCGCTGCACGATGCGGCGAACAACACCGCACCGAGGAGTAACAATCCTATCTTTTTCATAGTCATCAATGTCGTGTTTAGAAGTTAATGTTAAGACCGATCGAGGTCGTGCGAATCGGCGAGTAGCTCGTACCTTGTACCGAATTGCCGTTTACAGTCGAACCCTGACCGCCCATGCTCGTACGCGGATCGTACCCCTTGCGCTTGGAGTGGAACCATACGTTGTCGCAAGCGAAATAGATGCGGGCGCTTTGGATACCGAGTTTGTTCATCCACGATTTGGGGAATGTATAACCCAAAGTGATGTTGCGCAGGTTGAAATAACTCTTCGAGATGAGGAAGCGGTCCGAGGAGGCACTCAGGTTCGAGTCCATCGTGTTCCACATCGGCTGCGAACCTTTGCCGGTTTCGGGATTCCAAGCTGCGTCGTATCCCTTCAGACGGTTCATCGGGAAGTTGGCACTGCTGAACATCGCATAGTCATAATCGTAGCCGTAACCGCCGAATTGGAAGTTGGTCATGACGGTCAGGTCGATGTTCTTCCAATGAACCGTCGTATTCAGACCGCCTACAAAGTCAGGATTCGAACTCTTGTCGAGCAGATAGTATTTGGCTTTCGATACATCATCGGTAGTAACCGTTTCCGTACCGATAACATTACCCTCTTCATCGAGCACGTCCTGATCCATGTACCAGAGCGATTGCCCCTGTTCGTTTATACCAGCGAAACGACGCATCTCCCAACGATAGATATCTTTACCTTCGTATATACGCTGGTTGCCATTGGGCATACCGGTCTCTTTGTACTCGTCAGGCAGTTTGATCATCTTATTCTTGTATGAGTAGCCGTTTAACGATACTTCCCAGAGCCAGTCTTTGCTCTGGATGATGCGACCCTTGGCCTCGAACTCGATACCACTGTTTTCGAGTTTGCCAACATTGTACCAGTCGTAAGCACGCCCCGTCGAAATATCTTTCGTACGACGGAAAAGCAGGCCGTCCGATATACGTTTGAAGTAGTCGAACGTAAAGGAGAGACGGTCACCGAAAAATCCGAGATCGACACCCACGTCGAACGTGTTCTGTTTTTCCCACGTCAGATCGGGATTACCGTAGTAGTAGATTTCCGTGCCGAGTTTACCCTCCGAGACCGTAACCCTCCATTGGTCAGTGTATGGATAGTAATTGGAAAGCGATTCGTTGCCCTGCGTACCGTAGGTCGCACGGAGCTTGAATTCTGACAGCCAATCGTGAGCCTCTTGCATGAAACTTTCCTCAGAGATGCGCCACGATGCGCCGACTGACCAGAACGTACCCCACGGATGATACTTGAACCGCGATGTACCGTCGCGACGGATACCGCCCGAGAAGTAATAGCGATTAGCATAGTTGTACTCCAACTTGCCGAAAAAGCCTTGGATGCGCAGGATGTCGCGAGAACCTTCGATCGCCGACATTTCGCCTGCATTGTTCAGCTGCGAATTGTTCGGGTCGTAGATGTTCTGCTTGGCTGCATAGAAGTAGTTGTATTGATAACTATTGTACTCATGACCAAGCAACACGTTGAGATTATGCTGATCGAACGAGTGTTTGTAATTCAATGTTTGGATCAGGTTCAGATCATAAACATCGGTACTCGTGCGATAGATGCGGCCGTTTGCGCCACGACCGTCGCCGAATTCGGGGTTATCGAAACGCAACTGGTCCGTAGCACGATAACCCAATGCAACACTCGAATTGAAAGTAAAATCTTTCAAGAAGTAAATTTCGCCATAAGCTCGACCTTGAATATTGTTACGCGTAATGTTGCGCGTATCCATCTTCATTGTGGCAATAATGTTCTGTCCTGCGGTGCCGGGACGTGTCGTCGTACCGTCGGTCTGACCGGTACCGAGGTCATAGACTTTCTGGCCGTTTTCATCGTATTTCACATTACCCTCGGCGTCGCGTGCGTAGACAGGGTAAACCGGTTCCCATGAACGAGCCGTAGCGAAAGCCGAGCTGGCCAACGACGAACCTTCAAGAATGTTGTGCTGGATGATGTGAGCATACGAAAGATTGGTGCCTACTTTGATCCATTTGCGCAGTTTCGAATTGACGTTTACACGAGCACTGTAACGTTCGAAATCCGATTCGATAACGTAGGAATCATCTTTCAGGTAACCCAGCGAGATGAAATAGTCCGATTTTTCATTACCGCCGCTGACCGAAACGTTCGTCTCGTTACGGAAGCCTGTATTGAAAAGTTCGTCTTGCAGACGTTCGGCTTTGTAGAGACGTTGGGCCGAAGGATCGAGCTTACCCGTTGCAGGATCAATCAGATAGGTCGACGAATATTTGAACGGATGGTAACCGCCATGTTCCGACAGAACGTTTTGCGAAGCATAAAGGGCTGCGGCATTCAAATCTCCGCCGTTTTTAGCCCATTCCGTATCACGCATCGTGCGCCATTGTGCTTCGAGATATTCGCCTGGATCGGTGATGATGTCGTATTCCGGTACGGCGCGAGTGTTCATACCGAAACGGGTGTCGATGCTGATGGTCGGATTGTTCAGATCACCGCGTTTGGTGGTGATAAAAACCACACCATTTGCCGCACGCGAACCATAAAGCGAATTGGCCGTGGCGTCTTTCGACACGGAGATCGATTCGATATCGGCAGGGTTGATATCCGACAATGAACCTTGATAAGGCGAACCATCGAGAATAATCAAAGCTCCCGTACCTGAGTAGAGCGAACCGACACCGCGCACATAAATTGCAGCGTCTGCACCGGGCTGATTGGTGGCCGTAGTTAATTGTACACCCGGAACAGCACCTTCAAGCATTTTAGAGACAGTCGAAACCTGACGTTTCGAAAGTTCATCTTTGTTGATCGAAGAGACGGAACCGGTCAGGTCTTTGCGGGTCGTCGTACCGAATGCTGTTACGATGACATCTTCGACGAGTTGGGTATCTTCTTTCAGAACGACATCGATTGCCGTCCGACCGGCCACTTCGACTTTTTCAGAGGTGTAACCGACATAGGTGAAGGTCAACGCACCGTTCGAGGCTACCTCGAGCTGATAC
>CAZEXJ010000198.1:0-12151 GCA_964516585.1 uncultured Alistipes sp.
CCTCCTGTCCTGTCATTCTGAGGAGCAACGCAGTTGCGACGTGAGAATCTGGTTGGAGACGATTATTTCCATTGTCATGTCGTGTGCAGAGACTCCTACGGTCGGGCTGCACCCTCCCTCGGAGTGACAGGGTGGAGATGTCATTCTGAGGAGCAACGCAGTTGCGACGTGAGAATCTCTTTTGGGGACTATGTTTATGGGCGATAGGTCTTGTCGTCCCCAACCAGATTCTTCGCCGGCCTGCGGCCTCCTCAGAATGACACAGTGGGGATGAGATTGTCACGCCTCGCTTTGCTTGTCTCGCAATGACAGACAGTGCTGCAAAGCGCATCTCTCGGAGTGACATTCCCTGACGAAAAATCGGAGTGACATTTCTGGCGAAAAAGTCAATATGTGCGCTCGTGGGTATTGCCGGGAGACAATCTGACAAACACCACTCCGTGGGGAGCGACGGTTTGCTCGAAGCGATCGTTGCAGCCGACCTCGGCGATATCGGCCTGACGCCACAGGTCGCGAACGGTTATACGATCGCTCCACAAGCCGAGCGAACGGGGGATGACGCCTATCTTCATCGGTTTGTCGGAGCGGTTGAACATACCGACAGCCAACGAGCCGTCTTCGAGGTTTTTAACGTAGGTCACATAGTCATCTCCCATATAATATGGTGTAGCCCGCACGCCCAACGGATCCTGCAATACGTCGTTCACCTCGCAGTTGCAGAGCAGACTCAGTGTGAAGTCGTCCAACTGCGACATGTCGCCGCCGATAAGCATGGGCGAGGCGAGCAGCGTCCACAGCGTGATGTGGGTAAACTGCTCGTCGGGAGTGAGTTTGGTCGGGTGAAGATTCGGCCCCCAGCCGACCATGCCCACTACGAGCATATCGGCATCAGCCCAGTGTCCGGGCGAGTGGAAAGCCGCCCAGCGATATTGGGCATCGAATCCTATTTTGCTTATACTGTTCCAGTTGTCGCGTATGTCGCCCGTGGTGCGCCAGCACTCGGCCAGCGCTGCCCAATGTTGCGCATCGGCAAAAGGAGCCGAGTTGGAGAGGCTGTACACTATGTCGCGGCCGGTGGCGTGCAGAGCGTCGGCCATCTCTTTGGCATAGTAGTAATCGTTGGGCTTCCAATCGTATTTGAGGTAGTCGACGCCCCAGTCAGCCCATGTGCGGGCATCGACCTCGGCGAACGAGTAGCGTCCGTGACGATAGTGTTCGCGCCGCACCTTGTTGCCCGTGGGATCATCGGCCGTGACGTATTTGTAGTTCTCGTTGCAGATGCCCTGCTCGATCCAGTCGTAGGTGCCGTCGGCATTGTCGCACTGTGTGCCGACATGACCGGCATAGGTGCCTATCCACGGTCCGGAATATATGCCCAACTTCAGCCCCATTGCATGTATCTGCTCCGACAGAGCCTTCATGTCGGGAAACTTGCGATTGGGTTCTATGTGGCGGTCGTCACCCTCGCGGCGTCCCTGCCAACCGTCGTCGATGTTAATGTATGTCCAGCCGAAGTCGACAAGCCTCTTGTCGACCATGGCGCGCGCCGAGGCCAGCACCTTCTCCTGACTCACGCTGTTGCCCCAGCAGTTCCACGAGTTCCAGCCCATGGGCGGCGTGAGAGCTATGCGGTCGCCGACAATGATGCGGAGGTCGCGCTCGTCGGAGCCGAGGGCATTGACGGCGCGCAGCGTAACGCAATACTCGCCGCGCTCCGACAGGCAGCCCGTGATGATGCCCTTGTCGGCATCGAGAACGATGCCCTCGGGCAGATTGTCGGCTTCGAAGCGCATCGGACGCTCGCCGCTTGCAGCTATCGTGTAAATCACGGGCGAGCCGGGTCGCACACCGAATATGCGCGCACTGTTGATGCGCGGCGTGGGCGCCGGCGCCGGTGTAAGGATGTAGGCCGAGTAATCGGGCATGTCGACTTTTGCGGTCTCGCTATTCTGGGCTGTCGAACACAACGGCGCGAGCAGCGGCAGCAGCAAATTGAGCAGTTTGAGTTTCATCTGCATATAGTTTAAAGTCTGTTAAAGCATTACAAAGATACGAATAAATCCGTTGCGCTGTTACTTTTGCGCACAATTCGCCGCGGCATTGTGGCGAAGAGTCCCACGTCGGCCTGCATTGCTCCTCAGAATGACACAAAGAAAATGAGATCCTCACGTCGCAACTGCATTGCTCCTCAGAATGACATATCGGGTGTGTAAAGCGCGCTACTCGGAGTGACAGAGTATGGCCGGTTTTCAGAGCCTCGCGCGTTGCGGACAGCAATTTATTCAGTGTCCTTCGCGCTGCGGTTCGCAGTCTTTGTCGAGGATGTCGTCGCCCTGCCAGTCGAATGCTTCGAAGCGGCGCTGTCCGTTAAGGGAGAATCGCGTATAGGTGATGGGCAGTCGGCGCGCAAGGAACATGCGTTCGTAGGCTGTTTTGACCGACAGGGTCTCGTCAGCGAAGCCCGAACCGTAGATGTCGTCGTTGGCCGCCTCGCATCGCAGACCGAAATGGTCGATGACGGCCGAGGTGTAGCGGAACAGGTGCTGCGAGTCGGTTTTGAGGTTTATGACGCCGTCGTCGGAGAGCATGTGTGCATAGCGTTCGAGGAACAGCGGCGAGGTGAGGCGTTTCTTGGCGCGTCGGCTTTTGAGCTGCGGATCGGGGAATGTGATCCATATCTCCGCGATCTCGCCCTCGGCGAAGAACGATTCGATGAACTCTATGCGTGTGCGGATGAACCCCACGTTGTGCATTTGCCGCTCGGTGGCCGTTTTCGCTCCGCGCCACATGCGTGCGCCCTTGATGTCGACACCTATATAATTACGGTCGGCGTTGCGCTCTGCAAGCGCCACGGTGTACTCCCCCTTGCCGCACCCCAATTCGAGCGTTATGGGGCGGTCGTTATGGAAGAAATCTTGATGCCAGCGCCCTTTGAGACGATGATCGCGTCCGAATATCTCGTCGAATTCGGGTTGTATAAGGCAGTCGAAAGTGAGGTTTTCGGCAAATCGGCGCAGTTTGTCTTTTCCCATCGGTAAATCGGTATCTATTGGGCGTTGCCGGTTATCAGTCCGACCGACTCGACGCCTGTGATCTCGTCGTCCGGAGAGATCGTGAATCGGTAAACCCCGGGTTTCATGAGGCGTGCATTGCGGCGGTAGGGGAATATGCGTTCGACGGTGCGCACCTCGTTCGTGCGGGGGACATGCAGTGTGAAGCGCTCTTCGAGACGCAGCGAGTCGGGCGTGAGCGTGGTTATGGCGACAGTGATAGAGTCGGCCTTCAATTCGCGATTGTAGCGCAATACAACACTCAGGTCGCGCAGCGACAGCGTGTCGTCGTTGTCGACCGAGAAGTGTGCCGCCTCGCTCCAACGGTATTCGGCCATGTCGTTCATCTCGACGGTCGTACCATGCGACGAGCATGCGGCGAACAGCAGTGTGCATGCCGCAGCGGCGAAAGGTATGTTACGAATAATCATCGTCTTATTATTGCGCTGCATTGCCGCTGTTGTTGCTGCCGCCTTGGCGTTCGCCAGCCTGCTGATTGCCTTGTGCGCCGCCTTGCTGCGAACGACGACGCTGAGGCCGGCGGTTGTTGCGCTGTCGGCGTTGTTCGCCGCCGTTGTGTCCGTTGCTCTGCTGCGGAGCCGTGTCGGCGCTCTCCGTTTTGGCGCTCTCCGATGCGGCGGCAGCGTTGCTGCGCTCGGCGTTGCGCTCGATGCGGCGTGCCGGCGTCGATTGTTTGCCGTCGCCATGCGACTGCCCGTTGGCCTCGTCTTTGTTGTTATTGTTCGGCTTGGCTGCCTCACCGTTGTCTTTGCCCTCTTTGCCCGCCGGGGCGGCCTTGCCGCGTTTGTTGCGCTTGTTGCGGCGGCTCTTCGAGTCGAAGCGCGTGATGCTGTCCTCCTCGTGGCGATAGGTCGGCTCCTCGACCGTCTGAGGAGTGCTTTCGCCCTCCAAAGTCTCGGCTTTTCGGCCGTTGCGGTTGAGTGACAGTATCTCGCGCACGCGGCTCACGGGCAGCGTAATGACATTCGCTATGGCGTCGCGGCTGCTGCTGAACGACATGGTGTGTGCCAGCGGGTCGCTCTTGATGAGGTAGTATTCGCCGTCGAGCGTCTGCAAAGGCTCCTTGACGCGGGGCATGTCGCGTCGGGCGTCGGCATATACGTCGTATTCGTACATCAGACAGCACTTCAGTTTGGAGCATTGTCCGGCCAATTTCTGCGGATTGAGCGATATCTCCTGCATGCGTGCGGCGTTGGTCGTCACGCTCGAAAAGCTCGATATCCACGAAGCGCAGCACAACTCGCGTCCGCAGGCGCCTATGCCGCCTATGCGTCCGGCCTCCTGTCGGGCGCCGATCTGCTTCATCTCTATGCGGATGTGGAAACGCTCGGCGAAGACCTTGATAAGCTCGCGGAAGTCGACTCTCTCGTCGGCTATGTAGTAGAATATGGCCTTGACCTTGTCGCCCTGATACTCCACGTCGCCGATCTTCATGTTGAGTCCCATGTCGGCGGCGATCTGTCGCGCGGCGATCATGGTCTCGTGTTCCAACGCAATGGACTCCTGCCAACGCTCGATGTCGTAGGGCTTGGCCTTGCGGTATATCTTCTTGAACTCTCCGTTGAAGGGGTTGAAGCCTACGCGGCGCATCTGTCGGGCAACCATGTCGCCCGTGAGCGAGATGATGCCTATGTCGTGACCGGGCGAGGCCTCGACGGCCACTATGTCGCCGCGGTGCAGTTCGAGTCCGTTGACGTTCCGGTAATACGAGCGGCGCGTATTCTTGAATCGCACCTCGAATATGTCGTTTGGCAGATTGTCGGGATAGTCCTCCAACCATGCCGTTTCGTGCAGTTTGAAGCACCCCTCGACAGGCTGGGCGCATACTTCGTCGCCGCAATCGCAGAAACGGCAGCCGCGCCCCATCTCGGGTGCATGTTTTTTATTGCAACTCATTTCAATATACAATTTGGCGTAAAGATAGCAATTTTCTGCGATTTAAAGGCTACTTGGCCGCAATTAATTATTGTGAGTCGCTTTTGTCGCATTCTGCGGCGTAGCGGTAATCGCTGGCAGTGAATACATATCGGGCTGTGCTGTCGAAGCCGCCGATCTTGCTTCCCGGCCGGGTTGTACCGATAATGGTGTATGCCCGCATGTCGTTCGGGCGGCGATCTTCGGGCAGAGACTGCGCGTCGACGGAGACTCCGTCGGAATAATCGATGCGCAGGTCGTGCACCCACGACCACATAAAACCGTTGACAGCAGTGTTTTCTATCACATCGATGTTTACGTCTTCGATCCATGACAGCTTTTCATCTGCTGCAATTGCGATTTCGAGGCGGCGGCCGTTGGTCGTGCAACCTATCTGCGCGGGAGGTATGGCCGGAGATTTGAACGAAAGAGTGAGATCGATGCCGCTCTGATTAATGATTTCGAAACGGTAAGTCCTTTCGACGATGTCGGTTATTATGCCGCATCGGAAAGATTTGTCGCATGCCGAAGCAAAGATTGTTATGACCGACAGTACAAATGCCCGGAGGATAATAGTAAAATTGTGCTTCATATGTGCGACAATATCTTTTTTCAAAGGTAAGGAAAATAATTTAAATATAAAAATAATCAAGATACAATCTGTATGTAAAGATATTAAAAAATTTCAAACATGATTATGAAAAAATCGGATCATATGCAAAAATCGGTAGAGAGTCATTTGCTTAGTCGGGTGTCGAGATTCCCGCGCCTCGGTTTCCCCGGCTCGGAATGACAGGGTACAACACCCCACAATGTCACTCCGAGGAGCGTTTGAAAAACGCGACGTGGGAGTCTCTGCACTCGACATGACAACGGAAATAATCGTCCCCAACCAGATTCTCACGTCGGCCTGCGGCCTTCTCGGAATGACAGAGCGGCGTGAACGACATCCGCTTCTTTATATTCAGATCGGAAACCATTTTCGCATAGATATTTATCGCCCCACCGGATTTTGCGTGAGAGCCAAAAAATCTTTTTTGACCGCAGTCCTTGCGCTGGCGGCATTCGTGTCGGCCGTGGCACTGTTTTGGATTGTCGGAAATCCGATAAAAAAATCTTTGCATATATGGACAAAAAACGACTTACGGCCGAGAACGGCCGCCCGATTGCCGACAATCAGAACACAGCCACCGCAGGCCAGCGCGGACCGGTGCTGATGCAGGATCCGTGGTACATGGAGAAGATAGCCCACTTCGACCGCGAGGTGATTCCCGAGCGGCGCATGCACGCCAAGGGTGCAGGCGCATACGGCACCTTTACGGTGACGCACGACATTACGCGCTGGACGCGGGCGTCGATCTTCGCCCGCGTGGGCAAGAAGACTCCCTGTTTCGTCCGCTTCTCGACGGTGGCGGGCGAGAGGGGTGCGGCCGATGCCGAACGCGATATACGCGGTTTTGCCATGAAATACTACACCGACGAGGGCAACTGGGATTTAGTGGGCAACAACACGCCCGTATTTTTCCTGCGCGACCCGTTGAAGTTCCCCGATCTCAATCACGCCATAAAGCGCGATCCGCGCACAGGCATGCGCAGCGTCGATAACAACTGGGATTTCTGGACGCTGCTGCCCGAGGCGCTGCATCAGGTGACGATAACCATGTCGCCGCGCGGCATACCCGCCTCGTTCAGGCACATGCACGGCTTCGGCAGCCATACTTACAGCTTCTACGACAAGGCCAATCGCCGCACGTGGGTGAAGTTCCACTTCCGCACGCTGCAAGGCATCAAAAATCTGACCGATGCCGAGGCGGAGGCCGTGGTGGCGAAGGATCGCGATTCGAACCAGCGCGACCTGTTCGAGGCGATCGAGCGCGGCGACTTCCCGCGCTGGAAGATGCAGGTGCAGCTCATGACCGAGGAGCAGGCGCGACGCTATCACATCAACCCGTTCGATTTGACCAAGGTGTGGTATCACGGCGACTTCCCGCTGCGCGACGTGGGCATATTGGAGCTGAACCGCAATCCGGAGAACTTCTTCGCCGAGGTCGAGCAGGCGGCGTTCAATCCGCTGAACATAGTCGAGGGCATAGGCTTTTCGCCCGACAAGGTGTTGCAGGGCAGGCTGTTTTCATACGGCGACGCACAGCGTTACCGTTTGGGTGTCAACTGCAACCTTATTCCGGTCAATCGCCCGCGATGCCCGTTCCATTCGTATCATCGCGACGGACAGATGCGCACCGACGACAACTATGGCGCCACGGTGGCTTACGAACCCAACAGCTTCGGCGAGTGGCGCGATACGCCGTCGTTGAGGGAGCCGCCGTTGAAGCTCAACGGCGATGCCTGCAACTACGACGAACGTGCCTACGACGACGATTACTATACGCAGCCGGGCAAGTTGTGGCGTTTGATGCCGCCCGAGGACAGGGTGGCCACATGCGAGAATACGGCGCGTGCCATGGGCGATTGCAAACTCTTTATCAAGCAGCGGCATGTGCGCAACTGCTATCGTGCCGACAAGGAGTATGGCGCGGGTGTGGCAGCGGCCTTGGGAATAGATTTGCAGCAGGCTTTGTCGGCCGACGACCCCGCCGAAGTCTATATGCCGCGGCAGCCTGCGGCGGCGGGACGCAGATAGCCCAGAGCCGGGAGTAAGAGGAGTTCGTGTCGACGATGCGTGCTCCTGTTTTTTTGTCGCCATTGTCTGGTTGCAGTGATATGCGAAGGGGTGTTTGGAACGATTTGTGAGTCGTGACAGGCGCCAACCACTGAATCGAAGCGCATGACCGGGCGTCCGCTCATGACAAGCGATAACGACATCGGCAGAGACGGTAAACAGCAGCTTGTCCTACATTGGCTTACCCCCCCCCTGCCCGGTGTCGTTCTTCGGCGTTCTGCGCACGGTCATTTCCGCAAGTGGCATCGCCGCTGCCGCCGTCGCGACGGTTATCGAAACGGCATGTAGACTACCTTTTTCGTCAGGAAAAACTCCTCGTCGAACATCTCCGATATGGCATACTCGCTCCATGTGCGGCGTGTGCGCGACAACTCCTGCTGCAAGTCTCCGCCTTTGAGATAGAGTATGCCGTTGGGCAGTGTTCCGTGCTGCCCGCGCCGCAGCTTCGGCCACACCCAATCGACGAAGGTCGACATGTCGGTCACGGCACGCGACACCACGTAGTCGAATGTGCCGTCCAACTGCTCGACACGCGTGTGGTGCGCATCGATGTTGCCGATGCCGGCGCCCTCGCAGACGCCGCGCACGACGGTTATCTTCTTGCCGATCGAATCGACCGCAGTAAACCGTGTCTCGGGGAACATTATGGCTAACGGCACGCTCGGAAAGCCGCCGCCGCAACCCACATCGAGCACGCGCGCCTGCGCCTCGAAACGGCATACGCGGGCTATCGACAGCGAGTGGAGCACGTGGTGGATGTAGAGCGAATCGACGTCCTTGCGCGATATGACGTTGATCTTGGCATTCCATTCGGTGTACAGCCCTTTCAGAGCGGCGAACTGCTCTCTTTGTCGGGGGGTGAGCTCGGGGAAGTATTTTTCGATTATCTCCATGTCTTTGTCGTGTTCAGCTCTCTCGCTCGATTATAAGCCGGCACATCGACTCTTTGGCTCGGCGTATCTGCGTCTTTATGGTGTTCAGCGGCCGCGACAGCGCCTCGGCTATCTCTTCATAGGAGCGTTCTTCGAGAAACCGCATCTCGATTAGCTGGCGGTAGACCGGGCTTAGATGCTGCAAACAGGCGTCGAACTGCAACCGCCGCTGTGCCGCGATGACGCTCTCTTCGGGTGTGGGCATGGGCGAAGCGGGTGAGAGGAAACGCTCGTCGATCGACACGTCGTCGGAGCGGCGGCGCATATAGTCGATAAGCGTGTTGCGCGCTATGGTATAGACCCACTGCCCGAAAGTGTAGTCGGGCGAATAGCGGTCGAGGTTGATATATACCTTGATGAATGTCTCCTGCAATAGGTCGTCGGCATCGCTCGGGTCGTTGATGCGCTGTATGAACAGACGGTATATGGCTTCGCGATAGCGGTTGAACAGATACTCGAAGGCCGACTGGTCGCCTTCGAGCACTAACGCCGCGAGTCGTCGGTCGTCGGCTACGATGTAGTCGTCTATCTCCATACATCGGGATTTTTACGTATGAGCGACAGTCTTAGGGCGTAGTGAATCCATACGCCGAACAGGTCGTACAGCCAGTAGAGCGACAATATGCCGCGTTCGCCCAAGCGCCCGGCCACCTTGTACGTGGTATGCAGCACGACGGCATAACGCAGCAGCAGCAGCGCGGCCGCCGCGATTTTCAATTCGGGCGGCAACACAACCATAGCCGTTATGGCGACGGCGAAAAACAGCAGGCGGCTGCCGTTCTCCCACTCGGAGAAGTTGCGTGCACGGCGCGGATAGAGCGTGTATGACGAGCCGTAGTAGCGCATGCGCTTCCACCACCAGCGCAGGCCTCCCCAGCGTGTCTCGTCGACTATGGTGTGGGGCGACATAACCACGGCGGCACGGCGCTTGCGCGTTATGGACTCGATGAAAAGATCGTTGTGACCGATGTTCATGTTCAGATGATTGAAGCCTCGCGCCTTGTCGTAGACCTTGCGCGTGAAGCCGAAATTGGTGTGCGCGCCGCAGTAGGGGCGGTTGTCGATAGCGCCGACTATCCAGTCCTCGGCGCGGTGGAACTCCACCATGCGCGTCATATAATCCGTCAGGCGGTTGCCGCTGCGGGTGAGCGACGAGTAGGCTAACACGACCTGTGCGCGCTCGAATCCGCACGACATGTAGGCTATCCACTCGTTGTCGCGCGGCATGGCGTCGGGCGTGGTGAACAGCAGCGAATCGTTGTGCGCTAACTTGATGCCGAGGTTGAGAGCCATTTTTATCGATATGGGGAAACGCGAATCGGCCTTGATCTGCGTAGTGGAGAGGTTGGCGAAACAGCCGTTCATAAGCCGCAGCCGTTCATAAAATTCGCAGTCCGAGCCTACATACACCACCACTATCTCGTAATCGGGATAATCCTGTTCGAACAGGCGCGGCAGACGCTCCTCGACGAACTCCATGTTCTCGCCGTAGAGAGCTATTATCACCGATACGGGCGGTTGCTGGCAGCGTTGTTTGAACATACGGTTCATGCGGTAGCGGTATATGCGGCGATAGGCTGTGCCGTAGTAGTAGAACTGCACGCAGAACAGTACGATCATCATCGCGAGCAGCGCAACTCCCTGCCACCCGTAACTTTCGACTATCGTATCGATGAATTGCATAATTGTCTGTTAGATTACAATGCGACAAATGTACTAAATTTTTTCGATAAATGTTCACGCTTTGTACTCTGTCGTGTTTCTTCCCCCGAAAATTTTTATTACTTTTGCAACTTGAATTATCTATCGACAGGAAAAATGGCTTTAATCGACGAAATCGGCCGACGCAGAACGTTCGCCATAATCTCTCACCCCGATGCCGGCAAGACTACGCTTACCGAAAAACTGTTGTTGTTCGGCGGCGCCATACATGTGGCCGGAGCCGTCAAGAGCAACAAGATAAAGAAGGGTGCCACCTCCGATTTTATGGAGATCGAACGCCAGCGAGGCATATCGGTCGCCACGTCGGTTATGGGATTCGAGTATCGCGACGTGAAGATCAATATCCTCGACACGCCCGGTCACGAGGATTTCGCCGAGGACACCTACCGCACGCTGACTGCCGTCGACTCGGTCATCATCGTCATCGACGGCGCCAAGGGCGTAGAGACCCAGACCCGCAAGCTGATGAATGTCTGCCGTATGCGCCGCACGCCCGTAATGGTGTTCATCAATAAGCTCGACCGTCCGTGCAAAGATCCGTTCGATCTGCTCGACGAAGTGGAGCGCGAGTTGCATATCAGGGTGCGCCCGCTGGCCTTCCCCATATCGAGCGGCGAGACTTTCCGCGGTGTATACAACATCTACGAGCACAATCTGTCGCTGTTCGTAACCGATGAGCGGCAGACGGCCGATGCCGAGACGGTGGAGATCGACGACTTGTCGTCACCCGAATTGGACGCTCGTGTGGGCGACAGATTCGCCTCGCAGCTGCGCGAGAACATCGCTCTGGTGGAGGGCGTTTACGACCCGTTCGACCGCGATGCCTATCTTCGCGGCGAGGTGGCGCCGGTGTTCTTCGGTTCGGCAGTCAACAACTTCGGTGTCAGGGAGCTGTTGGAGTGCTTCATACGCATAGCGCCCTCGCCGCGACCCTCTGCCACCGAGACCCGCACCGTGGAGCCTTCGGAGCCGAAGATGACGGGCTTCGTCTTCAAGATACACGCCAATATGGATCCCAACCACCGCGACCGCATAGCCTTTGTGAAGATATGTTCGGGTGTGTTCGAGCGCAACCGCAACTACCTGCATGTGCGCAGCGGCAAGCAGCTCAAATTCTCGTCGCCCACGGCCTTCATGGCCGAGAAGAAGTCGGTTATCGACTTCGCCTATCCGGGCGACATAGTGGGTTTGCACGACACGGGCACGTTCAAGATCGGCGATACGTTCACCGAGGGCGAGAAGTTGAAATTCACCGGCATACCGTCGTTCTCGCCCGAGCTGTTCCGCTATATCGAAAATGCCGATCCGCTCAAATTCAAACAGTTGGCCAAGGGTATCGACCAACTCATGGACGAGGGTGTGGCGCAGCTGTTCACCTCCTCGCTCAACGGCCGCAAGATCATAGGCACCGTGGGCGCGCTGCAATTCGAAGTGATACAATACCGTCTCGAACACGAGTACGGAGCCAAATGCCGCTGGGAGCCTATCTCCATATATAAGGCCTGCTGGATCGAGAGCGACGATGCCGACCAGTTGTCCGATTTCAAACGCCGCAAGCACACCGACATGGCTGTCGACAAGCATGGCCGCGACGTCTTCCTTGCCGACACGAGTTACGCGCTTTCGCGTTCGCAGGACAACTTCAAGGGTATACTTTTTCACTGTACCTCCGAATTTTAATTTTTCGAGAAAAGGCGTCATTTACTTCGCCTCGTTCAAATCCGCAAATGGGCAGTACGCCAAGTACAGCCCATCTGCGGATTTTTCACGTGCGGCTTGTAACTAACGCCTTTTGACGAAAAATTGGGTTGTGGTGCTTAGGACGCTATTCC
>CAZEXJ010000199.1:0-3860 GCA_964516585.1 uncultured Alistipes sp.
AATGGGTAACTACTACAAGGGACCGGCCGGTGCTACTATTATCGGTGGCAGCCGTCCGTTCATGGGACAGAGCAACCCGATTTCGGACAACATCCTCAACGAAAGTTCGGCCGTTGGCAATGCCCTGAATGCGAACGGCTATTTCAAGGTGGATTTCTTGAAAGACTTCAGCTTCACGTTCAACGCAGCTACCGACGTTGCGGACAGCCGCTCGACGGACTACACCAACCCCTATTTCGGTCAATACGCCGGCTCGAACGGTATGCTCACCAAGACACACACCCGCTCGGTTTCGGTCAACCTGCAACAGTTGCTCAACTATTCGAAGACCTTCGGCAAAAACACGATCAACGCATTGCTCGGTCATGAGAATTATAAACGCAAATACGAATACTTGGCCGGTTCGAAGGTGAACATGTTCGACTACGGTATTCGTGAATTGAGTAGTGCTGTGCGCAACCCATCGACCAACTCTTACGACACCAACTACAATACGGAGGGTTATTTCGTCAGCGCTGACTACTCCTACGATTCGAAATATTTTGCATCGGCGGCTTATCGTCGCGACGCCTCGTCGCGCTTCCATCCCGATCATCGCTGGGGTAATTTCTGGTCGGTAGGTGCCGCATGGGTGATCTCCCGCGAAAACTTTCTGAGCAAGGCTGCGTGGATCGACCTGCTGAAACTGAAAGCCTCCTATGGTGCGCAGGGTAACGACGGTATCGGCTCATACAGCTATGTGGATACCTACGAAGTGTTGCCTTCGGCTGGAGAACCCGCAGCATCGTTCATCGCCAAGGGAAACCCCAACATTACGTGGGAAACCAACTACAGCTTTAATGTTGGTGTCGAATTCAGCTTCTGGAAGGGACGCTTGTCGGGTTCGGTCGAGTACTTCTCGCGCAAGACCGAAGACCTGCTCTTCTCCCGTCCGGTTCCGTCGACGCTGGGTTACGATTCCTATCCCGACAACGTCGGTTCGATGCGCAACCGCGGTGTGGAAATCGACCTGAACGCTGTGCTTTACCGCAACAAAAACATTAACTGGAACTTCTACGTCAACGCAACGCACTATAAGAACAAGGTGCTTTCGCTGCCGCCCGAAAAGGCGAACGGTTATGCGACGGGCAACTACTATTGGTCGATCGGCGGCAGCCGCTACGATTGGTATATGCCGAGCTACGCAGGCGTAGATCCGGAGAGCGGTATGGCTCTTTGGTACCAAGACGTGAAAGATGCCGACGGTAACATCTCCCAAACGACGACTGACGTCTATTCTGATGCCACACAGTACAACCACGGTTCGGCGCTGCCCGATCTCTATGGCGGTTTCGGTACGACGTTCGAGTGCTATGGCTTCGACTTCTCGATCGGCTTCTCCTATCAGATCGGCGGTCAGAGCGTCGACAGCGGTTATCGAGCTTTGATGCACAACTACTCGTCGAATAAGGGTTACAACTGGC
Source organism: uncultured Alistipes sp. (assembly GCA_964516585.1). Classification (GTDB taxonomy): domain Bacteria; phylum Bacteroidota; class Bacteroidia; order Bacteroidales; family Rikenellaceae; genus Alistipes. The sequence goes on from CAZEXJ010000199.1 coordinate 1,464, forward strand.
ACAAGGATATGCTCAATGCATGGACGCCAGAGAATACGGCGACGGATGTGCCGATGCTCTGCTACGGTTCGAATCACGGCTATTCCAACAGCCTTTCGGATCGCTTCCTCGAAGATGCTTCGTACCTCAGTCTGAACAACATTTCGATCGGCTACACGCTGCCGAAGAAATGGACGTCGAAGATCGGTCTGCAAAAACTGCGTATCTATTTCGCCGCCGACAACGTGGCTTTTTGGAGCAAGCGCAAAGGCTTCGACCCGCGTCAGAGTTGGAACGGTGCTACGTCCGCTCAAATCTATGCTCCGATCCGGACTTTGTCGGGCGGTCTGACCCTGCAATTCTAATCGCATCTTATAAAAAGACGTAACTATGAAAAAAGCAATATTGAATCTGAAAACGTTGATTCTCCTCGCTTCCGCCGCCGTACTTTGCGGGAGTTGCATCAAGGAGAACTTCCCGACCAATGCCGTAACGCAGGATCAGGTGGACAAAAACCCCAATTCGATGGAGTATTTAGTCAATGGGATGAATGTGTGGCTCGGTCAGGCATTCACAATGAGCAACGATGCTCTTCACTATGATTTCGGCTATCCGGGCCTCTGCATCGCCATGGATCGTATGGGACAAGACCTTGTTGACCCTAATAACGATAACTACGATCACTTTTCAAGCTGGTCGCAGGTCGCCTATCTCGATCCTGATCGTTATCAGCCCTATTTCTTCTGGAATTTCTACTACACGCTGATTGCCAAAGCCAACATCGTGTTGCGCACGGCAGACCCCGAGTCACCCGAGTTCATTGACGATTGGTATCCGGCCATCGGTCAGGCGAAATTCTACCGTGCTTTCGCTTACTTCAACTTGGTACAGCTCTATCAGTGGACATATCTCAAGGACAAGACCCTGCCGGCTGTGCCCATCATCGACGAAAAGAGCGGAGAAGCCGAAGCCTCGAACGCTCCGCGTGCTTCTGTTGAGAAAGTTTACGAGTTCATCCTCAAGGATATGGAGGATGCATGGAAATATCTTTCCTATAAAGATTACGGTTATTTTCGCGAAGCGATCAATCTTGTCGATCAGCAAGTTGTAGCGGGTCTTTACGCCCGTATCTACCTCACGATGGGTAAATGGGAACTGGCCGCCGCCTATGCCAAAGCAGCTCAAGACGGATTCACTCCGCTTAATGAGCAACAGTTCAACAATCCGGTCAACGGTTTCAACGACATCCTGTCGCAGAAGTCATGGATTTGGGCTATCGACTTGACGCTCGACGATGATGCCGTTCAGACCGGTATCATCAACTTCACCTCGTTCATGTGCAATACCTACGAAATGGGATACTCTTCGGTCGGTGTAAAATCGATCATCGACGCTGCACTCTATGACGAATTGGGTGAGAATGATTTCCGTCGCGACACATGGGATCCGGAAACCTATATCTCAAACAAGTTCGCTCCCTATTTGGGCGATACGCAAAGCGAGTTGCAGGCTTGCGACTTCCCGCTGATGCGCGTCGAGGAGATGATGCTGATCGAGGCCGAAGCCGAAGGCATGCTCAATCCGGCTACGGGTGCACAATTGCTGACCCAATTCGTGAAAACCTATCGCGATCCCGATTACACCTGCACGGCTTCGACACCGCAGGATATTCAAGATGCTGTATGGATTCAGCGTCGTTTGGAACTTTGGGGTGAAGGATTCTCGACGTTCGACATCAAGCGTTTGCAGAAGGGTGTAACCCGTCTGTACGAAGGTTCGAACCATCCTGATTTGTACCAATGGAACTTTACGGTAACGCCGGGTTACATGAACTGCTGTATTCCGCGCAGTGAGATTCAAAACAACGACGGTATTTCGCAAGATCAGAACAATCCGACGCCTGCACAACCCCATCCGGGCCAGACCTATGATACGCCTTATATCTAACGGTAGGTCTGTATTGTAACGAACGAGGCCGCGCCCATTTAAGGGACGCGGCTTTTTTCTCCCCGAAACCGTTGCACGTTACGCCAGAAAATCGTCAGTATGTCTATTTCAGCAAGCCCGTCGGATACGATTCTTACGTTGAGTGTAGTTTGTTCGTCCGCAGCCGAAGCCAACGAACTGAAGCCTTTGTGAAAAAATCGGTCAACGATCCCGAATATGCCGATTGTTGAAAAGCGAGGCGTTCTCCATTCGGAGAACGCCTCGCTTCGTTTGGGTGCTGTTACCGGTTCGCTCCGGTTGCCGTTCGATAGGGTGGTAGGGTGGCGTTTAGGCTTCGCGCCAGTCGCCGTTCGCGCGGATAAGGTCGATCAGCCGGTCGAGCGCCTCCTCCTGCGGAATGTTGCGGGCGACGATCTCGCGTCCCTTGTAGAGCGTGATACGCCCGGGAGCCGCACCGACATAACCGTAGTC
>CAZEXJ010000200.1:0-4296 GCA_964516585.1 uncultured Alistipes sp.
ACCCACGGCGACCGCCAGATGTAGAGGGCGAATCCATTGTCGCTCGCAGCGGCGAAATTGGCGCATTGAATGGTCTCGATGCCGTCGTCGCCACCTCCGGCTCCCACCTCCGAGTTGCCGGCCACGATATCGAGCGACCAGATGCGCTGGTTGTAGAGATTGGACGACTGTAGCGGCGTATAGCAGCTGTTGGTCAGGGCTATGGCCTCGGCATCCTCTACCGAGACGTTCGGATCGACGGCATAGGGCGGGAAACTGTCGAGAAAGTCGCTGCACGATACGGTCAGCAGAGCGAGGAGCGCAAAGATCGAAATTGGAATATTTTTCATGGTTCTGATCCGGATTAGAAGTTGAAGTTGATACCTAAGCTGAACGTGCGCGAAATTGGGTAACGGCTGTCATCGAGGCCGTTGATCGCCACTTCGGGATCGAAGCCCGAATATTTGGTCAGCGTGGCTACGTTCTCGCACGAGAAGTAGATCCGTGCGTTTTCGACATGGATTTTCTTCATCCAGCGCGACGGCAGGCGGTAACCCAAGGTAATGTTTTTCAAGCGCAGATAAGAGCCGTCCTCCACGAAGCGGTCGGAGATGCGGGCGTTGTGGTTCGGGTCACCGAACACGGCGCGCGGCAAGACGGTGCTCGTGCCGTAGCCCATCCACCGGTAGCGGACGGACGCGGTCTGGTTGTGGGCCGAAGCCATCCCCTCGTTGGTGATGTCGTTCACGTTGAAGACGTCGTTGCCCGATACACCCTGGAGATAGATCGAGAGTTCGAGGCCTTTCCACGAGAAATTGTTGACCATCGAGAAGAGCCAGTTCGGATTGGGGTTGCCGATAACCGTACGGTCCAGCTCATTGATTATGCCGTCGTTGTTCAGGTCCTTGAACCGAATGTCGCCCGGAGCAGTGCTGGCTTCCTGGAAGGCGTGGCTGTCCACCTCCTCCTGGGTCTGGAACAGGCCGTCCGTGACGTATCCGTAGAAGACGTTGATCGGCAGCCCGTTGCGCTGCATGGTGATGTAGGCGCCGTTCTTCTCGTTCTGGTAGAGCGGGGTTTCGCTGTTCAGGCTGACGATTCGGTTTTTGTTGTAGGTAGCCGTCACGCTGGTCTCCCAGCGGAAACCGTCGTTGCGCCCGTCGAAGTTCACCGAATGCAGGCTCATTTCCACACCCTTGTTCTTCACCTTGCCGGCATTGGTGTAGGTAGTCGTGGTATCCTCGAAGCCCGAAGTAATCGGGATGGCGGCCTTAACCAGCATGTCGACGGTGTTCTTCACATAGGCGTCGACTGAGAAGGTCAGCCGCGAGCCGAACAGCCCCATGTCGAGTCCGAAGTTGGTCTGCCGCACCTCCTCCCAGTGGATGTCGGGGTTAGCCATGGTCTTGGCGGCAAGGGTCGGAACGACCGTGCTGCCGAATATGTAGGAGCCGGTGTTGTAGGTCGACAGATAGGCGTAGGCACCGATCTTCTCGTTACCCGTGATGCCGTAGCCGGCTCGCAGCTTCAGATCGTTGATTATAAAATCTTTCGGAAACCAGCGCTCCTGCGAGATGCGCCATGCGGCCGAAACCGAAGGGAAGTTGCCCCAGCGGCAGTTAGGGCCGAAGCGCGACGATCCGTCGCGGCGGTAGGTGGCCGTCAGGAGGAAGCGGTTATCGAAGGTGTAGTTCACGCGTGCCATCAGCGAAAGCAGCGCCCAATCGCTGGCCGAGCCGCCGATGTCCTTCATCGTCGAGGCGTTGTCGAATTCATGCACGTTGTCGAAAAGGAATCCGGCCGCGTTCGCATTGAAGTAGTCCGCCTCGTTCCACTGGGCCGAAGAACCGAACATAACGTTCAGATAGTGTTTGCCGGCGAAGGTGTGTTCGAAGGTGAAGTAGTTGTCCCACAGATAGGTGAAGGACTTGTTCGAAGACTGATAGCGGTTCGTCTCCTCCACGGGGATCGGCTTGTAGGGATAGGCCCTCGTGAAGTTGTCGTCGAACCACAACTTGGCGTCGTAACCGAACGTGCTCTTGAACTTCAGCCATTTGCAGAAGGTGATCTCGGCCGACAGATTCGCCAGGAAATTATATCCCTTCGTGCGGTTCTCGTTCGTATAGAGTGGACCGATCGGGTTGCGGACATCGCCGTACCAATAGGCGTTCCCCTCAGGACCGCTCCACGCTCCGTCGGCTTCGTGCACGGGCTGCGTCGGGAGCGCCTTCATGGCGTCGCCGATCGAGTAAGCCCCCGACTTCTTGCTGTCGGTCGAGAAGGTGATGTTGTTGCTGAAGCGCAACCACTTCAATACCTGGGCGTCGTTGTTGGACTGAAACGTAAAGCGACGGTAACCGACCGTGCGGACGATGCCCGTCTGGTCCAGGAATCCGCCCGACACGTAGTAGTGGGCCTTGTCGTTCCCACCCGAGTAGCTGACCGTGTAGTTCTGCATGAATCCGGTGTGAAGCAGTTCATCGAGCCAGTCTGTCCCTTCGCCGAGCGTCGAGGGCTTGCTCCATGCGGGATTGGTCGAGAGGCCGGCAGCCGAAAGCATGTCGTTCGAGAAGGCGGCATACTCCGAGGCGTTGAGCATCTCGGGAACATTCAGCGCGTTCTGAATGGCCCAATTGGCCGTGAAGCTCAGCTTGCCCTCTCCGGTTCGGCCTCGCTTGGTGGTCACCATAACTACGCCGTTGGCTCCGCGCGAACCGTAGATGGCCGTCGCCGAGGCGTCTTTCAGCACGTCGATCCGATCCACATCGGCCATGTTGAGCGCCGAAAGCCCCAGATCGGTCGGCACACCGTCTATTACCACCAGCGGGTCGCTGTCATGGATCGTACCCAGGCCGCGGATCTTGATTGTCACGTTGTCGCCGGGTTTTCCCGCGTCGACGATCTGTACGCCCGAGATTTTGCCCTGTATGGCCTGTCCGACATTCGCCACAGGCGCATTGCGGATATCCTTGTCGCCGATCGACGAGACTGCGCCCGTCAGATCGGTCTTCTTCACAGTTCCGTAGCCCACGACCACCACTTCGGCGATGGAAGTCGTGTCTTCTTCGAGCACCACATCAATATGCGTGCGGTTCTTTACGGCGATCGTTTGAGTGCAGTAACCCAAAAACGACACCTCTAATGTAGCGTTCGGCCCGACAGCGATCGAGAAGGATCCGTCGAGCCCGGTGGAGCTTCCTACGGTGGGGTTCTGTTTGTCCACGACGGTGGCTCCCAAAATTGGATTACCAGCCGCGTCCCGAACCGTACCGCTTAACGTCGCCTTTTGTGCAAAGGCGGCGTATCCCATGTTCAGCATTGCGAGGCACAAGGCGAGCCGCAATCCCGAACGAACCCATGAGTGCAGATTTTTCATTTAGTAGTTCTTAGTTAAAATATTGGTTGACTGAACCTCTCCGAAGAAACCGGCCGCTTTCTTCGTGAAAAGCACTACAAAATTAAACAGCCCGCCCGCATTTTCCCAGCAATAGCAGTCCGATGGTAGTGGAAAGTAGCACTTGTATGCTGTCTAAAGCGCTTTGTTCGAACATATTGCGCTTCGGAACGCCACTTCGATATAGTAGCGGTTTATGAGAGTTGTCCGATCCGCATAACCTTTTTTTCGAACTCCTCGCGGTCGTCCAGAGCGGCGTTCCGCATCTTCACGCGGTAGTTGTAGATCGTCTGAACGGAGCGCCGCAGGAACTCGGCAATCTTGACCGAGTCGTTGATCCCCAGCCGGATCAAAGCGAAAACCCGAAGCTCGGTGGAGAGAATCGCATCGTTCCCCGGCCGGATCTCGATGTGCTTGTCGGGTTGCAGCAGGGCATTGAACTGCTCCACAAAGTTCGGGAAGAGGTGCAGGAACGTGGCGTCGAATTGGGCGTAGAACTCGTCGAGCTCCGATTCGATGAAGGCCTTCGACTTCAGGGCCTGGCGGAGCTCCTCCAAACTGCCCGTCTTGGCCTGTCTGCTCAGGCTGGACCGGTAGCGCTCTATACGGCCGATATAGTCCGAGCAAAGATCGAGGTAGCGGCCCAGATAGGACTCCTTGATATTGTTGGATTCCTGGAGGAGATTGATATACTTTTGCAATCGGGCATTGACCCGGCTCAGCTCGTCGTTCATCTTCCGGGTTTGCTGCTCCACCCGCGCTATACGCCGTTTCTCGACAATAGCGACGGCGGCCATCGCGACGAACATGGCCGACAGCAGACTGATCCCCCAAAGCAGACGTCCCAGCTGGATGTGCTTCCGGTGCATTTGCTCTTCGTAAGTATGCGTGATGATAGGCAGCAACCGGTTGATGTAGTGGAT
>CAZEXJ010000201.1:0-6596 GCA_964516585.1 uncultured Alistipes sp.
ACGGCCGAGCAGTGGAACCAGATCATAGAGAAGATCAACGCCGTATCGACAGCCCATACCGGTCTGCCCACACTCTACGGCATCGACGCCATACACGGCGCCACCTACACGCACCGCTCGCCGCTGTTCCCGCAGGAGATCAACGCAGCCGCATCGTTCAACCGCGCCTTGGTGCGCCGCATGGCCGAGCTGACGGCCTACGAAGTGCGGGCAAGCAACATTCCGTGGACCTACTCGCCCACTATGGATTTAGGACGCAAGGCTTCGTGGCCGCGCGTCTGGGAGAGCTTCGGCGAGGACGCCTACCTCTCGGCCGAGATGGCGCGGCAAATGGTTCTCGGCTATCAGGGCGACGACCCCAACCACATCGACGCCTACCACATAGCCTCGTGCCCCAAACACTTCATGGCCTACGGCATGACCAACTCGGGACAGGACCGCACACCGGCATACGTCTCGCTGAGCGAGCTTCGCGAGAAGCACTTCGCCCCCTTCAAGGCCGCAATCGAAGCAGGAGCGCTGTCGGTCATGGTCAACTCGGCTTCGGTCAACGGCATACCTACCCACGCCGACCGTGAACTGCTTACCGGCTGGCTGAAAGAGGGTCTCGGCTGGGACGGCGTGATCGTCACCGACTGGGCTGACATAGTCAACCTCTACACCCGAGAGAAGATCGCCACCGACTACAAGGATGCCATACGACAGTCGATCAACGCCGGTGTCGACATGTCGATGATACCCTACGACGTCAACTTCTGCCCGCTGCTCATCGAGTTGGTTCGCGAGGGCAAAGTGTCAGAGGAGCGTATCGACGATGCCGCAGCGCGCATCATACGCATGAAGCTGCGCCTTGGTCTGATCGACACGCCCAACACCTACGTCAAGGACTATCCCAAGTTCCAAGGCGAGGAGATACGCCGCGCCTGCTATGAAGCGGCCTGCGAGTCGATCACACTGCTGAAAAACGAGAAGTCGCTGCTGCCGCTCTCGGCCGACAGCAAGGTTCTCGTGGCAGGTCCCAATGCCGATCTGGTACGTCCGCTGTGCGGAGGCTGGAGCTACTCTTGGCAGGGCGACATAGTCGACAAAGTGCTGCCCGACGGCACAACGATACTCGACGCCATGCGCAGCCACGGCGGCGACAACATAGTCTATGCCTCAGGCGTGGAGTACGATCCCGCAGGCAGATACTACGACGAGAAGAATATCGACATAGATGCCGCCGTGCGCGCCGCAGCCGACGTCGACTGCATAGTGCTGTGCTTAGGCGAGAACTCTTACTGCGAGACCCCCGGCAACCTCACCGAGATGGCCATATCGCCCAACCAGCAGGCCTTGGCCGAGGCTTTGGCCGCAACGGGCAAGCCCGTGATACTCGTGCTCAACGAGGGACGCGCCCGCATAATAGAGCCGTTCGCCGACCGTATGCAGGCCGTGCTGCACACCTACCTGCCGGGCACGGAGGGAGCCTCGGCCATAGCCGATATCATCTACGGCAAGGTCAACCCCTCGGGCAAACTGCCCTACACCTATCCCAAATACTCCAACTCGATGACCACATACGACCACAAGGTATCGGAGAGCGTCGGCACAATGCAGGGCGCATACGACTACAACGCCGTGGTGGCCGCACAGTGGGCATTCGGCTACGGACTGTCGTACACGACCTTCGAATACTCCGATCTTGAAGTGGAAGCCGGTCGCGACTTCAAAGCCGGCGACGAGATACGCATAGGCGTTACGGTGACCAACACCGGCTCACGCACGGGCAAAGAGAGCGTGCTGCTCTTCATCAACGACGACGTGGCTTCGGTGGTTCCCGACGCCCGGCGTCTGCGCGACTTCGAGAAGATCGAGCTAACTCCGGGAGAGAGCCGCCGCGTCACGTTCACGCTGCCTGCCGAGCGTTTGGCAATGGTAGGCCGCGATGCGCGCTGGTATCTCGAACAGGGCAGCTACACCGTACAATGCGGCTCGCTCGTCGAGAAACTCAACTGCACGGCCGATGCCGCATTAGGCGACAACATCTGATCTGCGATTGAACATGAAACGACTCTCGATCATAATCGCCGCACTGCTCTGCCTGTCGGGCATCGTTCGCGCCGAGGTGCGCCTGCCGCACATCATCGGCCGGGGCATGGTGATAGAACAAAACAGCCGCGTGCGGCTGCACGGGTGGAGCGACCGCCCAAGTCGCAAACTCACAGTCACGACCTCGTGGGGCGAGCGGCAGACCACGCGCACAGGCGACGACGGAGGCTGGGAACTTGTCATCGCCACGCCGCAGGCTTCGTTCGAGCCGCAGCAGATCACTTTCGACGACGGTTCGCGCCTCACCGTCGACGACATCCTAATCGGCACCGTATGGTTGTGTTCGGGTCAATCCAACATGGAGATGCCCGTCAAAGGCTTCTGGGGCTGTCCTGTCGAGGGATCGGCCGAGGTGCTGCTCGCCGCGCCCAACACGGCTCTGCGTTACTTCAAGGTGCCGCGTGCGGCCGCCTTGTCGCCCGCCGACGACACGCGCGGCGGCGAGTGGCAGAGCGCTTCGCCGCAGACTGTCGGCGAGTGGAGCGCCGTAGGCTACTTCTTCGCCGCCGCGCTGCAACGCACGCTCGGCATACCCGTGGGCATAGTCGACAGCTCGTGGGGCGGCACCTGCATAGAGTCGTGGATACCTATCGAGCGGCAACAGCGTTTTACCGACTACAACCTGCGGCCGGAGGGTACGCTCGATCTGCCCGACGATGAGAACTACTCGCGTGCGGCATCGCTCTACGACGGCATGATACACCCCCTGTTAGGCTTCACGTTCAAGGGTGCGGTGTGGTATCAGGGCTGTTCCAACACCGACCGGCCGCAGACATACGCCGACAAACTCGCAACGCTTATCGCAAGCTGGCGCGAGGCGTTCGGCAGCGAACTGCCGTTCTACTATGTCGAGATAGCGCCATACGACTACGGCGGCGGCGAGGCTCCCGACAGCTACCCGGGCAGCGGCGCGTTGCTGCGCGAACAGCAGCAGCGTGTCATGTCTATGATCGACGGCACGGGCATGGTATCGACCAACGATCTGGTCTACGAATGGGAGCGCGGCCAGATACACCCGCGTCGCAAACGCGAAGTGGGCGAACGTCTGGCTCTGTGGGCATTGCACCAATACGGCTACGACACGCCCGCATTGGGACTCGTATTCGACCGCGCCGAGCGCGAGGGCAGCGCCATGCGCGTATATTACAAAAACGCTCACGACCGTCTCTCGATCGAGGGCGAGATACGCGGATTCGAGGTATGCGGCTCCGACGGACGATTCTACGAGGCGCATGCACGACGCGACGACTTCAACTCGACGACGCTCGTGGTTTGGGCAGACGAAGTATCGGAGCCTGTGGCCGTGCGCTACTGCTTCCGCAACTTCCGCCCGGGCAACGTGCGCAACAACTGGGGACTGCCCGCCCTGCCGTTCCGCAGCGACGTCGACCGATAAAGATAATATTAAATTAAAACTATAACCGATGAAAAAACTTCTATTCCCAATATTGGTGCTGCTCGCGGCCGTCGGCTGCCAGCAGGCGCAACAGCCGCGCACGATCGAGGACTTCAACTTCGACTGGCGTTTCACTCTGGGCGACGACGCGGCATTCGCCCAGCCCGAGTACGACGACTCGGCATGGCGCGAACTGCATCTGCCCCACGATTGGAGCATCGAGGGCGAATTCAGCAAGGACAACCCCTCGACACCCTCGGGAGGTGCGCTTCCCGGCGGTATAGGCTGGTACCGCAAACACTTCACTACACCCGATGTGACGGAGCGTAGAGTCAACGTCGAGTTCGACGGCATATTCATGAACAGCACGGTATATGTCAACGGTCAGGAGGTGGGCTACCGCCCCTACGGCTACTCGTCGCTCTCTTACGACATCACCCCCTACCTCAACCCCGAGGGCGAGGATAACGTGATAGCTGTCAGATGCGACAACTCCGAGCAGCCCAACTCGCGCTGGTATGCCGGCTGCGGCATCTACCGCAATGTACGTTTAGTCACGACGGGCGACATCTTCGTCGAATACAGCGGCACATACGTCACCACCCCCGAGGTGAGCGACCAATCGGCCACCGTTCATGCCGTAGTCACCGTCACCAACAAGAGCGGCGAGGACCGCACCGTGAAGGTCATCAACCGCATATCGGGTGACGACGGCAAACAGTCGCGCAAGGAGCATCGCACGCTAACCATCCCGGCATCGGCCAGTGTCGATGTGGAGATGGATATATTGGTGTCGTCGCCCCACCGCTGGGACATCGACGACCCCTATATGTACACGCTTACCACCACGCTGCAATATCGCAGCCGCACGCTCGACGAGTACACGACGCCGTTCGGCATACGCACCTTCTCGTTCGATGCCGACAAAGGTTTCAGCCTCAACGATCGGCCGATGAAACTCAAAGGCGTATGCCTGCACCACGACATGGGCGCCTTGGGCACGGCCGTGCACCGTCGTGCGATAGAACGTCAGTTGGAGATCCTGCGCTCCTACGGCTGCAACGCCATACGCACCTCGCACAACCCGCCGGCACCCGAGCTGCTCGACCTGTGCGACCGTATGGGATTTTTAGTCATGGACGAGGCTTTCGACATGTGGCGGCGCGCAAAGACGCAATACGACTACTCACGCTTCTTCGATCAGTGGCACGAACGCGACCTCACCGACTTCGTCAAGCGCGACCGCAACCACCCGTCGATCGTCATGTGGAGCGTGGGCAACGAGATACTCGAACAGTGGGACGACCTGAGCGAGGAGTTCGGCGACCTGCCCGTCGAGCAGCAAAACCTGCTGTTGAACTTCCTCAGCCGCGATTCTTCGACCGGCAGCGACGCCGAGGTCAACCAGAACGTGCTTATGACGCGCCACATAGTCGACGTCTTGAAGTCGCTCGACAGCACACGCCCCGTAACGGCCGGTTGCAACGAGACTCGCCCGATGAACAACCTGTTGCGCTCGGGAGCGCTCGACATCGTGGGCTTCAACTATCACGAGCAGGACTACGACTCGGTGAAGGTGTGGTACCCCGGCAAGCCTTTCATCGGTTCGGAGACAGCGTCGGCGCTCAACAGCCGCGGCTTCTACCTGCACCCGTCGTCGCAGTTGCACGTGGTGCCCGAGAGGTGGGATCTGCCCTACGACACCGATCACCACCAGTGTTCGGCCTACGACAACTCGCGCGCACCGTGGGCTACGCTCCACGAAGCGGCATGGATAGCTGTGCGCGACCGCGAATATGCGGCCGGAACATTCGTCTGGACAGGCTTCGACTACATAGGCGAGCCTACACCCTACTCTTGGCCGTCGCGCTCGTCGTACTTCGGCATAGTCGACCTGTGCGGCTTCCCGAAGGATTGCTACTACATGTATCGCTCCGAGTGGACCGATGAACCCACGCTGCACCTGTTCCCCCACTGGAACTGGAACAAGGGCGACAAGATCGACCTGTGGGCATACTACAATACGGCCGACGAAGTGGAGCTTCTTGTCAACGGACGCTCGATAGGCCGCAGCAGCAAGACGGCCGACCGCCTGCATGCCCTGTGGGAGGGCGTGGAGTTCGAGCCGGGCGAGATCACCGCCATAGCCTACAAGGACGGAAAGGAGATCATGCGCCATACGCGCCGCACGGCTTCGGAGCCGGTGGCAATGACGCTCACGGCCGACCGTCAGGAGATTGCAGCCGACGGTTACGACCTGAGTTACATAACCATAGACGCCATAGATGCCGAGGGTAACTTCATGCCTACGGCCATGAACCAGCTCCGCTTCTCGATCGAGGGCGAGGGCGAATTGGTCGGAGTCGACAACGGCAATGCCGCCGGCACGGAGTGCCTCAAAGGCGACCGCATCAAGCTGTTCAACGGCAAGGCCTTAGCCATAGTGCGTTCGCTGCGCGACCGCGAGGGAACAATCACCCTGCATGTCGAGGGCGACGGCCTGAAACCGGCAGATATTGTCATCAACACGGTTCTGTAAACCGCAACAATCAAAACGGCAGCGGGCGGCTATAACGATTGGTATATCCGCCCGCGGCCGTTTCACGCAAAAGAGGGAATAGTCGGCCACAAATGAGATTCTCACCATGTCACTCCGAGGAGCGTGCTTGCACGCTTCCACTCTGTCATTCCGAGCCGAGCATAGCGAGGCGTGGGAGAACACAAACGTCGACCACCGAAGCGACGGCTTGCGCCGTTTTACAATTCTGACCCCACCCCACACCCCTCCCTCGGGAGGGGCTGTTGTCGCTTCGCTCCGGGTGGGGCGTTGGGAGGTTGTCGGACATAGCGGATATCGCTTTGTACGCTCCGCAATGTCACTCCGAGGAGCGCGTTAGCGCGACGTGGGAGTCTCGGCACACGACACAACATGACAACAACCGGCAACAGGCAGCAGAGCCTGTCGCTGCACAATTTATTTTTTAATTTCATTAATCTTTACACATTATGGGACTTATAGAAAACCCTAAGACCTACACAGGCCGCGACTTGGAAACCATTTTTTTCAGACCTATGCTCACGGGCGAGAATGCCGAACAGTTGGGCATAA
>CAZEXJ010000202.1:0-3159 GCA_964516585.1 uncultured Alistipes sp.
CGCTGGTCGTCGCCCTCGTTGACAGATTGCCCGCATACGGTTGGCCTGATACGCTGCGGTGCGTGCGGGCATTTCACGATTTTTGCGATTTTTGCATCGGTTATGAAAAATAATACGTAACTTTGGTGCGATATGAAAAGAGTTTTGATACTGATTGTCGGGTTGTTGATCCTTTGTTGCAGCTTCGTTGCGGCGGCGCCTGCGGGCGGCTATACGGTCGACGCCGTGCCCAACGTACAAAAGAGCAACCGCTACCGATTCGTGTCGAACCCCGACGGCATACTGTCGCCGGAGTCGGTGGCGCGTATCGATTCGATATGTTACTCGCTGCGTCATCGTGCCATAGCGCAGGTGTCGGTGGTTGCCGTCGATGAGATCGCTTCGGACGATGTGTTCGACTTCGCCATGGAGCTGTTCTCGAAGTGGGGCGTAGGTCGGGCGGACAACGACAACGGCTTGGGTGTGCTGCTCGTTCGCGACCGTCGCGAGATACGTTTCATCACGGGCTACGGCTTGGAGGGCGTATTGACCGATGCCCTGAGCAAGCGCATACAGATGAAATACATGGTGCCCTATTTCCGCGAGGACGATTACTCGGCGGGCATGGTGGCCGGTATGGAGGCTGTCGACAAGCTGCTGTCGGGCAGCGAACTCGATCTGGGAGGTACGGACGACTATGCGGGAGAGGATATGTCGATGTGGCTACCGCTGCTGATCGTCTTGTCGTTCGTGGTGCTGCCCATAGTGATGGTGGTCGTGGGCGAATATCGGCGGTCGAAATGTCCCAACTGCGGCAAGCATACGCTTAAACTCCTTTCGTCGGTGGTTGTCGAACGCGGCCGCGGATATGAAATCGTCGAAAAGACATATCTTTGCTCGAATTGCGGCCATACGAAGAAAGAACGCAAGCGCAACGACCGCGGTTCGGGCGGCGGTTTGTGGTGGCCCGGCGGCATGGGCGGCATGGGCGGTTTCGGCGGAGGTAGCGGAGGCGGCATGGGCGGCGGCTTCGGCGGCGGATCATTCGGAGGCGGCGGTGCCGGCTCGCGCTGGTAGAGTGCCGGCCGGGCGATTTGAAACGATATTTAAAGAGGATATTTATATTAAAAATCAATGATATGAAGAACAAAAAAATGTGGATCATCGTCGGTATAGTCGCCGTCGTGGTCATCTGGTGCGTAACATCTTATAACGGATTGGTCAGCAAGCAGGAGGGTGTTGTGACCGAGTGGGCTAATGTCGAGACTCAGTATCAGCGTCGCGCCGATCTGATTCCCAACCTCGTAAACACAGTCAAGGGCTATGCCGCCCACGAGAAGTCGACGTTTGAGGAGGTCACCAATGCCCGCACGCGAGCCACGTCGATAAACATCGACGCCGAGGGTCTCACGCCCGAGGCCATGGCCAAGTATATCGAGGCGCAGAACGAGGTCGGCTCGGCTTTGGGTCGCCTTATCGCCGTTGCCGAGAGCTATCCCGATTTGAAGGCCAACCAGAACTTCTTGGAGTTGCAGAATCAGTTGGAGGGCACCGAGAACCGTATCAGTGTGGCGCGCAAGAACTACAATGAGACTGCCCGCCGCTACAACCAGTCGATACGCCGCTTCCCGACCAACGTCATCGCCAATATGTTCGGGTTCGACCGCAAGCCTCTGTTCGAGGCTCAGGAGGGCGCCGAGACTGTCCCTGCGGTGGAGTTCTAATCGCCCGCCGACATTATGCGCCGCCCTTGCGCGGCGTATTTTTTTTGCATTGAGGAGCGAAAAAATGCGACAAGTTTTTGTATTCGCGAAAAAATGCGTACCTTTGTGGGCTTTAATGCAAAAATTTAATAAAAACAATTATGAACAATTACGAAACCGTTTTCATTGTCACGCCGGTACTTTCCGATGCACAGGTAAAGGAGGTAGCTGACAAATTCCAAGGCGTCATCACCGAGAACGGCGGTCAGATTGTGAATTTCGAGAACTGGGGCTTGAAGAAGCTTGCATATCCTATTCAGAAGAAGACCACCGGTTTCTACTTCCTTATGGAGTTCACGGGTGAAGGCTCGATCATCAACACGCTCGAAACGCAGTATCGCCGCGACGAGCGCATCATTCGTTTCTTAACTTTCAAGCAGGACAAATACGCCGTAGAGTATTCTGCCAAGCGTCGCGCCAAGCTTTCGAACAAATCACAGGAGGAGTAAATCATGGCACAGGAGAATACACAGCAGGGTGCATCTGAGATTCGTTATCTCAACCCCGTATCGGTAGATGTCAAAAAGAAGAAGTATTGCCGTTTCAAGAAACTCGGCATCAAGTATGTAGACTATAAGGACGGTGAGTTCTTGAAGAAGTTCCTCAATGAACAGGGCAAGATTCTTCCCCGTCGTCTGACCGGTACTTCGCAGAAGTTCCAGAAGAAAGTGGCTCAGGCCGTTAAGCGCGCCCGCCACCTCGCAATTCTGCCGTTCGTAACAGATTGTATGAAATAATAAAGAGGAGGAGAGACTATGGAAGTAATTCTTATCAAAGATGTCGAGAATCTCGGTTATGCCAACGATATCGTTGTCGTGAAGCCGGGCTATGCCAACAACTACTTGATTCCTCAGGGTTTCGCCAAGGCCGCTACCGCATCTGCCAAAAAGGTGCTTGCGGAGAACCTGCGCCAGCGCGCACACAAGGATGCCAAGATCCTCGCCGACGCTCAGGCTCTGGCCGAGACCATCTCTAACCTGACTCTGTCGATCGCCGTCAAGGCCGAGGAGAACAAGATCTTCGGTTCTGTCACTGCTGCCGATTTGGCCGAGGCTCTTGCAGCCAAGGGCGTGGAGGTAGACCGCAAGGCTATCGCCGTCGACGCAGTCAAGACTTTGGGCAACTACGAGGCTTCTGTCAAGCTGCACCGCGAGGTTAAGGCTGTTGTGAAGTTTGAGGTTGTTGCGGCAGAGTAATTTTTTTGTGAATTTTTCGTGAATTTTTCGTGAAAAGGCGCCATTAGCGGCACCTCAATCATTGGCGCGAATAGGCAGTACGCCAAGTACAGCCTATCCGCGCCAATTTCATGTCGGCACCGCTACTAACGCCTTTTGACGAAAAATTGGATTCTTTTCCGTGAAAAATACTATTCTACTTCCGCGCCTTGTCGCTCGACAATGGGCAGTACGCCGAGTAC
>CAZEXJ010000203.1:0-5121 GCA_964516585.1 uncultured Alistipes sp.
ATCAAGATAAACAAGGAGCTGCGCGATCTCGATCTGAAAAAGAACTACGAGTCAAAGCTGTCGCTCTGCGAGCAGGCCGAGGCGTTGATCATCGAACCTTCGGTGGTCGAGGCGTTCCGCAAGTTGCAGAAGCTGCACGACGAGTGGCGTGAGACGGGGCCTGTGGCCAACGAGTACAAGGAGACTCTTTGGGAGCGTTTCAAGGAGGCTTCGAGCCGCATAAACAAGCGTCATCAGGAGTATTTCGAGGGTTTGAAGAGCGAGCAGACCAAGAATCTCGAACTGAAAACCGGCCTGTGCGAGAAGACCGAGGCTCTGTTGTCGACGCCCTTCACGACGCGCAAGGACTGGAACCGTGCCAGCGAACAGCTGCTCGAAATACAGAAGGTGTGGAAGACGATAGGCTTCGCTCCGAAGAAGGATAACAACCGCATATACGAGCGTTTCAGAAACGCGTGCGACAAGTTCTTCGAACTCAAACGCGACTTCTATGCCGGAGTGAAGAACGAGATGGAGCACAATTTGGCATTGAAGCAGGAGATATGCGCCGAGGCCGAGGCTCTCTCGACGAGCGAAGACTGGAAGCATGCCACCGACGAGCTGATAGCCTTGCAGGCCAAATGGAAGGGCATAGGCGCCGTGTCGCGCCGTTATTCCGATCAGGTGTGGAAGCGTTTCCGTGCCGCGTGCGATACGTTCTTCGAGCGTAAGGCGCGCCATTTCTCTGCCGTCGACGACGAGCACGAGCAGAACTTGCAGCGCAAGCAGGCGTTGCTGGCCGAGATGCGCGAGGCCGATATTCACAGCGGAGGCTTCGAGATGATAAAGGATTTCCAGCGCCGTTGGAGCGAGATAGGCTTCGTGCCTATCAAGCAGAAGGATGCCGTACAGAAACAGTACAAGGCCGTTGTCGACGAGATGTTCTCGACGCTGCGCTCGTCGGAGCGCGACCGTTCGATGAACCGTTTCAAGGACAAGGTTTCGGGCATGAAGGGCGACCGCCGTCTGCGTTCGGAGCGCGAGCGGCTCTATAACAAGGTGCGCCAGATGGAGCAGGATATCGCTCTGTTGGAGAACAATATCGGCTTCTTCTCCAAGTCGAAGAACGCCGACGCGATGATCGCCGACGTGCGCGATAAGATCGAGCGCGCCAAGCGCGAAATGGCCGATACCATCGAGAAGGTGCGTTTGATCGACCAGCAGGAGGCCGAGGCATCGAAGCAGGAGTAACAGATTACTTAAATAGACAATGAAGTTATCTAAACCAAAGTACATTTTCGTGACGGGCGGTGTAGCCTCGTCGTTGGGCAAGGGTATAATCTCGGCGTCGATAGCGCGCCTGTTGCAGGCTCGCGGCTATTCGGTGACCATACAGAAACTCGACCCCTATATCAATGTCGATCCGGGCACGCTCAACCCCTACGAACACGGCGAGTGCTACGTTACGGAGGACGGCACGGAGACCGATCTCGATTTGGGACACTATGAACGTTTCACATCGATCCATACCACTAAAAACAACAACGTCACAACGGGCAAGATCTATAAAAGCGTCATAGAGAAGGAGCGCCGCGGCGAGTTTTTGGGCAAGACCGTGCAGGTCATTCCCCATATCACCGACGAGATCAAACGCCGCATACAGCTGCTCGGCACAAGCAAACAATACGATGTCATCATCACCGAGATAGGCGGTACGGTGGGCGACATAGAGTCGCTGCCGTTTATCGAGTCGGTGCGCCAGCTGCGTTATACGCTGGGTTATCAGACTACGGTGCTGGTTCACCTGACGCTGATCCCCTACATGGCCGCTTCGGGCGAGTTGAAGACCAAGCCGACGCAGCATTCGGTCAAAGACCTCTTGTCGAACGGTCTGCAACCCGACGTGCTCGTGCTGCGCTCGGAGCATCCGCTCAATGCCGACATACGTCGCAAGGTGGCGTTGTTCTGCAATGTCGCACCCGAGGCCGTGGTGGAGTCGATCGACGTGCCGACGATCTACGAGGTGCCGCTGCGCATGCACGCCCAGCATCTCGACGAGGTGCTGTTGCACAAACTCGGATTGGGAGCCGAACAGGAGCCTGATATGGCTGCGTGGAGCGCGTTCGTCGAGCGTGTGAAACACCCCGCCAAGCAGGTCGACATAGCCCTTGTGGGCAAATACACCGAGCTGCCCGACGCCTATAAATCGATAAGCGAGTCGTTCATACACGCCGGCGCCGTCAACGACTGCAAGGTAAAGCTGCACTACGTCAACTCCGAGCGCCTGACGGCCGACAATGTGGCCGAACAGCTCGGACAGATGTCGGCCGTGTTGGTGGCTCCGGGCTTCGGCAACCGCGGCATCGACGGCAAGCTGGCAGCCGTGCGTTATGCGCGTGAGAACGATGTGCCCTTCTTCGGAATATGTTTGGGCATGCAGTGCGCCGTCATAGAGTTCGCGCGCAACGTGTTAGGCTGGAGCGATGCCAATTCGAGCGAAATGGAGCAGGCCACGACACACCCCGTGATCGATCTTATGGAGGAGCAGAAGGGCGTGACGGCCAAGGGCGGCACGATGCGTCTGGGCGGTTATCCCTGTCATTTGACCAAGGAGTCGCGTGTGGCGGCGGCCTACGGTACGCAGACTATCGTCGAACGTCACCGTCACCGCTATGAGTTCAACAGCGACTATCTCGCGCAGTTCGACGAGGCGGGCATGAAGGCTGTCGGCGTCAATCCCGATACGGGTTTGGTCGAAGTGGTGGAGATACCTTCGCACCGCTGGTTCATCGGTACGCAGTATCACCCCGAATACCGCTCGACGGTAGCCAATCCGCACCCCTTGTTCGTGGCGTTCGTAGCGGCTGCTTTGCAATATGCCGGGGAGCATGGCGGCAAATAGCAGTTGTCAAACAGAGAAATATTTGATTATACGATGGATAGAAAAACAATAATAGGTCTGGTGTTGATGGGTTTGATCTTCGTCGGATTCGTCATATACAACAACAAACAGGCCGAGAAATACAACGAATGGAAGCGCGAACAGATCGCCGAGCAGCAGCGAATAGCGGAGCGCGCCGAGGCCGAACGCCTTGAAAAAGCCGCCTTGGAGGCTCATGACACGCGCACCGAGGAGGAGAAGGCTGCCGAACGTGCCGCTGCCGAACAGCGTGCGCGCGAGGCCGAGATAGCGGCCGTGGGCGAGGCTATCATCGCAGCGGAGAACGCCGAGTCAGAGACGGTGACCGTGGAGAACGATCTGATGACTGTCGAGTTCTCAACGCGCGGAGCGAAGGTCACGAACGTGCGGCTGAAAGAGTATATGCGTTATGCCGACAAGCCTGAGGAGCGCACCGAGCCGGTCGAGCTGTTGCAGCCCGCAAGCGCCAAGTTCGATATGGTGCTGTTTACGCCGACGACCAATCGCCGTATCGCCACCGACAACTGCGTATTCCGCATCATCGACCACAAGACGGCCGACGATGCTGCCACGCTCGCTCTGCGTCTTTCGATGGATACGCTCGATCACGCATATGTCGATTACATCTATACGATCCACAATACGGGCAACGCGAGCCGCGACTATACGATCGATTTCGATGTGCGTATGCAAAACATGACGCCCTATCTCGGCGGCCGCGACGATGTGTTGGTGAATTGGAGCAACCGTTCGAATATGAACGAGCGCGGTTTCCAGAACGAGGATATGGCCACTACGATCGCTTATTACCAGCCCTCGGAGGGCGATATGAACAGTATGGATGCCGACGGCAGCCACGAGTATCATCGCGACCTTACGTGGTTGGCATTCAAGCAGCAGTACTTTGCATCGGTGTTCATCTGCAATACGCCGTTCAATGCCAATATGGAGTTCTCGACGAGCACGCAGCAGGGACGCGACTATCTGAAAGCCTTCTCGGCAACCCTCGCCCTGCCGGTCGACAAGGCGAAGACAGATTATAACTTCGCCTTCTACTACGGTCCCAACGACTACCGCATATTGAAAGGTGTGGAGTTCGAGGGTGAACCGGTGCAGCTCGAACGCATGGTGCCTATGGGCGGTTGGCTCGTAGGCTGGATCAACCGCTGGGTGACTATTCCCCTGTTCTCGTGGTTGAAAGACTATCTGCCAAGCTTTGGCCTCATCATACTCATCCTCACGCTGTTGGTTAAGGCGGTGATATTCCCGCTCACCTACAAGAGCTACCTCTCGACGGCCAAGATGCGTGTCATACGACCCGAGTTGGAGGCTCTCAATGCCAAATATCCGCGCAAGGAGGACGCAATGAAGAAACAGCAGGCCATGATGGAACTCTATCGCAAGGCCGGCATCAACCCCATGGGCGGCTGTCTGCCGTTGTTGATACAGATGCCTATCCTGTGGGCTTTGTTCCGCTTCTTCCCCGCCAGCATCGAGCTTCGCGGCCAGTCGTTCCTGTGGGCATCCGACCTGTCGTCATACGACAGCGTCATCGACCTGCCGTTCAACATCCCGTTCTACGGCGACCATGTGAGTCTGTTCGCGCTGTTAATGGCTTTGGCAATGTTCGGATACTCATACGTCAGCTACAATCAGACTGCCGCCACACAGCCTCAAATGACGGGTATGAAGATCATGATGGTCTACGTAATGCCTGTCATGATGCTCTTCTTCTTCAACAACTATTCGTCGGGTCTGTGCTACTACTACTTCCTCTCGCAGCTTATAACAATCATACAGATGTATCTCATACGTCGTTATGTCGATGACGACAAGGTGCGAGCCAATATCGAGGCCAAGGCAGCCCGACCCAAGAAGAAGTCGAAGTTCCAGCAGCGATACGAGGAGATGTTGCGTCAGCAGCAGCAGTTTAACAGGGAGCAGAGGAGACAGCGATAAACTATTTTTCGTGAATTTTTCGTGAAAAGGCGTCATTAGCGGCACCTCAATCATTGGCGCGAATAGGCAGTACGCCAAGTACAGCCTATCCGCGCCAATTTCATGTCGGCACCGCTACTAACGCCTTTTGACGAAAAATTTTGGTAGTGGTGCTTGGGTTGTTTTCCGTGAAAACACCGCACCTGCGTCCTCTCCTCGTCACTCAGCAATGGGACGTACGCCCAATACGCCCCATCGCTTCGCTCTGTCGGAGAGTTGCATCT
>CAZEXJ010000204.1:0-2714 GCA_964516585.1 uncultured Alistipes sp.
GTCGGACCGGCCATGAAGGCGTTGGACTCGGTGTTGATGATCACGTAGGCAACGCCGTTCTCCTCGCTGGACTTCATACCGTCAACCGAAATGCGCAACGGAACAACGTAA
The DNA here is from genome assembly GCA_964516585.1 of uncultured Alistipes sp. Classification (GTDB taxonomy): domain Bacteria; phylum Bacteroidota; class Bacteroidia; order Bacteroidales; family Rikenellaceae; genus Alistipes. The sequence continues at coordinate 112 of CAZEXJ010000204.1, forward strand.
GTGGGCTCGGTCAGGGAGGAGAGATTGCCCGTCAGTGTGGGGCGGATCGCGCCCGATGCGTAGGCCATGGCGTCGATCGTGCACTCGGGAACACTCAGGATACCGTCGGGCAGGGTTGCGTACTCGGTGTAGTTGTAATCGTTGTACTCCTCGACCAACGAGTTGTCGATCGTGTAGGTTACCGTGTAACCCGACGCACTGGGCTCGCTCACGTGGGCCGTGATCGTACCCGAAACCGTAGCGGTCGAACCCGAAGGCGTATGAACCACCGTAGCGTTCACCTCATTGCGCGGCTCGGAGGTCGACAGATAGGTGTAGGGCTCGGTGAACTCGGCGGCGTATACCATAACCTCGTAAATGGTCCGGTAGCTGGAGGAGCTGGACGACACACTGAGGTTCAGACGCAGATAGCGCGCATCGGCCGAACCGTAGAATGCTCCGTAGGAAGATCCGTTGACCACATAACCCATAGACCGGTCGATCGTGCCGGCCGACAGCCAGTTCTCGCCGTCGACACTGTACTCGATGCCGACATAGGTGTAGACGTTCTGGTGGCCCTTCACGCCAAGGCCCGTGACGTGCTTCACGGCACCCATGTCGATGATTACCTCGTTGGCGTTCTGCCTGGGCATACGCCAGCTGGTATATAGGTCGCCGTCGATAATATTGTTATCACCGCCCGTCTGTGTCCAGCCGGCGGTATTCAGGGGCAGACCGATCACCTCGCTGGACGAATTGATATCGCGCATCAGGTTGAACGATGCGTTGGCCTTGCAATAAACGGCGTGCTTCTGCTTGCTGATGGTCACCGACGGATCGGAGACCTTGGCGATCACCAAGGGCAGCAAGAAGGACTCGTTCGCCTGGGTCTCGGAGGCAAAGCTGACGTCGCCGAGCGAGAGGTTGACAATCACCTGACGCTCGCCGGCCGGAATCACGATCGACTCCGTGGAGGTCACGCAGGCCGCCAGGGGCAGCTCTTTGTACTCGACGCCGTCGGCTTCGGCACGGGCGGCCACAAGCGAGTGGTCGGCGCCGACCTCGACGGTCAGGTCCGTTGCGAGCTCACGGGTCAGGCTGATGACCACCTGACGGTTGTACTCGGTTTTGGGGAAGACGCCAATCGGGGTGTTCTCGACCTGAGCTTCGATCAGGTCGGTCGAACCCGAAGTCTGGATGGTCACGAAAGTCTTCGAGTAATAGTCGGGCAACGTCTCGCCCACCTCGGGGTCTTCGCAAGCGAAGAGACCCGAAGCGGCAACGAGAAGCATTGCATATTTCCACATATTTTTCATCTCTGTTGTTTTATTTACCGTTTATTATAAGGAGCTGAAGTCGAACTCGGGCGCCCAGGTGGGGACGTAGCTGCCGGTGCAGGTCAGCGTGCGGCCTTTGCCCGTAGCATCGGCGAAGGTTGCGCCCTCGCCCTCGTCCATCTTCCAATAGGCCTCCAGACCGCCGAGCGACGCAGAGACAGCCTTGTGCATATTGGCCTGCAACTGCGCCTCTGTCAGGCTCTTCGACCAGAAACGTACCTGCGCATACTGGGCGCGGGCACGGAAGTATTGAGTACCCGACGAGGCCAGCTGAATACCGTTGAAGGTGACCGACGGAGGAGCGGCATTGAGCGCCACGTCTTCTTTGCCGTTGACGTAGAGCCTCACTGAACCGCCCGACGAAACGAAGGCAATATGATACCACGTATTGGTGTCAAAACGGTAGTTCGAGTCAACCTGCGATCCGTTGTGCTTGATCTGCAACATGTTGTAATCCTTGCCGGCATCGCCGAAACGGATATAGACCTCGACGCTGGCGTTGAAGTTGAAGATAGCCTGGTTGTTGACGCCGAAGGAGTCCATGTTCAGGAGCGTCTCAAGCGTCCACTCGGCGGTGGTCAGATTCCAGGGGCTGTTTTCCACATCGCTGTGGGGAACGTGGTAAGCGGTGAAGATGGGCACGCGCTGGATGAGCGGCTTGTCCAGAAGCAGCATCCACTTGGAGGAGACCGAAGCCACCGGCGCACCCTCGACCTCTGCCACGCGGAAGGGGATGGCGTAGGACTCGCCGTTGGGCGTATCGAAACGCTTGATCGCCACTTTGGTGGGAGCGGCGGCGATGTTGCCGGCGGGGATGACCACCTCCTCCTCGAAGGAGAGGTACTCCGAAGGCAGCACCTGGTAGTTGGCGCCGTTCGCCTTGTTGTACTCCTCGACAATCGAAGGATCGATGATGACGGTAGCCGTGACGTCGGCGTCGACTGCACGGGCCATACGCACCGTGAACGAGGTTTCGGTGTCGCCTTTGATGGTCAGCGAACCGATCTGCTGATTGGCGCTATTGTTGGGTGCGGCCTCGCTGATGTAGACCATATTTTCGATCACACCATACTCCGCATCCTCGCAGGCCACGGCGGCTGCCAAGAAGCAGACCGCGAAGCCTATTTTCCATATATTTTTCATAATCGGATTCATTTTTTGATTAGTACTCGATAACGGGGTTCAAGATGCCGATGGCCTCACGCAGATACCGGTAGTTCTTGTCGTACTCCATGTGATAAGTACCGACACCGCCGATCTTGCCCTTGATGTTGGGGTGCGAATAGC
>CAZEXJ010000205.1:0-2498 GCA_964516585.1 uncultured Alistipes sp.
GAATCGATGTTGCCGGCCGATGCCAGCTCCTTGCAGACCATCAGCGTCGGCACGCCGAATCCGTCCACGGTCTTCCACTCGCTTTTGAATGTACCGGCCGGAATCGCTCCCATTGCCAGCGACAGGCCGGAGTTGTCGAACTTGAGTTCGACCGTGTTATAACGCCATTTGTAACCGACCGTTTCAACCTGAACGCGCGTGGCGGTCAGCGAGCTTCGAACCACCGGATAGATGCACGGTTTGTTCGCGGCGAACGACGGCGCGATTGTTCCGCTGCCGTTGGAGATAAACTGTTTGAGGGGGAACGTGCTGCGCAAATCGCAGGTCAAAGTATCGCCCTGTTTGACATAGTGAATATGGGCTTGGCCCTTTACGTTACTCATTGATTATGTTTTTTTGTAGTTCTTGTCTTGCCTCCAGTGCGGTCAGTGTCCGACCGCCCAACTGCTTGATTTTATCCTCGAACGAGGTCTGCTCTCCATAGGTGAGCAAGTCGCTTTCATTGACAATTACCTCGCCCGTCACCGTTCGCCGGCGAATGTGCTCCACTCCGAGCAAAACCGCGCTCGAATAGGGAATGATTGCATATCTGTATTTCATGGCCTATAAAGTTATTACCGCTCCATTGTCGCATATTACCTCATTGCCGACCGACATTGCACCCAGCGCCTCATGCTCCTCCAGCTCAAGGCCTACATCCGCTCCGTCGGCGAACTCCGATGCCGGAATCCGTATGCTGTCACCGTAGCCTATTGTGAGCCACTCGGCGCCATATACGGCTCGTTTAATCGACCACTTTACCGAGAACCACTCCGACGGCGATTCCAGCACGCGCCGGCCGACCGTAACGACGCATTCGTTCTTGACCTTTTCTGCGGACGACGATATTTCGACACCGCCATGAACAAAATTGTCGTAGTCGTAATTCGGATAGCGGCGGGCCACAACCGTTTCCGCCTTGAGACCGGTCGCCGAAGGCATCTGCGGGAGGTTCTCTCCGGGTAGGGCATACTCGGCCTTGCAGATCAGCCGGAGCGGGTGCGAAAGATAGCGCGGATCTATCGTCAGGACGGCCGTGTTCTGACCGCTCTCATAGAACAGATCATCGTTCGCATCGACAAGCGACTCCACGCCATCGACGGCCTTATACCACCAGTATCGAACATTGCACTGTGCCGTTTCGGCCGATTTGCCGCCCAATCGCAGCGACGCAGCAATCGAACGTGTGCCGCTGTCCTCCATCGGGTTGAATGTCCACGACGCAGGCTTGTCAAGCGACAGCGTAGCCGGCAAGGCGATCGAGGTCGTATTCAATGTTGCCGATGCGTGTACGCGCAACACCTTGCCGCTCCGGCCGTCCCAATAACTGCCCGCGAATACCAATACCACCGGCGCGCGATACGGGATGTTCGCCGACACCGTCAGCTCGCCGTTCTGACCGACGGCATATCCGGCCGTCGCCGCCGTGATGAGATATTGGCTGAGCTCCTCCTTCAGATAACTTTCGTCCGTTGCGCCGGCCGCGATATTTTCCGGCAGGGCATACCACATCATCTCCGACATCTGCACGTGGCCGCTCTCGACAAGGCCATCCGAATCGTGAACGTACATCTGCGGCCGGATAACAAGCGGCGTCAGTTCACGGTCGGGGATAAATTCCGAGGTCTCGGCGCAATGCGTCTGTGTCAGACTGCCGCCGTGGACAAGTAGCGACAGCGAAACATCGAGCGGTCGATAGATAATATTCAGTCTTTTCGTCTTCTTCATATAGCGTTCGAATTACATTCGTAAGCCGTTAAAATGCCACCTCCGCGTGCAGGACCTGCGGTATGCCGTCGCGAACATACGCCTCGCAGATAAAGCGTCCGCTCTGTGCAGCGAGGTCTTCGTTGGTCAGCGACAACTCGCTGGTGCAGCCGACGTGAGCCGTATTCCACGCCGTGTCGCCCGGCACATCGCCCGTGTCGCGCGTCCACGTCCAGTCGCCCGGCAGAATATCGCCTGTAATATCGTTTACACCCCGACGAACACGCGCCTTGAGGGTGGTCAAAAGTTGGCCATACAGGAAGGTGTCTCCCTCGCTCGATTCGATGTCGAGCGAGAGCGTCGTATCTCCGGCCAGCAAAAGCCAGTCCGGCGAATCGTAGCGGGGTTCGGCCGTCGAGCCTTCGACGAGGCAGCGCCATTTGCACGAAATATGGTATACCTCATCTTGAGTGAGTTCATTGCACTGATACGGGTCATCGACGGCCGTTGCGGCGCTCCACAAGCCCCTGTCCCGAATCGTGCGGACGGCATTGCCGTCTTTGTCTATTTGGAAAAAGTTGCGGGCAAGGACATTATCCAAATAAATCGAGGCATCGCCTGCCAGCGGGTAGGCATCCGGCAGCAGCGTCTGCGGAATCTCGCCAATGACCAACTTGTAATGACGCGGCTCTATAATGTATTGGTCTACTCCGTCCAGCAGGGCGATACGACCTTCGGAGGAGGAGAAATAC
>CAZEXJ010000206.1:0-9386 GCA_964516585.1 uncultured Alistipes sp.
GGAGTGAAGAATCTTATTTGGGGACGACTATTCCCGTTATTCGGTGTGGACAGAGATTCCCACGCCTCGTTACACTCGGCTCGGAATGACAGGGAGGGCGTGCAAAGCACACTCCTCGGAGTGACAAGGTGGAGGTATGCAGCAAAAACTCCCGCGACGGGAGATGATTATCGTCGCGGGAGTGGGGGGCGTTGTCAGTTGTCAGTCGTTAGAACTTAACGTATTTGGCGATATGACGCACGATCGCCCATACGAGAGCGACAATTGTGACCCCTATACCAACAGCGAACCATTGTTCGGTGGATATTGACTCTGTTATTTGCCGTAGCACGTCGGGAGAATCTTTAAATTTGAGGAGTTCCTGTTTCATTAGTCCTATGTTTTCGAACTGCTTTACAAACAGGTAGATGTTGAACGCTGTGGCGGCAAGCAGAGTGACGATGTAGGCGATCGATACGAAAGAGACTGGTCGCTGGCTCGTGGAGGTTGCAACGGGGGTTTGATTTTCCATGTGTGAAATTGTTATTAAAGGTTTATGCCGGCAGATGCCGAATTTATCTCGTCGCGGTGCAAATGCCGTTGCCGCATGGGCGGCAATGGCTATTTCCCCGCGGTACTAATCAGTAATGTTAGTGTTGCGATTTAACCAATATAAACAGACCGATCAATGCTGCGATAATGGCAATGCTGAGCAGCGCCCAAAGACATACCACATATGTACGGCTGCTGCAATATTGCTGCATCGACATCTTGTCGGCCGCGGGGGATGCAATTAGTCTGGTAACATACCGGCGGCGTGCGACGGCAATAGATGCTGCGATTATCATGTAGACGACAATGGCGATTGCGGCCAAAGATAGACATGCGATCATTATGTCCATCTCTTTACCGGCGTTGCCGGTGGCGTAGTGGTAATAGCCCTCTAATTTCGAAACATTCTGCGAGTGTTCCACAAGAATCGTGATGCCGGCTGCTATAAGCGTGCCGATTATGCCGGTGGCGACGGCATGGGAGTTGTTGCTGCGACTGAATATGGCTGTTATCAATGTTATCACGTTGGCGACGGCCAATATCAACAATCCTGTTCTATACGGACTGAATATGTCGCTGGTGAACTCCTGTGCGAATTTGGATTCGGACTTGCCAGACATCACTATCAATATCACTATCGATATAAGCGTGATTAAAAGCGATGCGACTATGGTGCATGTTCTCACCGAGTTGGAGAAGGCTTTCAAGGGAACATCCTCTCGCCAGTTGGACAGTTGAGATGTGGTAATCTCTGGCATGACTGCATTATTATATTGATTATTATATTGGGTGTTGGATGAATTTGGGGATGCCTTTTTAAGGAGAACATATAACAGCAGAAGAAATACCGTTATAATTAATGTCGGAAACATTGCCGCAAAGCCTCCGAAACCTCCGTTGACGAGAGATATTACAACATAGAAGATGAGTAGGGCAAGTAAGATGCCTTTGAGATACTGGTTGAATCGGGATTTCTTAGGTTGGCCTGTTTGAGCGCCGGGAGCAGGCGCGCTCTGTGCGCTATGGAAGACGTGACCGCATTTGGGACATTGCAGTGCATGGTCGGATACATCCGCGCCGCACGAAGGACATTTTATTAGAGCCATAGTTGATAATTTAGTTTGTTATAGTAATTTATCAGTCAATATTCCGCCTAAGAGCGATCGCTGTCCTGCGTCGCGGTTCCGCCCCGATTAATTCTCTTAAAATAAGAAAATCCAAATATCGGCCAAAGATAGGGAAAAATCCCCCACCCGCCAAATTTTCGGGTGGGGGAAAATGACTCGCGCCGCATCTTTTCGACGCGGCAGTTATGGCTGTATTTGATGATTATACAGGCAGGGCTGGTGAGGCGGGGGAATGGCGCCGCGTTGCGGAAAAATAGTATAGGAGGCTTTCGGATATTAAAATAGTTTTGCTATCTTTGCCGTGTTATTATTTCAGGTACTGAAAAATTTTAGTCGTATGAAGATAGCATTGGCCCAACTTAACTACACCGTCGGCGACATCGCAGCCAATACCGCCAAGATCGTGGCAGGTATCGATCGAGCCAAACAGGAGGGTGCAGATTTGGTCGTGTTCGCCGAGTTTGCCGTGAGCGGCACTCCGGCATACGGGCTTCTTGGCAAAACCACATTCCTGACGTTGTGTGAGGAGGCAGTCGAGTCGATCGCTTCAAAGTGCCGCGGTATCGCCGCCATTGTCGGAGTACCTTATCTGACCGAATACGGGACTGTGAGTGCGGCCGCTTTCATCTCGAAAAACGGGCGGATCGCATATATCGGCAAACAATATGTCACGGCGCGGCGCGAAATGGGTTATTTGGTCGGATCGAAGACCGGTTACGAGAGTTTCGACATCGCGGGCAAGCGCGTGATGATCGTGGTGGGCGACGATTTGAGCCGCACGCACGACATCGATCCCGCAGTGGAGTTGGTCATCTCGGTCAATGCGCGCCGCTACGGCAAGGGATTGCTCTCTTACCGCTTCGACACGATGAGCCGCTTAGCTTTTGCCGAGGGCAAGAGCCTTATAATAGTCAATCAGATAGGCGGTTCGGGAGAGATAGTCTACGACGGTACGTCGGGCGTGTTGAACAGCCGCGGCGAGCTGTTGATGCTGTTGAAGAGCTTCGAGGAGGATTTTCGTGTATTCGACACCGACGACGAGAGTGCGCAGGCGTTGCAGGTGCCTTTCACTTCATACAACGACCGCACGCGCATGGTCTACAATGCGGCTTGCTTGGGTCTGCGCGACTATTTCCATAAAAACAACTATTACAAGGCCTGCGTAGGTCTGTCGGGTGGCATCGACTCGGCCGTAGTGGCGTGCTTGGCTGTCGGCGCATTAGGCAGGGAGAATGTCCGAGTGTTGATGATGCCGTCGCAGTTCTCGCCCGACGAATCGGTGGAAGATGCCAAGAAATTGGCCGAGAACTTAGGCGTCGAGTACAGCGTGCTGCCGATAGTGGAGGCCTACGAGGCTATCATCGATACGCTAAAACCGGTCATCGGCGGTACGGAGTTCGATGCTACGGAGGAGAACATACAGTCGCGCATCCGCACGATCATGCTTATGGCCGTGCAGAACAAAACGGGATATCTGTTCCTCAATTCGTCGAACAAGAGCGAGAACGCGCTGGGCTGGTGTACGTTGTATGGCGATACGGCCGGCGCGTTCAGTGTTACGGGCGACCTCTACAAGGGCGAAATCTACGATCTCGCGCGTTATATCAACGCCTCGTTCGGCGATGTGATCCCCGAGACGATCATCGACAAGGAGCCGTCGTCGGAGCTGCGTCCCGATCAGAAGGACAGCGACCTGCTGCCTCCATACGAGGTGATCGACGCCATATTGTACCGCATGATCGAGGAGCATCAACACCGCGAGGAGATCATCAATGCGGGATTCGATTCGGAGGTCGTAGAGAAGATCCACTCGATGATTATGCGCAACGAACGCAAACGCTATCAGTTCCCGCCGGTGCTGCGTCTGTCGAGGTGTGCGTTCCGTCACGAGTGGCTGATGCCGTTAGTTAACCGTTACGGCGACTGATTGAGCCGGAAGAAACAGATCGGATCATGTATTTGTAAACCCTTTGCCCCTCGTTAGAACATGCCAACTCCTATCCGACATATCGGTATCGTGCAGCGCGTTGATGATTCGACGGTATATGTTACCGTCGAGCGTCAGAGCGCTTGTGCAGCCTGCCATGCCCGCCGGATATGCGGCGTCGACAGCGGCGAACGCGTGATAGGCGTGAAAACGGCGCATGTGTCCGAATTCAAGGCGGGCGACAAGGTGGAAGTGGCTTTGCTCCGCCGTTCGATGGGCATCGCATCGATCCTCTGGGGATATGTGATGCCTTTGTTCGTTTTGCTGCTGTCGCTCTTCGCGGCCAAATTGGCGGGTGCGGAGGACGGACCTGCGGCCTGCATAACGCTGGCGGCAGTGGTCGCATACTATGCGGTGCTGTATGCGCTGCGATCGTATATGAATAGAAAAATTCAATTTACAATTATAAAACAGGAATGAAAGTATTAATCTTAACAGTCTTGACACTCTGCGTGTTGGGCGGCCTTTTGGCGATTGTCTTGTATTTCGTCGCACAGAAATTCAAGGTCGAGGAGGATCCTCGTATCGACGATGTGGAGAAGATGCTTCCGGGCGCGAACTGCGGCGGTTGCGGCTTCGCCGGTTGTCGGGCAATGGCTGAGGCTTTGGTCAAGCAGGACGACATATCGTCGCTCTACTGCCCTGTGGGCGGAGCCGACGTTATGAAGAGTGCTGCTGCTTATTTGGGTAAAGCCGCTCCCGAGAAGGCTCCTCAGGTGGCGACGGTGCGTTGCGGCGGAAAGTGCGACAAGCGTCCGCGCACCAACTCGTTCGACGGAGCCAAAAGTTGTGCGGTGGCCTCGTCGCTCTATGTGGGCGAGACGGCCTGCGCATACGGCTGTCTGGGCTACGGCGATTGCGTCGACGTGTGCCAGTTCGGCGCCATTGCGGTGAATCCCGTCTCGGGATTGGCCGAGGTCGATCCCGACAAGTGTACGGCGTGCGGTGCCTGCGTCAAGGCGTGCCCCAAGGGGCTTATCGAGTTGCGCAAGAAGTTGCCTAAGAATCGCGCCATTTATGTGGCGTGCCGTTCGAAAGACAAGGGCGCCGTGGTGATGAAGGCCTGCAAGGCGGGTTGCATCGGTTGCGGCAAGTGTGAAAAGGTGTGTGAATTCGGTGCCATAACCATCGAAAACAACCTTGCATTCATCGACTCGCAGAAGTGCAGATTGTGCCGCAAGTGTGTCAACGAGTGCCCCACGGGCGCCATAAATCTTATCGGCATGGATCCGCTGCCCAAGGCTCCCAAAGCTCCCGCCGCTGCCAAGGCTGATGCCGCAGCTCCGGCAAAGGCTGCTGTCAAGGCTGACGCTGCCGCTCCGGCAAAGGCTGTCAAGGCTGCGCCTGCAAAGGAGGAGAGTGCCGCAGCAGAGCAGAAAACCGCATCGAAAGAATAAATAAAACGACAAGAGATATGAAAACATTTCCAATAGGCGGTATCCACCCGTCGGATAACAAGCAATGGAGCCGCGGGAAGGCTATCGAGGTGCTCGATCTGCCCGATCAGGTGACCGTTCCTCTTGCCCAGCATATCGGCGCACCGGCCGCGGCGAAAGTTGCCAAGGGCGACAAGGTGCTCACCGGGCAGCTCATAGGCGAGTCGTCGGGCTTCATGTCGGCCAACATCCACTCTCCCATATCGGGAACCGTGACAGCTGTCGATATGGCTGTCAACGGTCAGGGTCTGCGCCAGATGATGGTGACTATAAAACGCGAGGGCGACGAGTGGGTCTCGACGATCGACCGCTCGGAGGAGCTTCGGCGCGAGTGTACGCTGTCGTCGAAAGAGATTATTGCAAAGATCAAGGAGGCCGGCGTAGTGGGTATGGGCGGCGCAACGTTCCCCACGCACGTCAAGCTGTCGATACCCGACGGTTGCAAGGCCGACATATTGATAATCAACGGTGTGGAGTGCGAACCCTACCTTACTTCGGATTATCGCACGATGTTGGAGCGCGGCGAGCAGATGCTCGTGGGCGTGGAGATACTTATGAAGGCCGTGGGCGTCGATCGCGCCGTGGTGGGTGTCGAGAACAACAAGCCCGATGCCATAGCCCATTTGCGCGAGTTAGTCGCCAAAGGCGGTTACAAGGGCATAGAGATCATGCCTTTGAAAGTACGCTACCCGCAGGGCGGTGAAAAGCAGCTTATTGCCGCCGTCACCGGCCGTCAGGTTCCGCCCCCTCCGGCATTGCCGATACATGTGGGCGCGGTCGTATGCAACGCTTCGACGACGGTGGCCGTCTACGAGGCTGTGCAGAAGAACAAACCTCTGATCGAGCGCGTGGTGACGATCACCGGCAAGCAGATAAAGGATACGCATAACTTCCTCACCCGCATGGGTACGCCCATCGAGACGCTTATCGAGCGCGCCGGAGGTCTGCCCGAGGGCGACGTGAAGGTGCTCAACGGCGGTCCGATGATGGGACGCGCCATGGTCAATCTCGCCTCGCCCGTGACGAAGGGCTGCTCGGGTCTGACGGTCATAAGCGGCGACGAGGCTACGCGCGGCGAGGAATCGGCCTGCATCAAGTGCGCCAAGTGCGTTGCGGCATGTCCGATGGGCTTGGAACCCTACCTTATATCTAAAATGTCGCGCAAGAAGCTGTGGGACGCAGCCGAGGAGCATAACGTGACTGACTGCATCGAGTGCGGCTGCTGTTCGTTCTCGTGCCCGGCCAACATCCCGCTGCTCGACTACATCCGTTTAGGCAAACAGACTGTCATGGGCATTATACGCGCACGCGCCGCTAAAAAGTAAAACGATAAAACAGAAGATATTATGGCAAACAAATTCTTCATATCTCCATCACCGCACGTCCATAGCGACGTCTCGACGCGAGGTATCATGGCCGATGTTATTCTGGCTCTGGTTCCCGCATTGGTCGTGTCGACGTGGGTGCTTGGATTCAATGTGCTGCTCATTACCGCCATATCGGTGGTCAGCTGCGTGCTGTTCGAGTACCTTATTCAGAAATATATGCTTCGCGGTCGTACCACCGTCGGCGATTTGTCGGCTGTGGTTACCGGCGTGCTGTTAGCATTCAACCTGCCGGCAAGTATTCCATGGTGGATCGTGGTCATAGGCGCGTTCGTGGCCATAGCCATAGGCAAGATGACCTTCGGCGGTTTGGGCAAGAACCCGTTCAACCCGGCTCTCACAGGCCGTATCTTCCTGTTGATAGCCTATCCCGTGCAGATGACCTCGTTCGCCGTTGTCCCGGCGCACGGCAATGTCGACGCCTTCTCGGGCGCGACGATGCTTACGCAGATCAAGGAGAGCGGCATCGGTGTTGTGGAAAATGCCGATTTCATGCAGATGCTTGGCGGCGTGATGAACGGTTCTATGGGTGAGATCGGCGCGCTGGCGCTTATCCTCGGCGGAATCTACCTGTTGTGGCGCAAGGTCATAACGTGGCATATCCCCGTGGCGGTGCTCGCTACGATGGCCGTCTTTGCATTGTTCGCAGGCATGGGTCACGGCTCGTTGGTCTATGAACTGCCGCTGTTCCACCTGTTGGCCGGCGGCGCCTTGTTAGGCGCCATATTCATGGCCACCGACTACTCGACATCGCCCATGACGCCTCGCGGCATGTTGATCTACGGTGTGGGCATCGGCGCCCTGACGATGATCATCCGCCTTTGGGGTTCATATCCCGAGGGTATGTCGTTCGCAATATTCATAATGAACGCCACGGTGCCTCTTATCAACAAGTATTGCCGTCCTGTGCGTTTCGGTGTCAAAACTAAAAAATAGAGGGATTGCGTATGAAAAGTACATTGAAAAATATGGTCTTGGTGCTCTTTACGATCACTGCCGTATCGGCTTTCTTGGTCGGCATGGTCAACCACATCACCAAGGACACGATCAAGAAGACTAAGGACGATGCCAAGCTGCTTGCCCTGACGGATGTCCTGCCCGAATTCGAGGGCGAACCCGCGTTCGTGCACGATACGATGAAGATCGAGGGTGCGCAGATCGTCGCTACCCGCGTATCGAAGAAGGCCGACGGCGAGACGGTGGGCTATGCCGTCGAGACTCACAGCCTCACGAAGACGGGCTATGCCGACAAAATATACCTTATGGTCGGATTCCTCGAAGACGGCACGATATACAATATAGAGGTGCTGTCGCAGAAGGAGACCCCGGGCTTGGGCGCCAACATGGAGAAGCCCGGCAACAACCTCGAAAAGGGATTGAAGGGGCGCAAGGCGTCGGAGGTGGTTTTTGACGTGTCGAAAAACGATAAGAACGGCATCGACGCCCTCTCGGGCGCCACCATATCGTCGGTCGCATATATCGACGCAGTGGAGGCTGCCTATGCGGCGTTCCTGTGGACTACGGGGCAGCGCGAACAGTTCGAGACCGCCGCGGGCGACAAGCCCGTCGATACGGCATCGGATGCAACCACAACAACGGAGCCTGCGGCTCAGGAAGGAGATGTAGACAATGAGTAAGTTGCAGTTAATCACAAAGGGTATCATCAAGGAGAATCCGACGTTCGTCCTTATTCTCGGCATGTGCCCGACAATCGGCGTAACGTCGTCGGCGATCAACGGTTGCGGTATGGGTGTGGCCACCATGGCGGTGCTCATAATGTCGAATATCGTCATATCGCTTATCAAGAACTTTATTCCCGATAAGGTGCGTATTCCGGCATTCATTGTCGTCATCGCATCGTTCGTGACTATTATCGAGATGCTGATGCAGGCCTATGTGCCGGCATTGTACGAATCGTTGGGCGTGTTTATACCGCTTATCGTCGTCAACTGTATCATCTTGGGTCGTGCCGAGGCCTTCGCCTCGAAGAACACGCCGCTTGATTCGGCTCTCGACGGCATCGGCATCGGCTTGGGCTTTACCGCATCGCTTACGGTCATCGGTGCCGTGCGCGAGGTGCTGGGTTCTGGCTCGATCTTCGGCGTGGAGTTCGCGCCCGACGTGATGCCGCTGTTGTTCATTCTTGCTCCGGGCGGTTTCATCGTACTGGGCTACCTTATGGTATTGTTTAATAAAATCGCAAAACGTTAGTGCTTTATGGGAGAGATTTCACAAGAGATATTGCAGGCTTTCAACAGCGGTTCGGTGGCCGTGCCGACGGTAACGCTGTTTGCGATAATCATCGGCAGCATATTCGTCAACAACGTGGTGCTGTCGCAGTTCCTCGGTATATGCCCGTTCCTCGGCGTGTCGTCGAAGGTGGAGACATCCATGGGCATGGGTGCCGCCGTTACCTTCGTTATGGCGCTCTCGTCGATCGTTGTGTGGTGCATTCAGACCTATATCCTCGAAACCTTCGAGATACAGTACATGCAGACTATCGTCTTCATATTGGTTATCGCCGCACTCGTGCAGATGGTCGAGATCGTATTGAAGAAGGTGTCGCCCTCGCTCTATCAGGCTCTGGGCATATTCCTGCCGCTGATTACTACCAACTGCGCCGTATTGGGCGTGGCTATCAACATGATGCAGAAACAGCTGTCGCTGTTGCAGGGCGTGGTCTACTCGACCTCGATGGCGCTCGGATTCGCTCTGGCGCTTATCCTCTTCGCCGGTATTCGCGAGCGTCTTGAAATGGAGGACGTACCCTCTGCATTCCGCGGCACTCCGATCGCGCTCATCTCTGCCGGCCTTTTGGCAATGGCGTTTATGGGGTTTGCGGGGTTGGTATAGTTATTTTCCGTGAATTTTTCGTGAAAAGGCGTCATTTCCTGCGCCTCGTTCAAATCCGCAAATGGGC
>CAZEXJ010000207.1:0-1581 GCA_964516585.1 uncultured Alistipes sp.
GTCAAGGAGGTATCGCAAGTTGTTTATAGACGAGTATTTCAGGATCAAATGGAAGTGATAAATGCGGGCAAATACCCGCATTTATGTACTAATTTTGACCAATAAACAAAAACCTCCCCGTTTTTATGTACTATTTTGGGCGAATGACAGAGGGCAACGCCCCACTATGTCACTCCGAGGGAGGGCATAGCCCGACCGTGGGAGTCTCTGCACTCGACATGACAATGGAGATATTTTTGCCTAATTGACACCCCGACCCCTGACAGGGGCGGGGGTGGGCGCGGGAGTTGTCGTTCCCCGGAATGCGAAACAAGATCGACAGCCTTTCGGGCTGTCGATCTTATTTTGAGCGGAAAACGAGACTCGAACTCGCGACCCCAACCTTGGCAAGGTTGTGCTCTACCAACTGAGCTATTTCCGCAATATGTCTGCAACCCGACTCGATTGCGAATGCAAAGGTAGTGTAAAAATATTATTCTGCAAATTTTTTCGCCGAAAAATTTACAACGTATGTCGTTTTTTATCGCTGACCTCCCATTGCTGACGCACCGACTCCTCGTGTATATCGGTGATAATCCGATAGATGAACTTTGACGACAAACACATATCCCCGGCCTTGGCTGCAGCCGCTTCGAGTATCTCGTTGAAGCGGTCGCGATGCACGATCGGCATGCCGTGCTGCGATTTGTAGCGGCCTATCTGCCGGGCAACGCTCATGCGCTCGGCCAAAAGTTCGATAAGACGGTTGTCGATCGTGTCGATCCGCATACGGAAATCACGCATGGCATCGGGCGCATCGGGTGTGCGACGCAGACGCACGCTGCCGATAAGCTGCCGCAGTTGATCGGGTGTAAGTTGCTGTGTACTATCGCTAAGCGCCTCCTGCGGGCAGCAGTGGCACTCGATCATCAGTCCGTCGAATCCCATATCCATAGCCTGCTGTGCGAGCGGTGCCACCAACTCGGCGCGACCGCCTATATGGCTCGGATCGCATATTATCGGCAGCGACGGTATCTGTCGCCGAAGCTCGAACGCCACCGCCCACTGCGGCGGATTGCGATAGGGCGTAGGTTCGTAGGTGCCGAAGCCGCGGTGTATGGCGGCCAATCGGCGTATGCCCGCATTGTAGATGCGTTCGAGCGAGCCGATCCACAGATTGACATCGGGGTTGACCGGATTTTTGACGAAAACGGGAATATCGACCCCTTGCAGGGCATCGGCAATCTGCTGCACGGCAAACGGATTGGTCGTCGTGCGCGCACCTATCCACACGCCGTCGACACCCGAGCGCAATGCCGCCTCCAAGTGTTGCGGCGTGGCCACCTCGGTCATCGTGCGCATTCCCGTCTCGGCCTTGGCCGCGGCGAGCCACTCCAATGCCGCGTCGCCCGCACCCTCGAAGCCGCCGGGTTTGGTGCGCGGCTTCCACACCCCGGCACGCAGCCAGCCCACGCCGCACGCAGCCACGCCGCGTGCCGTCGCAACCACCTGTTCGCGACTCTCGGCACTGCACGGCCCGGCGATATAGAGCGGGGTCGCACACTGCGCATCGGCATCAATTGGTCTCAAATCGTCGAACAT
>CAZEXJ010000208.1:0-3448 GCA_964516585.1 uncultured Alistipes sp.
GGTTGGGGACGATTATTCCCTCTGTTCCGTGTGGATAGAGACTCCCACGTCGCGCTAACGCGCTCCTCGGAGTGACAGAGTGGAGGTGTTGCGACTTGTCATTCTGAGGAGGCCGCTTGCGGCCGACGTGAGAATCTCATCTCCACCGTTCTGTCATTCTGAGGAGCGTGCTTTGCACGCGACGTGAGAATCAGGTCGGGGACGATAATTCCCTCTTTTCCGGGTGGAAAGAGACTACCACGTCGCGCAAACGCGCTACGCGGAGTGACAGGGTGGAGCGTTGCGACTTGTCATTCTGAGGAGGCCGCTTGCGGCCGACGTGAGAATCTCATCTCCACCGTCCTGTCATTCTGAGGAGCGTGCTTTGCACGCGACGGGAGAATCCGGTTGGGGACGATTATTCCCTCTGTTCCGTGTGGATAGAGACTCCCACGTCGCGCTAACGCGCTCCTCGGAGTGACAGGGTGGAGGTGTTGCGACTTGTCATTCTGAGGAGCGTGCTTTGCACGCGACGTGAGAATCTCAAACGGAAACGCCCGCCGGCAGTCGAGTGCCGGCAGAGGGCACCGCCTTTGACGAAAAAATCGGAAAATTATTTCGGCATGTCGAAATGTATCGAGTGGATGAGAGGTTTGCCCGGTTCGGTCAGGAAGTTGTCGACGCAGAAGTTGACATCGAAGCTGTCGAGTCCTATGGGCTTCTTGTTATCGAGACCGTAGACGGCAATGGACGTGCACTCGAAAGGACGAACGATCATGCTGCGCGGGAAGACGACCCGCTCGCTGCCGGGCGCCTTGCTCAGTACGAGCGGGACGGAGCTGCGATTGACAACCTTGAATGTCACCTTTTTCTCTGTATATTTTATGTCGGATACCTCGAACATGGCCGAAAACAGTTGTCCGATCAGCTCCTCGCTGCCATATACGTGTTCGTCGGCAAGGACGGCCGTGCGACGGTTGTCGAGCGCCTCGCGCACACCTTCCAAGCTGCGCTCTTTGGCGAAGATAAGCGTCACGGGACGGTGCATGCCGTTATTGTAGTCGATGTTGAGAAACAGCGGATTATGCGCATCGGTTCCGCTTATCAGCGCACATCCGTGATCGATAGCCCAGCGGTGCGCCTCGGGCGAGTAGCCGCAAAAACCGTTGTAGATCTCTATGCCGTGCATGTAACCCTCGCCGCAGAGTTGCGTATGCTCTTCGTGCCAGCGGGTCTCGTTCTGCGCCTGACGCTCCCAGTGCGGGTGGTTCCATACGGTGAAGCCCCCTTGACGCCGTGCCTCTTCCAAACCGGCATGCAAGGCCTTCATATGGTTGTCGTCGTACTTCTCGGCCGCCTCGGCTATCGCGTCGTTATCGTCGATGAACAGTGCGTTCCAATGTCCGGGAGGCATGCCGCGCGAGATCTCGCCTCCGTGAATCACCAATATGTCGGAGTTCCTGCCTGCCGCCGCCGCTATGCGGTACGACTCGTTGCGGTCGCAGTCGAACAGCCCCTTTTTCGAGTATTTTTGCAGACGCGTATCGACGTGATCGGTTATGGCGATGACGTCCAATCCGTCCATCACTGCCTCGTCGACGCGTGTCGTCGGCCATACCGTGCCGTCCGAGAATACGGTGTGAATGTGCATGTCGCCCTTGAGCGTCATATAGCCGTCGATGTCGGGAACCACGATCGGGTGTGGCACCGCCGCATCGGCTGCACACATGGCCAATGCAGCGATGACAAGCAATGAGAATTTTCTTTTCATGTCGCAGTTTGTTAAAGTTTCACACAAAAGTAGCTATATTTTTCGTTTCGCAAGCCTGCTTGCAGCGATTTTTATCTTCTCGACAGATTAGCTTCGTCGTGCCCGGCAGAGCATTGCCGATCGGCAGAATTTAATTATATTTGTACGATTATCACAAGACAAATCGACAATGAAGAGCCTTGGCTATATTCTCAACAACGGCCATAACAGCCAGATACTTTACTATATGCGCTCTTTTGCGCGATATGCCGTGCCCAAATCGCTGCTGCGCAGCCGGCTGCCGAAGCTGTTGGCGGAGATCGACAAACGTAACGACGCCGATTATATCCGCGACCGTGCCGACTACTATAACAAGCTGTCGGCGCCGGCCGATATTTTCGGCAAGGGGAACGATGCGCCGTCTTTGGCGGAGATGACCTATCGGCAGCGCCCGCGTCCGACGGCATACTTCTTCGATGCATACGAATATACGCGCTTCTTCGACGATTCGCTGCACTGGCGATACCTTTTCGGCGACGTGACGCACATCCCCGACGCAGCGTCGATAGTCAAGAGCCGTCCCATAGCCGGCGACAATGCCAACTCGGTGCTGCTCAATCTCGACAAGAACCGCCATTTCTGTTTTCTTCACGACCGCACCGATTTCTCGCAAAAGATCGACCGGCTGATATTTCGCGCCTACATATCGCACAAACCTCACCGCATACGCTTCTTCGAGCAGTGGTACGGCCACCCGATGTGCGATCTGGGCGAGTGCGACCCGCACTGCCGCGACTATGCCGAGTGGCACCGACCCAAGATATCGTTCCACGAGCAACTTAAATACAAGTTCATTTTGGCGTTGGAGGGCAACGACGTAGCAACCAACCTCAAATGGATCATGTCGTCCAACTCGTTAGCCGTCATGCCAAAACCGCGCTATGAGACATGGTTTATGGAGGGTCGCCTCGTTCCCGATTACCACTATGTGGCCATACGCGACGACTACTCCGATGTGCCCGAGCGGCTGCAATATTATATCGATCATCCCGATCGGGCACGCGAGATAGTGCGCAACGCCAACCGGTATGTCGAACAATTCGCCGACCGCCACCGCGAGCAGCTCATATCGCTTATGACCCTCGACAAATATTTCCGCCTGACCGGACAGCGGTAACCGCCGGCCGCCTGTCATTCCGGCGAGCGCGCGCAGAATACTCGATTGTCGCTCTGAGGCGCGCACGCTGAACACTCGATTGTCACTCCGAGGAGCGCGCGTTAAACACTCTATCTGTCACTCCGAGGAGCGTTTGAAAAACGCGACGTGGGAGTCTCTATCCACACAGTATGGAGGGAATAATTGTCCCCAACCAGATTCTTCGCTTCACGTTGTTACGCTCAGAATGACACCTCCACTCCGTCACTCCGAGGGAGAAGCGCAGCTTCGACCGTGGGAGTCTCTATGCTCGGGAAGGCATTTACGTTTGAGATCCTCACGTCGCAACTGCGTTGCTCCTCAGAATGACATGACAGAGGGAATAGTCGTGCCCAAATGAGATTCTCACGTCGCGCTACGCGCTCCTCAGAATGACATATCGGTGGGAATAGCGTTCCTAAGCACCACGACCCCATTTTTCGTCAAAAGGCATTAGTTGCAACGCAAACGATGTGAGACCGGATAGGTTGTACTCGGCGTACTACCTATTCGGTCGAACGAGC
>CAZEXJ010000209.1:0-5431 GCA_964516585.1 uncultured Alistipes sp.
AAGCACCACAACCTAATTTTTCGTCAAAAGGCATTAGTTACAAGCCGCACGTGAAAAATCCGCAGATGGGCTGTACTTGGCGTACTGCCCATTTGCGGATTTGAACGAGGCGAAGTAAATGATGCCTTTTCACGAAAAAAATCAGCGGCGCGACTCCTTGGCCTCGATACACTCCGTAGCATGAGGCACACGCATAAGACGCTCCTTGGGTATCAGCTTGCCCGTAGTCTTGCAGATGCCGTAGGTCTTGTTGTTGATGCGCACGAGCGCCATCTCCAAATTACGGATAAACTTCACCTGCCGGGCGGCCAGATTGCCATACTCCTCCTTGGAGAGCGTGGTAGTGCCCTCTTCGAGAACCTTGAAAGTAGGAGAAGAGTCCTCGGTATCGTTGGCGTTGGTCGTAGCTGAACACAACATCTCGTAGTCGGCGCGTGCCGATGCCAGTTTCTGCTCAATAAGCGCGCGGAACTCTTCGAGTTCGGCATCGCTGTATCTGGTTTTCTCTTCTGCCATATACCTAATCATTTAGATAAATGTAAAGGTAAGCATAATTTATCAAATATCCAAATTATACCCCCTACTGCACATATTATTACAATCGTGTTACGGCGATCTTCACCGGCTCGTCGTCGACATCGGAATCGACGACAACGGCTCCCGACGGCACTGCGGAGGCCACGACCTCCACGGCAAGCGTCTGCGAAGCTATGTAGTCGGCGAACTGCTCGACGGCGCCCGCAGTAAGATCGCTCGTTTCGATCTCGACACGGATTTTGTCGGTCACCTCGAATCCCGAATCCTTGCGTATATTCTGAATGCGGTTTATCAATTCTCGCGCCACACCCTCTCTCCGCAGCTCCTCCGTGACGGTTATGTCGAGCGCGACGGTCAGACGACCCTCCGACATAACGAGCCAGCCGGGCATATCCTCCGAGGTGATGTCGAAGTCGGCCGCGGTGGTCACGATCTTCTCGCCGGCTATGTCGAGCACGGTCTCGGCATCGGTCTCGATGCGGGTGATCTGCTCCTGAGTGAATGTCGCCACCATAGCCGCTATCTGCTTCATATACTTGCCGTACTTGGGCCCCAGCGTCTTGAAGTTGGGCTTGATGCGTTTGGTGATGACACCCGCCGTATCGCTTATCAGTTCTATCGACTTGACATTGACCTCGTTCATTATCAAGCCCGTCACCGCCTCGATGCGGCGTGCCGTGGCGGCATCGAGCACGGGGATCATGATCTTGGTGAGCGGCTGGCGCACCTTGATGTTGACCTTGCGGCGCAGAGCCAGCACCATGGACGATACGCGCTGTGCGAGCTGCATCATATCCTCCAACTCCGTATCGATCAGCGTCTCGTCGGCCACGGGGAACGACGAGAGGTGTACCGACGACTCGGCGTGACGGCCGCTAACGGCGTTGAGATCGGTGAATATGCGGTCGGAGATGAACGGTGCGACAGGCGCCGACAGCATCGCCACGGTCTCCAAGCATGTGTAGAGAGTCTGGTATGCTGCTATTTTGTCGTCGGTCAGGCCGCCGCCCCAGAAGCGTTTGCGATTGAGCCGCACATACCAGTTGGAGAGGTTCTCGCCGACGAAATCCTGTATCATGCGCGCCGCGGGCGTGGGGTCGTAAGACTCCAACGAGGCCGTAACGTCTTTTACGAGCGTGTTCAGCAGCGATATTATCCAGCGGTCGATCTCCGGGCGCTCCCCGACGGGAATCTCCCGCTCGCAGCCCGTGAAGCCGTCGACATTGGCATACAGCGCGAAGAACGAATAGGTGTTGTAGAGCGTGCCGAAGAACTTGCGTCGGCACTCGTCCACACCGGCCTTGTCGAATTTGAGGTTGTCCCACGGCTGCGAGTTGCTTATCATATACCAGCGTGCGGCATCAGCCCCGTAGGCGTCGAGCACCTCGAACGGATCGATGGCGTTGCCAAGGCGCTTCGACATCTTGTTGCCGTTCTTGTCGAGAACCAAGCCGTTCGATATGATGTGCTTGAAAGCCACCGAATCGAAGAGCATGGTCGCTATGGCGTGCAGCGTGAAGAACCAGCCGCGCGTCTGATCGACACCCTCGGCGATGAAGTCGGCCGGATAGACCTCCTCAAACGTCTCACTGTTTTCGAACGGATAGTGCACCTGCGCATAGGGCATGGCTCCCGAATCGAACCATACGTCTATCAAGTCGCTCTCGCGGCGCATCGGCTCGCCCTTCGACGATACGAGCACGATGTTGTCGACATAGGGGCGATGCAGGTCGATCACATCGGTCGAATAGTTCTCCTCCGACATGTCGCCCACGCGGAACTTCGCGAACGGATTCTCCTTCATCACGCCTGCGGCCACAGCCTTGTCGATCTCGGCGACAAGCTCCCCGACCGAGCCTATGCACTTCAATTCGGAGTAGTCCTCCGTAGCCCATATAGGCAGCGGCGTACCCCAGAAGCGCGAACGCGACAGGTTCCAGTCGACCAAGCCCTCCAACCACTTGCCGAAACGTCCCGAGCCTGTCGATTCGGGGTGCCAGTCGATCGTGCGGTTCAACTCGATCATGCGATCGCGCAGAGCCGTGGTGCGGATGAACCACGAATCGAGCGGATAGTAGAGCACCGGTTTGTCGGTACGCCAGCAGTGGGGATAGGAGTGTACGTGTTTCTCTATCTTGAATACCTTGTTATCGGCTTTGAGCATCACCGACAGATCCACGTCGAGCGTGGTGTCGTCGGCCGTAAGGCGCTCGTCGTAGGCGTTCTTCACGAAGCGGCCGGCATACTCGCCGTAGAGCTTCTCGTCGACATTGGTGCGCACGAACTCTTCGTCGAGATCCTCCAACCGGAAGAACTTGCCCTGACGGTCGACCATAGGCTGGTTCTTGCCCGCCTTGTCCACCACGAACAGAGGCGCTATGCCTGCGGCGCGTGCCGCACGGTCGTCGTCGGCGCCGAACGTCGGCGCGATATGCACGATGCCCGTACCGTCGCTGGTGGTGACGAAGTCGCCCGCAATGACACGGAACGCATCGCCCATAGGCTTCACCCACGGCAGCAGTTGCTCGTAGTCGATGCCCACAAGTTCGCTGCCGCTCCACTTGCGATCCTCCTCCACGGTGAACGTCCCCTCCATCTTCTTGGTAAAGAGCGTATCGACCAAAGCGCGAGCCATTATGACGGTCTGCTCGCGGTCGGTGTAGGGGTTGCGGCACTTTATGCGCACATACTCTATCGCCGCGCCTACGGCCAAGGCCGTATTCGACGGCAGCGTCCACGGCGTGGTAGTCCATGCGAGGAAGTAGAGGTCGCCCTCCACACCGTCGAACAGCTTCTCGCTCTTGGCGTTGCGCACCACCTTGAACTGCGCCGTGCAGGTGGTGTCTTTCACGTCGCGGTAGCAGCCCGGCTGGTTCAGCTCGTGAGTCGACAGACCCGTACCGGCCGCGGGCGAATAGGGTTGAATCGTGTAGCCCTTGTAGAGCAAACCTTTGTCGAAAAGCTGCTTCAACAGATACCACAGCGTCTCGATGTATTTGTTGTTGTAGGTGATATACGGATCGTCCATATTGACCCAGTAACCCATGCGGCGGGTGAGGTTCTCCCACACGTCGGTGAACTCCATTACCGCCTTGCGGCAGGTGCGGTTATACTCCTCGATCGATATGGTGCGGCCTATGTCCTCCTTGGTTATGCCGAGTTTCTTCTCGACGCCCAACTCCACCGGAAGGCCGTGAGTATCCCAACCGGCCTTGCGATGCACCATGTAGCCCTGCTGCGTCTTGTAGCGGCAGAACACATCCTTTATCGTGCGCGCCATGACGTGGTGGATGCCCGGCAGGCCGTTGGCCGAGGGGGGACCCTCGTAGAATACGAACGACGGATGTCCCTCGCGGGTGGATATGCTCTTGTGGAAAGTGTCGTCGGCCGACCAGCGTTCGAGCACTTCGGCAGCTACGCGCGGCAGGTCAAGCCCCTTATATTCGTTGAACTTCATACTCTTTTCTATCTGTTTCCGCCCGCGGCGGAGTGTTGGTTACTGTGTTTGCAAGGCCGACCCGCGAGCTGCGTCCGCGGTCGGCCGAATATTATTGTCGAGGTGCAGAACGGTGATCGGCAGAGTGTTACTCCTCCTCGTCGAGTTCGTCGTCGTCCTCCTTCATCGTGGTGTAGACGTTAGTCACGTCGTCGTCCTCCTCCAAGTGCTCGATGAGTTTGTTGACCGACTCGCGCTGCTCGGCCGTAAGCTCCTTCGTGTCGGTCGGTATTCTCACCGACTCGCCCGAAACCAATTCGAAGCCCTTGTCCTCGATCCACTTCTGAATCGCGCCGAACGACTCGTAGGGGGCATACACCGTAACGGAGTCCTCCTCGGGATAGAACTCGTCGACGCCTAAATCGATCATCTCCAACTCCAACTCCTCCATGTCGGCTCCGGCCTGAGGCTTGAACTTGAATACGCACTTGTGTTCGAACATGAAGCCCACAGAGCCTGAGGTGCCGAGCGCACCGCCATACTTGTTGAAGTACATGCGCACGCTGGCCACAGTGCGGTTCGTATTGTCGGTAGCGGTCTCCACCAACACGGCGATGCCGTGAGGGGCGTATCCCTCGTAGATCACCTCCTTGTAGTCGGCGGCATCCTTATCGGTGGCACGCTTTATGGCACGCTCCACATTCTCCTTGGGCATGTTCTCCGACTTGGCGTTCTGCATCAGAAGTCTCAGACGCAGGTTGCTCGCCGGGTCGGGTCCGGCGGCCTTCACGGCCATCTCTATCTCCTTGCCGATCTTGGTAAACGTGCGCGCCATATGACCCCAACGCTTCATCTTTCTTGCTTTGCGATATTCAAATGCTCTTCCCATAAATTATATCGGTTTTTTTGATTATTTCATACAATGTGGCAAAATTAATAAAAAATCGCTTTAAACAGTGAATTTTCACCCGATAAAAATCGGTTCACCCTCAAAACCCGGCGCAGACCGCAATGAAGAGATTGCCACGCCTCGTTACACTCGGCTCGCAATGACAGAGTGCAACGCCCCGCAATGTCACTCCGAGGAGCGCGACGTGGGAGTCTCTGCACGCGGCATGACAGTGGAAATCGCAGCAAACAACAGAGATTCTCACGTCGCGTTCACAGAACGCCCCTCAGAATGACAGCCCCACAATGTCACTCCGAGGAGCGCGAAGCGCGACGTGGGAGTCTCTGCACGCGGCATGACAGTGGAAATCGCAGCAAACAGCAGAGATTCTCACGTCGCGTTCACAGAACGCTCCTCAGAATGACAGCCCCGCAATGTCACTCCGAGGAGCGCGAAGCGCGACGTGGGAGTCTCTATTTTTCCTCTCCCCCACCAGGTTTTGCAGGTGACGCGAAAAATCATAATCGCGTGTACAAAATCATCTTATCGCACTGCAGAGGCACGTCGCG
>CAZEXJ010000210.1:0-4034 GCA_964516585.1 uncultured Alistipes sp.
CGCGCGCCGTCGCTGTCGGTCTCCTGCTTGAAGAAGAACAACCAGCCGTCGTTGAGCGAATAGACCTCTCGCGACGAGGCGGCAAGGCTGCCCGTCGAGAGTATCGCCAACATGATAAGACCTGTTATATAGCGTTTCATACAAAACTTTTTTGTGCTGCAAATATACGAATAAGTGAGGGCAATGTCAAATTTATTTGAACATTGCCGAGCGGGAGTATGTTCGGCGCAGCCAAATTACGAATAAGCGAGGGCAAAAGCAAACTTGTTTGCATTTTGCCGAGCGGAAGCATGTACGGCACAGCCAAAGTTTGAATAAGCGGGGGCAAAAGCAAGCCCGTTTGCATTTGCCGGGCGGGCACACATTCCGAGTGTTGCACAATCCGTGCCCGGTGCGGTGCGCGATCCGATTTCTTCGCCGCAAATTGGCGATAAGCGAAAAAAATCGTAACTTCGTGCGGATTATACACTCCATAAGTAATAATAAATAAAGTGCGATATGATAGATTTGGCAGTTGTTCTGATCGTGATATGGGCGGTGGTCATGGGTATGCGCCGCGGGTTGGTGGTGCAGTTGTGTCATATGGCGGGACTTTACATCGCTATAATCGTCGCCTCGCGATATGCCGCGGCCGTGGGCGGAATATTCCTCCGCGACGAGTCCTCGGCCGCCGCGGTGGGCTTCTGTCTGATAGTGGCCGTGGTGATGCTTGCGGTGTGGATCGCAGCCCCGATGATACGCTCGGTGGCGGTGTGGCGTCCGGTAAAGTCTGTCGATACCGTCACGGGGGCGGCAGTGAGCGTTGCCGCCGTTCTGATGGCCTTGGGGGCATTGTTCTCCGTCTTCGACAAGGCCAACGTCGATGCGGAGAGCATCTCGGTGGAGACGCTGCGCGACAACCCCGAAGCCGTGCGCCGCTATCTCGAAACGGGCGAGGAGGCGCGCGAGCTGTTCGAACACAAATATGTCGATTTCGCCACGCTCGACAGATCGTTTACCTTCTATCCGCTCGTGCGTTTGGGCGATGCGCTGTGGCCGCAGCTCTCCGATATCGACCGTGCGGTGCGCGCTGCCGCCGACGAATACATGCAGCGAAACATCGACGGTTACATACCGTCGCAAACACTCTCCGACGATGCAGAGTGACGTTTGTCGGGGAGTTGTGGTAAGCTCGACGGGCAGCTGGTACGAGGTGGCCGCCGAGCAGGGGCGCATACGCTGCCGCATACGCGGCCGTCTGCGCCTGAAGGGCGTGCGCTCGACCAATCCCGTGGTCGTGGGCGATATGGTCGCATGCCGCGCCGATGAACAGGGCGACTGGACGATAACCGACATCGCCCCGCGCCGCAACTATGTCATACGCCGCGCCTCCAACCTCTCGAAGGAGTCACATATCATAGCGGCCAATGTCGACCGCGCGCTGCTCATGGTCACGCTCTTCTCGCCCGTCACGGCGCGCGAGTTCGTCGACAGGTTTTTAGTTACGTGCGAGGCCTACAAGGTGCCTGTGACCGTCGTGCTGTCGAAAGCCGACATGTTGGACGGGGCTGCCGACGAGGCCGCCGACTTCGTGCAGACATACCGAAGCGCCGGCTACGGCGTTATCCGCCTGTCGAGCGTGACGGGCGAGGGTGTCGACACCGTGCGGGAGCTGCTTCGCGGGGGCACGACGCTGCTTTCGGGCAACTCGGGCGTGGGCAAGTCGACACTGATACGCTCGCTGCTGCCCGGGGCTGATGTCCGCACGGGCGAGATCTCCGACAGCCACGGCAAGGGACGCCACACCACCACTTTCTCGACGATGTATCCCGTCGACGGGGGCTATGTGATCGACACGCCGGGCATCAAGGGCTTCGGACTTATCGATATCGACGATGCCGAACTGTGCCGCTACTTCCCCGAGATGATGCGGCTCGCTCCCGGCTGCCGTTTCTACAACTGCACCCATACGCACGAACCGGGGTGCGCTGTGCGCGAGGCCGTCGAACGCGGCGAGGTGGCATGGTCGCGCTATGAAAGTTATCTTAAAATACTCGACGAAGATGAAAAGTATCGCAAGTAGACTGCGCGACGCCGTTCACCCGCGCGAGTGGTACGCCGAGCGGCTCGAATACATGTCGCAGTTCCTGACCGACGCCCGCCGCGAGGTGCTGCTCCGCACCGTCGCGAGCCGCACGCGCTATATGACCGTGATGACCGAGAACATGTTCCACCCGCAGAACGCCAGCGCGATAGTGCGCCATGCCGAGGCCTTCGGCATACAGGACATGCACACGGTGGAGACGCTGTGCCGGTTCGATCCGAGCGTCAACATCGTGCGCGGCACCGACAAGTGGGTCGACATCTACCGTCACGAGTCCACGGCCGAAGCCTTGGCGTCGCTGCGCGCGGCCGGCTACCGCATCGTGGCTACCACGCCGCATAGGCGCAGCTCCACGCCCGAGACGTTCGACGTGGGCGCAGGCCGCTTCGCCCTCATATTCGGCACCGAACACGCCGGCATAAGCGAGGAGGTGTTCGCGTCGGCCGACGAGTTTCTGTCGATACCCATGTGCGGCATGGTCGAGAGTTTGAATGTATCGGCTTCGGCCGCCATACTCATATACATGCTCTCCGAGCGCATGCGCCTGACGGTCGACGGCTGGCAGCTGTCCGGCGACGAACAGTCGAAGCTGCTGCTGCGCTGGACTTTGGAGAGCGTTCGCGACGCCGAGGGCATACTCGCCCGAAGCGGTTACGACATGGAATAAAACATCGCAACAATGAATGATATACTTCGCAGACAGTTCCTTGCACACGTGGCTCAGACCTCGCCGTCGCCCCTGATGATCGAGGTGCAGAGAGCCGAGGGTTCGTTTTTCTATACCCCCGAGGGCAAACGTTATTTTGACTTGGTGGCCGGGGTCTCGGTCAACAACGTGGGACACGGCAACCGTGCCGTCATCGAGGCTGTGCAGCGGCAGGCAGCCGACTACATGCACATAATGGTCTACGGCGAGATGGTCGAGCGTCCGCAGGTGGAGTATGCCCGCCGCATAGCCGCTCTGCTGCCCGATCCGCTCGACAGCGTCTACTTCGTCAATTCGGGAGCCGAGGCCGTCGAGGGGGCTTTGAAATTGGCCAAACGCTATACGCATCGCACCGAGATGATATCGATGCGGCGAGCCTATCACGGCTCGACACACGGCGCGATGAGTATGATGGGTGCGCCCGAGGGCGAGGAGTGGAAGGGAGCTTTCCGCCCGCTGCTGCCCGATACGCAGGCCATAGAGTTCAACTCTTTCGAGGAGTTGTCACGCATAACCACGCGCACGGCGTGCGTGCTGTGCGAACCCGTGCAGGGTGAGGCGGGTGTGCGTACACCCGCCGAGGGCTATTTGCAGGCTCTGCGCAAGCGTTGCACCGAGGTGGGAGCGCTGCTCATATTCGACGAGATACAGACCGGCATGGGACGCACGGGCGAGATGTTCGCATGTCGGAAATACGGCGTCACGCCCGACATAATCTGCTTGGCCAAGGCCTTTGGCGGCGGCATGCCGCTGGGCGGTTTTGCGGCGGGCAGAGAGGTGATGTCGACACTGCAATCATCGCCCGCTCTGGGACATATCACCACTTTCGGCGGTCATCCCGTATGCTGCGCAGCGGGCTTGGCCGCTTTAGATTTCCTCGTCGACAACGATATTTTAAGCTCAGTCGAGCGCAAGGGCGCCATGTTCGAATCGCGCCTTGCGTCGCATCCCGCAGTCGTCGAAATACGCCGCTCGGGGCTACTCTTGGCTGTCGAACTCGGCGTCTCCGACCGCCTGTTCCGCATAAGGTCGCTCTTTGCCGAGCGCGGCATCATGAGCGACTGGTTCCTCTATTGCGACACCGCTTTCCGCATATCTCCGCCTCTGACCATATCCGATGACGAGATTGAGGAGTGTTGCGATATTATTATATCTTCGCTCAACCTCTTGTAATTTTTCGTGAAAAGACATCATTTGCTTCCGCGCGCTCGTTCGACCGAATAGGTAGTACGATCAGTACAACCT
>CAZEXJ010000211.1:0-4647 GCA_964516585.1 uncultured Alistipes sp.
CATTCTCGGTATTAACGGCAAAGGCGCGGCAGACAAAAGATTGTTAATATTATCGACAGGAATAAGGTAAACAACGGCATATTTTATTAACTTTGCGCTACAAAAAATCAGATATGAAAAGCATATTGAAACAGGCATTGTCGCTATTGATACTATTTGCCGTCGGATGCAGCTCGACCGATAAGAAAAGTGATGATACGACGCTCTACGTAACTATCGCGCCACTTAAATCAATAGTCGAAGATATAACATGCAACGACTTTGAAATAAACATATTGGTTCCAAACGGAGCGAGTCCGGAAACATTCGAGCCGACGGCCAAACAGATAACCGAGTTGACAAATTCGAGCATGGTTTTCGGGACGGGACTAATCGATTTCGAGCGCGGTTTAATGTCGAAAATCGACGGTAAAACGACGATTGTCGACCTCAGCAAAGGAATAAAGCTTTTGGCCGGGAGCTGTTCGCACACGCACCACAACGGTCATACGCACGGCATCGACCCGCATATATGGACGTCGCCGCGGGCATTGAAACAAATAGCCAAAAACGTATACATAGCTGTGGCACAGCAATATCCCGACTCTGCAAAGTACAAAACAGCCTATACTACCCTATTATCGCGTCTCGATTCGATAGACAGCTACGTATCGCACCGCCTGACCGAGTCCGGCACTAAGACTTTTATGATATACCACCCTGCTTATACATACTACGCCGACGACTACGGACTGCAGCAGATAGCTATCGAACACGACGGCAAAGAGCCTACGCCCAAGCAGTTGGCATCGCTTATCGACATTGCACAACGCGACTCGATAAAATATATACTATATCAGCCGCAATACAGCAGAGACAAGGTGGACGGAATTGCGGCCGAGATCGGCGCGCAGGCGATTATGGTCGACCCGTTATGCGACGATATAATACAGGGTATAAAGACATTAACAGATTTAATTACCGAATAGAATGAACCCGATCGTCGAAATACGCAATCTTACAGTACGATACGGAGAGCTAACAGCCATAGACAATGCCGATCTCGACATATACGCAGATGATTTCATCGGCATAATAGGTCCCAACGGCGGCGGCAAGAGTTCGTTGGTAAAGGCTGTTTTGGGCATGATTCCGCACGACGGAGATGTCGTCATCGCGGAGTCATTGTTGCACGGAGGCAAACCTCTGATAGGCTATATGCCGCAAATCACATCGTTCGACAGAGCGTTCCCCATATCGGTCAGGGAGGTCGTATTATCGGGTCTGCAAAACAGCAAGGGGTTCTGCCGGCGCTACACGAAAGAGGACAAGCGACGCGTCGATACCCTACTTGCCGATACCGGCATCTCCAATCTGGCCGATCGGCCTGTCGGAGAGTTGTCGGGCGGGCAGATACAGCGCACGCTGCTGTGCCGTGCAATAATATCGGAGCCTAAGCTGCTGATCCTCGACGAGCCGGCCAATTTCGTCGACAACAAATTCGAGAACGAATTGTACGGGCTGCTGCAACGGCTCAACGAACAAATGGCAATCGTTATGGTGTCGCATGACATAGGCACCATATCGAGCGTCGTAAAGAGTATCGTATGCGTCAACAAATGTGTCCACCGCCACAACTCCAATGTCATCACGCCCGAGCAGCTTCACAACTACAACTGCCCTATCCAGATCATTTCGCACGGCGATGTGCCGCACACGGTGCTCGGACAACATACGCACTGTTCGCATTGCGGCGAAGGGCGTCACGCAGAAAACAACAAAGCATAAAAATCGCATTACAATGGATATTTATGATATAAGAGAATACGCCCTGTCGCTCCCCTGCACCGAGGAGACAATGCCGTTCGACGAAACCACTCTCGTCTACAAAGTGGGCGGGAAGATGTTTGCCGTAACCGACATGGAGCACATATGGGGCGTGGTGGTAAAGTGCGATCCCGAGACGGCAATCGCGCTGCGCGACGAGTACCCCGAAATAACGGGAGCATGGCACTTCAACAAGCGTCACTGGAACGATATAAAACTCGACGGCGACCTGTCGCGCGATTTTATATTTGAGCAAATATACAACTCCTACAAACTCGTCATCGCGCACAATGTCGTGCCGAAAGCCCTGCGCGAGCAGATCATGGCCGCCGCAGCACAAATGGAGGCGAATGTCGCCGGCATGAACGAATAAGGCCGGTACGAACCGAGGGGACTACCCTATCGGATCCTCACGCCGCATCTCGCCACGACACTCCTCAGAATGACAACCAAAAATGCGGCAGTCAAAAATAGCTATAATCACGCTAATTGCTCTGCACAGCGCCTTGCACCGGCTGGTACAGCGCAATGCAGACTATCTGCGCATACGCAATTCCGCCGGCAGACTGTCATAATCACCTCACGAAGGCCGCAAACTGCCACTTTGGCAGTCATCGTGTCATGCCGGAGCGAAGTTTTGTCATATTATAATAGGAAAGGTATCGCTAAAATGGCGCTTTTCGGATTTGGTATAACCTTTGTTCAATGCCTTAGCGTCTTTCGGGACGCAAAATGTGGAAACAAGAAAACAAAATAATAACGAATAAAAACATTGAATTATGAGCAAGATTATCGGTATTGATTTGGGTACGACCAATTCATGCGTAGCAGTAATGGAGGGTAACGAGCCTGTGGTTATTCCCAACTCGGAGGGACACCGCACTACCCCATCGGTTGTCGCGTTCACCGAAAACGGCGAGCGCAAGGTCGGCGATCCGGCCAAGCGTCAGGCCATAACCAACCCCAAACGCACGGTATTTTCGATCAAGCGTTTCATGGGCGAGCAATACGACAAAGTTACCAACGACATCTCGCGCGCACCCTATGCAATCGTAAAGGGCGACAACAACACCCCGCGCGTCGATATCGACGGCCGTCAGTACACCCCGCAGGAGATCTCGGCAATCATCTTGCAGAAGATGAAGAAGACCGCCGAAGACTTTTTGGGTCAGGAGGTCTCGGAGGCCGTCATCACCGTTCCGGCATACTTCTCCGACTCGCAGCGTCAGGCAACCAAAGAGGCTGGCGAGATCGCCGGTCTGAAAGTCCGCCGTATAATCAACGAGCCTACGGCCGCAGCCTTGGCATACGGCTTGGACAAGAAGAAAGACGACATGAAGATCGCCGTGTACGACTTGGGCGGCGGTACATTCGATATATCTATCTTGGAGTTGGGCGACGGCGTATTCGAGGTTAAATCGACCAACGGCGATACGCACCTCGGCGGCGACGACTTCGACCACGTGCTGATCGACTACATGGCCGAGGCATTCAAGGCCGAGCATCAGATCGACCTGCGTCAGGATCCCATGGCTTTGCAGCGACTCAAAGAGGCGGCCGAGAAGGCCAAGATCGAGCTGTCGTCATCGACCTCGACAGAGATCAACCTGCCCTACATCATGCCCGTCAACGGCATTCCGCAGCACCTTGTGATGTCGCTCACCCGCGCCAAGTTCGAGCAGCTGTGCGATCATCTCATACAAAAGACCGTCGAGCCTTGCAAATTGGCATTGCGCGATGCAGGACTGTCGGCCAACCAGATCGACGAGGTGATCCTCGTGGGCGGTTCGACACGTATCCCCGCCATACAGAAGATCGTCGAGGATTTCTTCGGCAAGACGCCCAACCGTTCGGTAAACCCCGACGAAGTGGTTGCTGTCGGTGCGGCAATTCAGGGCGGTGTGCTCACGGGCGAGGTTAAGGACGTGCTGCTGCTCGACGTAACGCCGCTGTCGCTCGGCATCGAGACTCTGGGCGGCGTATTCACCAAGCTCATCGACGCCAACACCACCATCCCGACCCGCAAGAGCGAGGTATTCTCTACGGCTGCCGACAATCAGCCTTCGGTGGAGATCAACGTATGTCAGGGAGAGCGTCCAATGGCACGCGACAACAAATCGATCGGACGTTTCCACCTCGACGGCATTCCGGCCGCTCCGCGTGGCGTACCGCAGATCGAGGTGACGTTCGACATCGATGCCAACGGTATTCTCAACGTGTCGGCCAAGGACAAGGGCACAGGCAAGGAGCAGAAGATCCGCATCGAGGCATCGTCGGGTCTGACCGAAGCCGAGATACAGCGCATGCGCGACGAGGCCAAGGCCAACGAGGAGAAGGACAAGGCCGAGAAGGAGCGCGTCGACAAGGTCAATGCCGCCGACTCGAACATATTCGCCACCGAGAAACAGCTCAAGGAGTATGGCGACAAGCTGCCCGCCGACAAGAAATCGGCTATCGAGGGCGCACTCGCCAAATTGAAGGAGGCGCACAAGAACCAAGACCTCGCAGCGATCGACAAGAGCATCGAGGAGCTTAACGCCGCATGGCAGGCCGCTTCGCAGGACATATATGCCCAGCAGCAGGCTCAGAGCGCAGCAGACAATGCCGGCGCGCAAAACCAGTCGACGGCGTCGGGAGCCGACAACGGCAACAAGTCGCAGCCCGAGGATGTGGAGTTCGAAGAAGTGAAATAAATCCGATAACTCCCCAAAGTTATCAATAGCAAATCAGCGTGTAACTCAGTCGGTTACACGCTGATTTTATTTTTGATTTTTCGGATTTCTTTGCTTGTTTGCCGGATTTTTATCGTATATTTGTACCAAATTTGTACCGCGACTAAAT
>CAZEXJ010000212.1:0-21185 GCA_964516585.1 uncultured Alistipes sp.
GTGAGAATCTCATTCCCACCGACATGTCATTCTGAACGGAACGTAGTGGAGTGAAGAATCTGGTTGGGGACAACTATTTCCATAGACATGTCATTCTGAGGAGCAACGCAGTTGCGACGTGAGAATCTCATTCCCGCCGACATGTCATTCTGAACGGAACGTAGTGGAGTAAAGAATCTGGTTGGGGACGATTATTCCCATTGTCAAGTGTAGAGATTCTCACGTCGCGTTCTTCAAACGCTCCTCAGAATGACAAACATGGCGTGCAAAGCGTACTTATCGGGATTCCCGCCAACCGTTCCACGCTCCACCCGGAGCGAAGCGACCCAAGTCCCCTCCGAGGAGGGGATTGAGGGGAGGGTCAGAATTATAAAACGGCGCAAGCCGTCGCTTCGTGGTCGACGTTTGTTTTTCTCACGTCGCGTTTTTCAAACGCTCCTCAGAATGACACAGAGGAAATTAGATTCTAACGTCAGACGCGTCGTTCTCCTCAGAATGACCGATTGGGTCGTTCAAGGCTCGCTCCTCGCAATGACAGTAACATATATCTTGCCGGGGCTTAATACTGTCGTTATCCGCGTTTGGGTTTGAGGACGATGTAGGGCACGATCATCTCCTCCATGGAGATGCCGCCGTGCTGGAAGGTGTTGCGGTAGTAACGTATGTATTTGTTGGCATCGTTGTTATATATCAGAAAATCGCGGTTGTAGGCGAATATGTAGCTCGAAGTGAGCGAACTCGACGGCAGCTGTATATCTTCGGGGCGCAGCACCTCGTATACCTCGCGCGAGTTGTAGTCGAGGTTGCGTCCCGTCTTGTAGCGCAGGTTGGGCGAGGTCTCCCGATCGCCCGTGACGCGTACAGGGTTGTCGACGCGTATGGTGCCGTGGTCGGAGGTGATGATGACCGTGTGACCGTTTCCCGACAGCATTTTGAGCAGCGTGAACAGTTCGGAGTGCTCGAACCACGAGCGTGTCAGCGAGCGGAATGCCGCCTCGTCGTCGGTCAGTTCGCGTATGACGTCGGTCTCGGTGCGGGCGTGCGACAATATGTCGAGGAAGTTGTAGATTATGACCGAGAAGTCGGCATCGTAGACGTGGCGTATGTTCTCTATCAATCGGCGGCCGGCCTCGGGGCGCACGAGTTTGTCGAACGATGTTTTGTAGCTCTTGCCTGCCTGCGAGAGGAGTCGGCGCAGGAAATCCTCTTCATATTTGTTCTTGCCGCCGTCCTCGTTGTCGTTGAGCCACCTGTCGGGCATCAGACGGTCGATCGACAGCGGCATAAGCCCTGCGAATATGGCGTTGCGCGCATATTGGGTCGCCGTGGGAAGTATGGCGCAATAGAAATCGTCGGCGGCCACGTCGTAGTAGCCGCGCAGCAGCGGGGCTATCGTGCGCCACTGGTCGTAGCGCATATTGTCGATCAGAAGCAGCGTGGCCTTGCCTGCGGCATCGACCTCGGGCAGGATGCGCTGGCGCATGAGCGTGTGCGACATGACGGGAATGTTGTCGGTACGGCGGTTGATCCAGTCGTAGTAGTTGCGGCGGACGAACTTGCAGAACTCCTGATCGGCCTCGTTCTTCTGGAACGTCAGCACCTCCTTTATGCTCTGGTCGGTCGACTCCGACAGCTCGATCTCCCAGCCCGTAAGACGGCGGTAGAGATTGCACCAGTCCTGAAACGTGGCGGCCATTTGCTGTTGTGCCGCTATGCGTCCGAACTCGGCGCGGTAGTCGGCCGTGGTCTGTTCGGTGACGAGCTGCTGCGAGTGGAGATTCTTTTTGATCGACAACAGCACCTGATTGGGGTTTACGGGTTTGATGATGTAGTCGGCTATCTTCGAGCCTATGGCCTTGTCCATTATGTTCTCCTCCTCGCTCTTGGTGACCATTATCACGGGTGTGGACGGGCGTATCTCCTTTATCAGAGGCAGCGTCTCCAATCCGGTCATGCCGGGCATCATCTCGTCGAGGATAACCAAGTCGTAGGCCGTCGAGGTGACCATGTCGACGGCATCGTAGCCGTTGTTGCAGGTCTCCACCTCGTAGCCCTTGGCTGCAAGAAACATTACGTGGGGTTTGAGAAGCTCTATCTCGTCATCGACCCAAAGTATCTTACTCATTGTTGTTATCGGTTTGTTTGTATCCGTTTTCAGCAGGGCAGCTGCGCCACTGTCGGTTGTCTGCCGCGGCGGAGAGCTTGTCCCCGTATCCGTATAACGTCGCGAACAGGTCAATAATTGTGCTGTACGAGTGCGAAAGGTTGCTTCGTAGCGTTGCTTCATCGCACCATACGGCTTGGGTTATGCCCTCCTCGCGCTGCGGCCGCACCTCGTCGGAGAGCGCTTGCATCGTCCACCAGTGGGTGCGTTTGGCCTCCCAGCGGCCGTAGGTGTCGTAGCAGTGCAGCGTGCAGCCCACCTTCTCTTGGCGCCAGACGGCGATGCCGGTCTCCTCCTCCACTTCGCGCACGGCGGCTTCGGCGGGCGTTTCGCCGCTCTCGACGTGTCCTTTGGGCAGATCCCAGCGGTCGCGGCAGCGTATCATAAGCGTGCGTCCCTGCCTGTCGCGCACGATGCCCCCGGCGGCCTCGACCGTGACGAACTGCGACAGCAGCCGGCGCAGAGTCAGATCGGGATCGGGCGTAATGACGGCGATAAATTTGTCGGTCTCGACTTTTTTGATTATATTCGCTCTCGATATCGACATATCGCCGTCGCACTCCATTATGGTGTACGGAGCGGTCGGCCGGCGGTCGGTGATGACCACGCGCGTATCGGTGAAATAGATAGTGTGACTACTCATTGCTGTCCTCCGCCGCGATAGCGGGCGTGGCCGTAAAGTTACGAAATAAAACGGAGATCGGAAACGATTGTCCCGATATTTGTGCATGTCGGGCGCACGTTGGAAGGAAGAAACCAAAACATAACGAATATGAAAAAACTCTTTATTATGTCAATTGCAGCCATGGCGTTGGCATCGTGCGGCTCGGACAGCGGCGAGGCGGAGCAGAAACCGCAGCCGCTTGCAATCGACAACCGCTTGACCGATGCCGAAAAACAGGCCGGGATACTGACTCCCGAGGTGATGTGGAAAATGGGGCGCGCGGGCGATGCCGCTCTCTCGGCAGACGGCAGCCGCCTGCTCTACACCGTCACCTCCTACAACATGGAGGAGAATCGCGGTGTGACGCTCATCTATGTTATGGATATGTCGACCGGCGAGAGCCGTGCGCTGACCGACTCTTCGTCGAACAACACCTCGCCGCAGTGGCTTTCGGCCGACGAAATCGCTTTCCTGTCGGATCGCAGCGGCTCGAATCAGGTGTGGGGTATGAATGCCGACGGCAGCGGGGTGCGCCAATTGTCGTCGCTCGCGGACGATGTCGAGGGCTTCGGCTTCGCGCCCGACGGCAAACATGCCTTTTATGTGGTGCGCAAACATGTGAAAGATGTGCTGTCGGCCGACGTATACGACGACATGCCGAAATCGAAGGCTCGCATCTACGACGATCTGATGTGCCGCCACTGGGACTACTGGGACGACGGCAGCTATCTCCACCTCCATGTGGCCGACGTCGATAACGGCGTCATTGCCGAGGGGCACGACATCATGGGCGGCGATGCCGCGTGGGATGCACCGCTGGCGCCATATTTCGATATGGGCGAAATCGCGTGGAGCAACGATGGCAAGATGTTAGCCTACACCTGCAAGCCGCTTGCCGGCGCCGAGTATGCCGTATCGACCGACTCCGACATATTCGTCTACTCGGTGGAGGACGGCACGACACAGAATATATGCAAACCGGCGGGCATCGCCTCGCGGGCGAACGATCTGCCCGGTTACGACAAATATCCGGTGTGGTCGCCCGACGACCGTTACATAGCATTCCGCTCGCAGCGCCGTCCGGGCAACGAGGCCGACAAGGAGCGTCTGTTCGTCTATGACTGCCGCACCTCGGAGATGCGCGACCTGACAGCCAATTTCGATTACAACGCCACTTCGGTGGCATGGGACGGCAGCGAAAGCATATTGTTCATCGCTCCCTATCAGGGCACTCATCAGGTGTGCCGCGTCGATATGCGGGGCAATGTCGAGCTGCTTACCTCGGGCGATCACGACATCACTTCGTTCACCAAGGCCGGCGACCGTGTCGTGGCCACGATGAACACCATGTCGAAGGCCTCGGAGCTTTATTCGCTCGATCTTGCGACGGGAGAGCTGGCGCAGTTGAGCGACATCAACGGCGAGATATACGATAACATTCGCATGGGACGCGTCGAGAAGCGTTGGATAGCCACGACCGACGGCCGGCAGATGTTGACGTGGGTGATACTGCCGCCCGACTTCGATCCGTCGAAGAAGTATCCGACACTGCTCTATTGCGAGGGCGGCCCTCAGAGCGTGATATCGCAATTTTGGAGCTATCGCTGGAATTTTCAACTAATGGCTGCCCGCGGCTATGTCATCGTGGCTCCTAACCGTCGAGGCTGTCCCTCGTTCGGGCAGGAGTGGGTCGACCAGATCTCGGGCGACTACTCGGGTCAGAACATACGCGACTATCTGTCGGCGATCGACAGCGTCAGTCGCGAGCCGTGGGTCGATACCGACCGTTTAGGCTGCGTGGGCGCATCTTACGGCGGCTACTCTGTATTCTATCTGGCAGGTGTGCATCAGAAGCGTTTCAAGGCCTTCATCGCGCACTGCGGCATCTTCGACTTCGAGTCGATGTACGGCCATACCGAGGAGCTGTTCTTCGTCAACAACGATTACGGCGGCGCATACTGGGACAAGCAGAATGCTACGGCGCAGCGCTCGTATGCCAATTCGCCCCACAAATTGGTCGACCGCTGGGATACGCCGATAATGATCATTACGGGCGAGAAGGATTTCCGCATACCCTATACGCAGTCGCTTGAAGCCTTCACGGCGGCACGCCTGCGCGGATTGGATTCGCGTCTTGTAGTCTTCGAGAACGAGGCGCACCAAGTGTTCAAGCCGCAGAACTCGTTGGTGTGGAATCGCGAGTTCTTCGGTTGGCTCGACAAATATCTCAAAAAGTAGCTTCGTGCAGCTGTCGCGCCGACAGCCGCCGCAGAAAAGCCGCCGCGTTGCAACGCGGCGGCTTTTGTTATAAGGTGTGCAGGTTATTCTCCGTTTTCGGTTATGGGGTGCATGATCTTGACCGAGTTGC
Source organism: uncultured Alistipes sp. (assembly GCA_964516585.1). GTDB lineage: Bacteria > Bacteroidota > Bacteroidia > Bacteroidales > Rikenellaceae > Alistipes. Next base: position 5,197 of record CAZEXJ010000212.1, read on the forward strand.
ATACGACGATCTTGGGAGGCAGGAGCATCTGTACGTTCGAGGCTCCGTCGCCCGAGATCTGCTGCATGAGTATGCGCATGGCCAGCGTGCACATCTCGGCCGTGGGTTGGCTTATGCGGGTTATGGCCGGATTGAGGTAGTCCATGTATATCTGGTTGTCGAACGCCACGATCGACACGTCGTCGGGAATGTGCAGCCCCAACTCGTGTATGGCTTTGAGTGTGCCGAGAAGTATGGTGTTGCTCAGTGCGAATATGGCCGTGGGCGGATTGGGCGAACTGAACGCTAACTTGGTTTCGAGGTAGCCGTTCTGTATGGTGAAGTCGTTGCCCGCCACGCGCGTCTTGTGTTCGAGTCCTGCGCGGCGCATGGCGTCGTGATAACCCTCGACACGCTGTCGCGAAGGCATGGAGCGCTGCACGCCCTGAATGCAGAGAATGTCGCGATGTCCCATGCCTATGAGATACTCCGTGGCGTCGTAACCTCCCTGCCGGTTGTCGGAGCAGACGTAGGGCAGCGAGGTGTCGGCGAAGTGTCGGTCGATCAGAACGATCGGCACATTGCGGCGGATATTTTCAAGATAGGCCGGGTTGTTGTCGGAGGTGACGATGATCATGCCGTCGACCTTGCGCGACATGAGTGACGATATGCCCTCGCGCTCGTTGGCTGCGTTTTCGAGCGTATCGATGATTATCATCTGGTAGCCGAGCGTCTTGGCTTCGTGGATCATGGCGCTGGCTATGTTGGCGAAATAGGGGTTGTCGATGCCGGGTATGATTAGTCCCAGAGTAAACGTTTTGTTCATGCGCAAACCCTTTGCTATAAGACTCGGCGTGTAGTTGCATCGCTCGGCTTCGCGCAAGATGATCTCTATGGCTTTCTTGCTTATACGATACTTTTCCGCCTGTCCGCTCAGCGCGCGCGATACGGTGGATACCGAAAACCCTGTACGTTGGGCTATTTCGATTAATGTGGCCTGATGATGCATATATCCCTTTCGTTTTTAGTTGCATTTACTGCTCGATGCGGGTGCGCCGTTCGCCTTGTCGGGCGAGCGGCCGCTTGCGCACCTGACGACGCTGTATCGATTCTCTTCTTTCGACCTCGTTGATGTGCAACAATTGGCCGACAGCCGGTACAGAGCCGTCGGCGCACCTCTATCTGCCGCTTGTGATGACGAATCTCCGTTCGGCGCCGATGCCCGCGGCGTCATCTTGCATAAGCGCCTTGCATAAATAGCCCATCAATTATACGGCGTCATTACAAAAGTATTAAAAAAATATATGGGGAAATAAAAAAATATGGAAAAATTTTGCCGCTAATTAAAAAAATAATACATTTGCCACGGTTGAGCAAACGTTTGTGCAATCTAAAATGAGGCAATAATTATTTTAGTTAGGTTCTTTTTTCGTAGGTTTTTTATTGCTTTCGTGCAGCAAAAATGCAGTTTAAGTTTGTTCGGTAGGGTGCTTGCACAATCTTTATTCGATTTGCACAAATGTTTGCGCAACCATTTTCTTTGGCAAAACAGAGGTTTTACGACTCAATTATTAAAAATTTTAATAGATACTATGAAGAAAATAGTAGTAGTGGGAAGTTCCAATACCGACATGACTGTTCGCTCCGAACGCTTTCCCGAGGCGGGACAGACGCTGCTTGGCGGGGAGTTTATGATGAGTCAGGGCGGTAAGGGCGCCAATCAGGCCGTGGCGATAGCGCGTTTGGGCGGCGACGTGACGCTGGTGGCCAAAGTGGGTGACGACATGTTCGGCCGCGAGTCGCGCAGGCTGTATGCCGATGAGGGTGTCGACACCGATTATATATTCGTCGACAGAGAGACTCCTTCGGGCGTAGCACTGATAAATGTCAATGCCGAGGGAGAGAATCGCATAGTGGTGGCTTCGGGCGCCAACTACACGATCACCTGTCGGGACATCGACCGTGCGGCCGGCGTGATAGCTTCGGCCGATATCGTGCTGATGCAGTTGGAGTCGCCCATGGAGTGCGTGGAGTATGTGGCGGAGATAGCGCACCGCGGCGGTGCCAAGGTGATACTCAATCCCGCTCCGGCGGCCGAGATTCCCGATGCGCTGTACGACAAACTCTATGCGATAGTTCCCAACCAGACCGAGGCTTCGGCGATGAGCGGCGTGGAGATAGTCGATGAACCGAGTGCGCGGCGTGCAGCCGGGGTATTGGCCTCGCGGGGAGTGAAGGTGGTGATAATAACCCTCGGATCGGCCGGCGCATTGGTTTGCGAGCAGGGACAGACCACAATGATCGATGCGCAGAAGGTGTGCGCGATCGACACCACGGCTGCCGGCGACACATTTTGCGGCGGTCTGTGTGTGGCTCTGAGCGAAGGCCTGTCGATATACGATGCGGTGCGGTTTGCCAATCGCTGTTCGGCCATATCGGTAACGCGTCACGGCGCGCAGCCCTCGATTCCCTATCGTTGCGAGGTGGAGAGGCCGACGGCTGCGAAAAACAGTGCCGAAAGAGGGACGACGTCGATACCGCGCGCGGCGGCTGCCGATGCCTGAAAAGAGAATTTACAATAACCTAAAATAATAGTTATGTTTATCGTTAACAGTTATATGCTTGCCGTGATATTCTGTTTTATCACGATGTTGTGCTGGGGTTCGTGGGGCAATACCCAGAAATTGGCCGGCAGGACGTGGCGCTACGAGCTTTTTTACTGGGATTATGTGATCGGTATGGTGCTCTTCGCCGCCGTTATCGGTCTTACGATGGGTAGCATCGGAGAGCAGGGGCGTCCTCTTGCGGAGGATCTCGCACAGGCCGATTTGGGCAATATAGGCAGTGTGATTCTGGGCGGTGTGATATTCAACGCCTCGAATATTCTGCTTTCGGCCTCGACGGCATTGGCAGGTTTGGCAGTAGCATTCCCGTTGGGTGTGGGCTTAGCGTTGGTGCTCGGAGTGTTCATCAACTACTTCGGCGCTCCCAAGGGCGATCCCGTCGTACTGTTCGCCGGTGTAGCGTTGATCGTGGTGGCCATAATCTGCAACGGATTAGCCTCGGGCAGGATGAGTCGCGGCGGCGGAAAGAGCGCCGCCAATCGCAAGGGCATCGTGCTGGCTGTTGTCGCCGGCGTACTGATGTCGTGCTTCTATCGCTTCGTTGCGGCGGCCATGGATCTCGACCACTTCGAGCAGCCGACCGCAGGCATGCTGACTCCCTATTCGGCCATATTGGTCTTCTCGATAGGTGTGCTGTTGTCGAATTTCGTCTTCAATACCTGCCTCATGCGCCGTCCGTTCGTGGGCGCTCCCGTAGGCTATGGCGAGTATTTCCGCGGATCGCTGCGGACACATCTCGTGGGTATGTTGGGCGGCGCCGTGTGGTGTTTGGGTACGGCATTCAACTATATCGCCGCCGGCAAGGCCGGTGCGGCCATATCGTATGCGCTGGGTCAAGGCGCGCCGATGATCGCCGCCATATGGGGCGTATTCATATGGAAGGAGTTCCGCGGCGCCGACCGTCGAACGGGTGCGCTGCTGGGCGTGATGTTCGTGTTGTTCATAGCGGGTCTCGGGCTTATCGTCAAAGCCGGCGAGAGTGACGCACAGGCCGCTGCCGTTTGCGAGCCGAAACCCGTGCAGGTGATTGTCGAGACCGACATGGGCAACGATATCGACGATGCGCTGGCCTTGGACCTGCTCTATCGCGCCGCACGCGAGGGAAAGGTCGAGATACTGGGCATAAGCAACCATAAGCTCAGTCCGACGGCGACCGATTATATCGACATACTGAATACGTTCTACGGCTATGGCGACGTGGCTCTGTCGCAGGGTGCGCGCCTTATTGAGAACAACCATGCCGCCGACTACACCGAGGCGGTTGCAGCCATGTGCGACGCCGAGGGCAGGGCGCTGTTCGCCCGCACGAAGCGTGCCGATCAGATCGAAGAGTCGGTGTCGATGTATCGACGTCTGCTGTCGGCGGCCGAGGACAGGTCGGTGGTGATCATATCGCTCGGCTTCGCCACGACGCTGGCCGATCTGCTCGACAGCCCGGCCGACGGGTTCAGCGGGTTGTCGGGTCGCGACTTAGTGGCGAAGAAGGTAGCCTGCATGTCGATCATGGCGGGCAGCTTCGATACTCCGACGACGCCGGCGCGTGCCGAGTTCAACGTCGTGAACGATATTCCGGCGGCAGTGAAACTCTTCGACGAGTGGCCGACGCCTGTTGTTTGCGCACCCTTCGAGTTGGGCAAGTTGGTGCAGTTCCCCGGCGCCATTATGACCGAGTCGCCGGAGTGGGCGGAGCATCATCCGGTTGTGGAGGGTTATCGCAACTACCGCACGATGCCTTACGACCGCGCCACTTGGGATTTGATGTCGGTGCTCTACATCACCGAGGGCGATGCCATGTTCACCATGTCGGAGCCGGGGCGGCTCTCTGTCGACGGCGAGGGATACATGCACTTCGCGCCGCAGCAGGGCGGCCGCGACCGCTATTTGACGGCTACTGCGGAGCAGGCCGCAGAGATAGGCCGTTACTATGTGGAGCGTTTCACGAGTCCCTATCCGTGCCGATAGCGCAGGCCGACAGGAGAGTATGACGAAAGATCGAAAAATCCAATTTAAACAATAAGTCTATGGTTAAAAAATTACTGATCAGAACGTTTGCACTGGCTGTTTGCATGGCGGCGATCTTCGCGTCTCCGGCTGCGGCTCAGGGTAGGGTAGCCCCTCCGCAAAGCGTTGGCGGCGTGGTGAAAGACGCCTCGGGAGAGACCCTCACGGGTGTCGCCGTGGTGGTCAAGGGCACCAACAACTATGTTCTTACCGATGCCTACGGGCAATACTCTATCTCCGATGTGGGCAGCGGCGATATCCTTGTGTTCTCCTACATAGGCTACGACAATGCGGAGATAGCCGTTGAAAATCGCACATCGATCGATGTGCAGATGAAGGAGTCGGCCGCCACGCGCGTCGACGACGTAGTGGTTATCGGCTACGGCACCACGCGCAAGCGCGACCTGATAGGCGCCGTCGAGCAGATCAAGGGCAAGGAGCTTTTAGACCGGCCTAACCCCAACGTCGTGCGCTCGCTGCAAGGACAGGTGCCGGGATTGACGTTGCAGTTTACCGACGGCAAGCCGTCGCACGGTGCGACGCTGCGCATACGCGGTATCACCAACTCGATCGGTTCGGGCGGTTCGTCGTTAGTGCTGGTCGACGGTGTCGAGGGCGACATTACCACAATCAACCCCGACGACATAGAGTCGATATCGGTGTTGAAAGATGCCTCGTCGGCTGCCGTTTACGGTGCGCGCGGTGCATTCGGCGTGATATTGGTGACCACCAAGCGTGCGCAGGCCGACCGCTTCACGGTGCGCTACGACGGTTCGGTGTCGATCCTCTCGCGCACGGTAAAGCCCGAGTTGATCAACAACGGCTTGCAGTGGACCGATCAGTTTTTGGAGTCGTACCGCAATTGCTACGGCTACGATCCTACCTCGATCAACAACCTTTTCCCGTTCAACAACGCATGGTACGAGGAGTTGAAGGCGCGTGATGCCGATCCGTCGCTGGATCGCTGGCGTGTCAACGAGTCGGGTCGCTACGAGTATTTCGGCAATACCGACTGGGATGCGGTCATCTATAAAAATTCGACCACGGCTCATCAGCACTCGCTCAACATATCGGGCGGCAACAATCGCATACAGTTCTCCGTGTCGGGACGTTACTTCTCGCAGGACGGTATCTACAATGCCGTGAACGACTGGTATAACCAGTGGAACGGCCGTGCCAAGATCTCGGCCAAGATACGCGACTGGTGGACGGTGGACAGCAACACTTCGTTCGTCAACCGCACCTATCACCAGCCGATGTCGTATTCGGGCAAGATGCTGGTGCAGCGTCAGTGGGAGCATCAGGGCTACCCGATGCAGCTGGTCACCAACCCCGACGGCAGTTGGACCGATGCGGCCGTCTGCGTCGGTGTGGCGGGCATGCAGACCGACCGTTCGTATCAACATAACAAGAAGTTCGACATGACGCAGAACATCGCCATGACGTTCGATCTGCTTAAAGACGTTTTGCAGCTCAAAGGCGACTTCACCTACTACTTCAACCAGTCGGAGCGCGACCGCAAGGAGGCTATTTACGACTTCAAGATAGGTCCCGAACTGTCGTCGTCGCGTGCGGCTTACGACTCGTTGGAACAGAAATATTTCAACAACAACTACATGGCCGGCAACGTCTATCTGACGTGGACGCCGCGTTTGGGCGACAATCACTCGCTGAAGGTTATGGCCGGCTGGAACATCGAGGATCGCAAATACTACACCACGTATGCCTATCGCCGCGGTATGCTGACCGACAAACCCAACTTCTCGCTTATGGACGGCGACTACTACATGTTGGGCGACGACGGATCATACGAGTGGGGTTTCGTGGGCGTGTTCGCACGTGTCAATTACAGCTACAAGGATCGTTATCTGTTCGAGGTGAGCGGCCGTTACGACGGTTCGTCGCTGTTCCCGGAGAACTCCCGCTGGGCTATATTCCCCTCGGGATCGTTTGGCTGGCGCATATCGGAGGAGCCTTTTATGGAGAGCGCCAAGGATTGGCTCGACAATCTGAAACTGCGCGCCTCGGTGGGTATGCTCGGCAACGGCAGCGTGGCCGCCTACTCTTATATGCAGACCATGACACTGTCGAAGGGCTCGTCGTTTCTGATCAACGGCTCGACGCCGACCTATACGCAGGCGCCCAATCCCATTCCCGACGGCCTGACATGGGAGAAGGTGGTGACATACGACGTGGGTTTGGATATGGATTTCCTGAACAACCGTCTCAACTTCGTGGGCGATGTCTATCGCCGCGACACGAAGGATATGTTCACCGTCGGCGCGACTCTGCCGGCCGTGTTCGGCAACAACTCGCCCAAGGGCAATTATGCCGACCTGAAAACTTTCGGTTGGGAGGTGAGCCTCGCATGGCGCGATACAGTGCGTGCGGGCAAACACACATTCAATTACGGCATCAAGGCCATGTTGTGGGACAGCCGCTCGTGGGTGACGCGCTACAACAACGCCACCAAGAAGCTGAACGATTACTACGAGGGTATGGAGATAGGCGAGATATGGGGTTATCGCTATGCGGGACTCTATGCGTCGGATCAGGATATAGCCGAGTGGGCTGACATGAACAGCTACTTCACCTACAACCGTGCGGGCAACAAACCCCGTCCGGGCGATATGAAGTTCTACGATATCGACGGCAGCGGTGCGGTGAACAACGGCGCCAACACATTCGACGACCCGGGCGACAGGGAGATCATCGGCAACACCTCGCCGCGTTTCTGCTACGGACTGAATCTCAATGTGGGCTATGCGGGAGTAGACCTGAGTGTATTCTTTCAGGGCGTGGGCAAACGCGACTGGTATCCGTCGAACGAGGCGGCATTCTTCTGGGGCAAGTACAACCGTCCATACAGCTTCATGTTGCAGGCTCATACGGGCGACAACATCTACACCGACGAAAATCAAAACCTCGATGCCTACTGGCCGCGTATGACCGGTTACATGACCTCGAAGTCGAACAAGACCGACGGCGATGCCAAGACCACTATGGGACAGGCCAACGACCACTTCTTGCAGAATGTGGCCTACTGCCGCCTGAAAAACATAACTCTGTCGTACACCTTCCCCAAGGATATGATGCAGAAGATACATTTAAGCGGTCTGCGTATCTACGTCTCAGGCGACAATCTCTTCACATGGTCGCCTATGAGAAAGATAACCAAGAATTTCGACCCGGAGTTCGGCGGCGGCGACAGCGACTTTACAAACTCTTCGACCGCAGGCGACTATGCCGACGGTTATAACTACCCGATGCTCAAATCGGTAACCTTCGGTATAAATCTCACATTCTAAACCAATCGCAGATTATGAAAAAGATATTATACGTTACGTTGGCTCTCGCCTCGGCTTTTGCAGGTGTCGCGTGCAACGACTTCCTCGACCGCGACATGATAAACAAGGTCGATGCCGATAAATACTTTGTCGACGAGAAGAGTCTTATGAATTATGCCAACGGTTTTTTGGTGAAATACACTTCGTCGGCCTCGACGCTGACCTACGGTGACCAGAATGCCGAGTATGTCGCCCGCACCAACCTGTCGAACTACTATCTCGACAGCTGGAACTCGACCAACCAGACGGGTTGGGGCATCTCGGACTGGACGATGCTCTACAACATCAATTACTTCCTTGCCCACATGCGCGAGGTGTCGGGCGTGTCGGAGCAGACGCTGGCGCACTACGAGGGCGTAGGCCGTTTCTGGCGTGCTTGGTTCTACTGGGCGAAAGTGAAGTCGTTCGGCGGCGTGCCTTGGTACGACTCGCCGATCGATGCCGAGGATATGGTGTCCTTATACAAGGCTCGCGATTCGCGCGAGTTCATCATGTCGAAGATATTGGAGGATCTCGACTACGCCAGCGAGCACTGCTCCGATGCGGCGGCGTATGTCAACTGCGGTGTCATCAACCGTTACATCGCATTGGCGTTCAAGGCGCGCGTATGTTTGTGGGAGGGTACTTTCCGCAAATATCATACGGTCAACCCCGAGACGCTCGCTGCATGGAACGAGGAGTACGGCACGGGCGACGACTATCTGCGCGCCTGCGTCGAGGCTGCCGAGGACTTGATGAATAGCGGGCAGTATCAGATCGTCGACAACGTCGCCTCGCGCACTACGCAGTACCGTGCGCTGTTCAACTCGGAGGCTGTCGACTACCGCGAGGTGATATGGGCGCGCGAGTACAGCTCGGCGGCGTCGATTCTCAACGATGTCACATGGAAGTTCTGCTCGTCGACCAACGGCAACTGCTGGTCGATGACCAAACAGTTCCTGAACACCTATCTCAAACTCGACGGTACGCGTTACACCGATCAGGCGGGATATGTGCGCAAGTCGTTCGTCGACGAGCTTGCCGATCGCGATCTTCGCGTGCAGCAGACGATCATCACCCCCGTATATCGCAAGACTCAGAACAACGTGCTTGACTACTATTCGCCCAACTTTGCCATTACGCGCACGGGTTATCAGGTGATAAAGTGGAACATGGACAACGATTACTACGAGTCGAGCGCGCGCAGCTTCAACTCGCTGCCCATAATGCGTTATGCCGAGGTGCTGCTCTCCTATGCCGAGGCGAAGGCCGAGCTTGGAACGTTCACCGAGGAGGATTGGAACAAGACGATAGCCGTGCTGCGCCGTCGCGCCGGCATCGAGGATGTATCCTATCCGACCTCGGCCGATCCCTATATGAAGTGGTATTTCGACGATACGGTGAGCGATGCCGTGCTGTTGGAGATACGCCGCGAGAGAGGCTGCGAGATGTTTATGGAGAATACGCGCTACGAGGATCTGATGCGCTGGCATTTAGGTCATCTGATCGAGCGCGAGTGGCAGGGCATATACGCTCCGTTAGGCGTGCCGCAGAAGTTGCGCGAGGGTCAATACATCTGTGTCGTGCAGAAAGTGGCCGGCACGGATCGCGGTACGACCTATTTGGTGCTCAGAGACAACCCGACGCTGATGATCAACAGTCAGGATCTTTTGGTCTACAACCCATACGGCTCGTCGGATGGCTCGACTACGGGGCGCGTATGGACGGACAAGATGTATCTGCATCCGATCCCCTACGATGCCATACAGGTCAACAAGGCGCTGATGCAGAACCCCGGTTGGGAGTAGGCTGGCGAACCCATTGCCGACAATAGATTTATAACCATATATTAAAAACTTTTTGAAATGAAAAAAATGTTATTTATGTCGTTGATAGCGGCCGCTGCTGTGAGCTGTACCGACGACGAACCGGCAGTCGAGCCGGTTAGCAAAACCGTGTTCAACGGAGTGATTTCAAGCTCGGAGTATGCGCTTGTCGATTTGGGCACGCGTGCTGCGGCCGATGAGGGATTGGTGAAATTCACCGCAGGCGAACAAATCGGTTTGGGCGGCGACGTATTGAAGTATTCGGTATTTACGGCTGCCGACAACGGCGCTATGTCGGCATTGACGGGCGCAGAGGTTCCCGTTTGGGGACAGACGGCGGGTACGTACAGGTTCTGGGCTGTGGCTCCCTATGTGGCCGAGGCCGCTTCCGGCGAGTTCGTATTGTCGATACCGACTGCGCAGTCGATTGTCGACGGCCGGAACACCACATCGATCGTGTTGGTGGGTCAGGGTCAGGCGGAGTATGACGGTGCGACCGATCCCGAGAGCGTCGACATAACGTTTCGCCCCTGCAACCCCGTTCTGGAACTCGTGATCCCCGGCAGCGGCATGCGTCTGTCGAGGATCGAGATCGAACCCGTATCGGAGCAGGATATGACAGGCGGCTTCGGTTTCGAGGCGCACGTATCGATCAACGGCTCTGTCAACGGCAATTCTAAGGGCAAGAGCATGACCGTCGACTTCCGCACCGGAAACAACAACTATATGACCCTGTCAGACCGCTCGGCCGTGCAACTCCCCGTGGGCGAATTCACGATAGCCGCGGGCGAAGGTCTGAAATTCACCTTCACCATGGACGACGGTACGGTGCGTATCCGCACGGTGGCGTTGGAGGAGGAGTTGTCGTCGACCGCCGTCGATAACGGAACTGTCATTTACAAACATATGAAACTCGCTTTCGAGACGCTCGACCAGACTATCAACATCTTCAATGAGACCTTCGGCCAGCCCGTCGACGGTACGCTGATCGTGAAAAACACCAAGCAGCGTCAGTTGGTCAACTACTTCGACGGCTTCACTCCTTCGGGTATCGGCGCTTCGTCGGTGGCATACTGGGGCGGTCTGCGCGTCGACATGCAGCACGGCACGCGCTTCGAAAACGAGAACGAGGCCGACGGCTATCTCTATTTCGGCAACAGCAACAACGGCGGTTTGGGTTCGAACGACGGCTCGTTAGCCTCTTATTCGGCGATCTACGACTACAACGAAGCCCACCCCTCGGCACATATCAACGACGACCTTACGTTATATGTCTACAACGTCAACGTGGGCGCAGCCTCGGAGGCGGTTACGATGAGCTTCGACGTGGCCTACAACACCTACGCTTCGTTAGTGGAGAAGAACGGCGAGGACAACTCTCTGTTCGCACGCTGGATCAAGGTGGAATATACGCCCGACTTCGGCGATACATGGATCGACATAAGCAGCGACTGTCAGGTAGAAAATCAGGTATTCCGCTACACCGCGCAGCGCGTCGACCTGTCGTCGTACAACGATCAGTTCATGACTTTCCGCATCACGCCGCGCTTCAAGCAGACGCTGCTGCTCGACAACCTCTCGTTCGACATCTTGGGCGATCCCGACGCGATTGAGGAGAACTCGGCTCCATCGGTGGTGGAGATCTATCGTCAGACCCCCACTACGGCCTATCTTATGTGCCGTCCGGCCGCAGGCCGTCACATGACCGAGGCCGAGATGAGAGCCGTAGTGCCCCACATGTGTGTTGCGGGCGGCAACTTGCAGCCTTGCGACAACTTCGAAATATATCGTGCCGACGAGGAACATCAGGTATTTGAGATCATCGTTCGCAACATTCCGCAGTATCTCAACGAGCGTTGGGCGGCTTTGGAGTCGAACGGTCAGATCGGCGGCAAGAAGTCGTTCTACGAGTCGGGCAGCAACGAGCTGATCAACGTCAACTTCGATCACTTCATCGCCGGTACCGACGCCATTGGCTCGATCAAATTGGGTCACCGTATGTTGAACTGGCATTCGGTATTCGCAGTGGGCGGCGCGGCCAATGCCGCCAATGACCAGAACTTGGGTGGTTTTGCCGCCATGTGCAATCCGTTGATGAATATCCGCTATGTGGAGTATCGTCAGGAGCAGGGCGCTACGTTCACTGCCGGCGGCGACGGCTACTTTACCAGCAATACGTTCCGTACGGGCAACAACATGGAGGCTTCGTTCCGTAATTCGGAGGGCTTCTACGAGGGCGCCGATATTACCACCGAAGGCGCTTTGAACGACGGCAAGTTCTTCCGCTTCGAGTGCGAGATGGACGGCTGGCACGGACTGCTGATGTACGGCGTAAGAGGATACATGCAGTTGGGTACCGGTGCGACCACGTGGTACGGCGACGAGACGCAGTCGAAGCAGGTATGGCTTCGTACTCCGGCTCTTGGCGAGCGTGCCGCAGGCAAGAGCGTCGAGTTGCGTTTCGACGCAGCCCGCTACAACGAAAAGTCGTGTACGGAGCTTACAATCACGGTCGAGAATGGCGGTACGTTTGCCGACGGCCTGACCTCGAAGAACGTTTCGTGCGGCTCGACGATCGACTTCACGACCAATACCGTGGAGATCGTCGGTTGCACGGCCGACACCAAGATAAAGATCGGTCCGGCTTCGGCCGCCTCGTATCCCGGCGGTTACGGTCGATTCTTCATCGACAACATACGTGTGATATTGTAGTTGTTATCGAAAGCGTTGTCCGGCCGTCAGTGCGACGGCCGGATTGCGCGTATCTTGGAATATTATGGGTTACGGAGAAAAATATGCCGCCGCTGCCGCTGCGGTCATTATGCTGACGTGCATGGTGGCATGCGGCAACTCATCGGCCGTCGACGAACCCGCACCCGTCGAGGCGGCATCGTTGCGATTCGCAGGCGTGGAGTCCGATCTGACGATGCGCGCGGGCGATGATATCGCCCTTACGGTCGAGCTGCTCGATGCCGACGGCAAACAAATGTCTCTCGGCGACGGGTCGCTGCACTGGTACACGTCGAACGAGCGCGTGGTCTGTGTCGAGCACGGTCGTTTGAGAGCTGCCGGCATAGGTGTGGCTCAGATCTCGGCGCGTTACTCGTCGCTGCGCTGCGATGTGCGTGTGACGGTGGTCGACACGGAGGACGCCGGAGCCGACAATCTGACCGGCTATGTGCGCTCGGTCGACGGGACAGGCATAGCGGGAGTGGTTGTCTCGGACGGCGATCTGTGCGTTTCGACCGATGCCGACGGCCGTTATTCGTTCCGCTCGGCCAAGCGATGCGGGCATGTATTCATCTCGATCCCGTCGGGCTACGAGGCGGAGTGCACCTCGGATATGATTCCGATGTTCTACCGCCGGCTCTCGCCGCACGTGGGCGCTGTCGAGGAGCATGATTTCACGCTGTCGCCAGTCGATCAGTCGCGTTTTATGCTTATCGCCGCCACCGACCACCATGTGGCCAATCGTCAGAGTCAGGATCTGGCGCAGTTCCGCTGGGAGAAGGGTTTCTTCGCCGACGTGCGACAGACCGTGGCCGCAGCCGATTGCCCGGCCTACTCGGTGTTTATGGGCGATATGAGTTGGGACGAATTCTGGTATCAGCGCAACTACACCATAGCCGACTATCGCAGCGAGCTTGGCCGCAACGGTTATCCCACGGCTGTGTTCCACGCCATGGGCAACCACGACAACAATCCCTACTGTGCCGACGACTGGCTGGCTTCCGAAGTATATCGCCGGGAGATAGGGCCTACATACTACTCGTTCAACATAGGCCGCGCCCACTTCGTCGTGCTCGACAACATCATCTACCAGAATACGGGCGGCGAGCAGGGCAAGATCGGCAAACTGAACTGTCGCGAAGCCGTCGATGCCGGACAGCTGGCGTGGTTGGAGCGCGATTTGGCGTCGGTCGGGGACAAAAGCGCGCCGTTGGTGTTGGTTATGCACGCCACGCTGTACCGCTGGCGCAAGGTCGACGGTGCGATAGACTACACGACGGCCATGTCGGGCGCCTATGACATAATAAATCGTGTCAGGGAGTTCGACGATGTATATGTCATTTCGGGTCACTCGCATGTCAATCAGCGTATAAAGAGCCTCGCATCGGGTATCCGCGAGGTGAATGTGGCCGCAGTGAGCGGTACGTGGTGGTGGACGGGTACATACCACAGCGCCATAGGCTACGACTGCAACATCTGTCTCGACGGCTCGCCCGGCGGCTACGAAGTGTTTACCTTCGACAGCGGCGGGGTGAAGTGGCGTTACAAGGGAATATGCCGCCCCGACGACTACGCTTTCCGCGCCTACGACATGAACGAGGTGCTCAAAAACGACATCATCGCCGCCTCCGCTCCCGACTTCACGTCGGTGACGACGGCCGACGGCGTGGAGGATTGCTACGAGGCCAACGACATATTGATCAACATCTGGGATTGGGAACCCGGCTGGACTATACGTGTGACGGAGCAGGGACGCGAACTTGCCGGCGTGCAGGTGCGCGGCAAGGATCCCATGCACAAAATATCCTATATAGGCAAGACGGCGCCATTTCAGACGTGTTACAACTGCCACATGTGGAAGTTTCACGCTCAAAGCCCGACGTCGACCGTGGTTATCGAGGTGACCGATCTGTTCGGCCGTACATACACCCAGACCATGGAGCGCCCGAAGGCCTTCTCGGTGGCCATGCGATAGAGTTTACAAATACAATAAACCGTATATTATGAAGAAAATGAAGATGTTTGCTATTCCTGTGCTGACGGCCGCACTCGTCGCCTGCGGCAGCGATGCTGCGGAGACTCCGCAACCTGACAAAGAACCCGAGGTGGTCTCCATTGCTTTCGCCGATCGGGGAGACATATCGCTGCGCTCGACGACCGAGCAGATTCCGGCCAGCCTTTTGGCCGATAAACAGCTGTCGGTTGTGGCCGAAATGGACGACGGCACGACTGTCGAGGTCGATCCGTCGCAGGTGATATTCTCGTCGTCGGACAGCGCTGTGGCCGAGGTCGACGACACTGGTTTGGTTGAGGCCGCGGGCAGCGGCAGCGCGGTGGTTAAGGCCGAATACGAGGGCTTCACTGCAACGACTGCGGTCTGTGTCACGCCCATGGGCGAGATAACCACGGGCGCAGAGCAGTTCACCGAGGAGAATATCTTCTCGAAGTTCGTCTATCTGCTGCGCAACACCGTTATTCAGGGATTCGATATCGCCGCCGACGGCACCATATACTACATGCAGTTGGGCGGTGCCGACAAACACGACCTCTATGTCATCCGCGCCCGCTCAAACGCTGCCGCCGACGACCATATGATATTCCGCTACTCGGGTCATGGCACCAACATGGCTGTCGAGGAGGCTGCCGACGGCAAGACATACATCTGGACGGGCACATACGCCTCGCGCAACTCGTCGAACGAGTACTGGTCGAACAGCGTGGTCACCCGCACCGAGTATCAACCCGGCAAAACCCTCGTGCCCGAGCAGTGCGGCGATCTGTTCTACTTGGGCGGCATCTGCGAGTTGCATCCGGCGATCGACATGGAGAACGATGTGCTGGCGATAAACTATCCCGGCTCGACGCTCCGCATGTTCGTCATGTACCGTCTTAGCGAGGCTTTGGCTCTGCCGCGCAGTTATGTCACTCTGCCCTCGCGCAACTATGGCGGCGGCACGAGCACCGATCCTGCTGCAACGGGTTCGCCCAAGGCCTATGTGCGCGACTTGACGAAACTCACGCCGCTGGGACGCTTCGGCATCCCCAAGACAGGTGCCGATCACACAACCGACATATCGTCCTACGCATGGCAGGGCTTCGATGTCGACAGCGGCAAGATCTACTATTTCGAGGGCGAAGGCACCGTGGCCGACGGCTCTGCGGCCTACTTCACCGTATTCGACTTCGCCGGCAACATCGTCGAACGCCGCGTCGGTGTAGCGGCCGCCTCCGATCGTAACGCGTTGTCGCAGTTCGGCATCACCGAGTCGGGCTACATGGAGGCCGAGGGCATAAAAGTTCACGGCGACAAACTCTATCTCGGTTTCGCCTCGCGCTCGAAGAACGACGGCGACAAGCGGAGAGCTAACATATTTCAGTACTCCCCAGCCAAGTAATTTTTCGTGAAAAGGCGTCATTAGCGGCACCTCAATCATTGGCGCGAATAGGCAGTACGTCAAGTACAGCCTATCCGCGCCAATTTCATGTCGGCACCGCTACTAACG
>CAZEXJ010000213.1:0-1628 GCA_964516585.1 uncultured Alistipes sp.
AATTAGTGAGATATAAATGAGGATAGTTATTCATAGAGGCATCGACCAGATTGGCGGGTGCATTACGGAGATTAGCACGGCGAAGTCGAAGGTGCTGATTGACCTCGGACACAATTTGCCGCAAGGTGACGAGCCGGTCGAGGACAAGATGGACAATCCGGCGACCGTTGCGGCACTCTGCGAGGGTTGCGATGCTATCTTCTACACCCACTATCACGGCGACCACGTAGGCCTCTTCCGTCTTGTCCCCGAGTCGGTGCCGCAGTATCTCGGGCCGCTTGCCAAACGGGTAATGGCGATAAAATTGGAGAAATTGTCGCATATTCCCGGGGAGCAAGAGCAACGCGAAGCCGATGCCGCCCGACTGGAAAACTTCCGAACCTACACAAAAGGCACACCCGTGCAGGTCGGCGAGGATATTCGCATTACGCCCTATTTCGTAAGCCATTCGGCCGCCGATGCCTATATGTTTCTCGTTGAGGCCGACGGCAAGCGCGTACTGCATACGGGCGATTTTCGCGGGCATGGATATTTGAGCAAAGGCCTGCTGCCGACGCTGCGAAAGTATATCGCGCCGCAAGGGGTCGATGTGCTGATATGCGAAGGCACGATGCTCAACCGTGAGGAGAAGAATATCGTGCACGAAAACGAGTTGAAAAACAAGGCGGCGGAGTTGATGCGGCACTATAAAAACGTATTCGTGCTATGTTCGTCTACCGATATGGACCGTTTGGCGACATTCTATGCAGTCAACAGACAGATGTGCAACCGACCATTTGTCTGCGACGAATATCAGAAAAAATTGCTCGAACTCTTTACAGAAACAGCCGGCAAAAAGAGCAGTTTATACAAACTCAACTGCAAAGTTTTCAGCGTGAAGCATGGAGTCAATGCAAAGTTGCAGGACTGGATGCTGAAAGACGGCTTCACGATGCTTGTGCGCACAGGCGACAAATACAGACGTTGGGTCGGCTCGCTGCTGCCGCAACTCAATCCCGACGAGACGGTGCTGGTCTACTCGATGTTTCGCGGATATATCTTGCCGACGCATGCGGCGTTCAAATCAAAGACGAAAGCCTTTGTCGATATGTTCCCGAATTTCGAATACCTGCATACGTCGGGACATGCCACGACCGATACGCTTGCCGAGGTTTGCCGCACGGTCAATCCGCGCACGGCGATCATTCCGATACACCGTGAAAAGGATTCCGACTTTGCCACGCTTGACATCGGCGGCGAATTGCGCTCACGCATCGCAACGACCTCGCAGACCGTCGATGGGGTAGAGATCGTTGTAAAATAATGATTCAAACGATCCTCCATATCTCCGACACGCACGGCACACACCGTCGGCTCGACGATTTGCCTGCGGCGGATGTCATCGTGCATTCGGGCGACTTCACGATGACTGGCAGCGAGGCGGAGGCTGTCGACTTTCTCAACTGGTTTTGCAACCTGCCGCACCGCCACAAGATTTTCATCTGCGGCAACCACGACGGGTGCCTTTATCACGCCAATATCGACGGTTTGGACAGCAATGTGCATTACCTCTGCAATTCGGGCGTTGAGATTGACGGCGTGAAGTTCTACGGCGTGCCGATGTTTCCGGCGGACTGCGTATCGGAGCA
>CAZEXJ010000214.1:0-21328 GCA_964516585.1 uncultured Alistipes sp.
TTCAGAGTTGCATCAGACGGCGCGACGATCTCATAAGAGCCGTCAACATTGGTAGTGGTACCGCGTGACGATCCCTCCACCGTAACCGCTGCTCCGATCACCGGCTGCCCCGACTCGTCGGTGACTGTACCGGTAATCCGCTGACTCTGTGCCGATGCCCAAGAGCATCCCAAAGCCAGAGCGGCAAACACAGATAGTACAACTTTTTTAACCATAAGCATTAGTTTTAACAAAAATTTAATATAAAAGTTCACTTACAAAGATAAGGGAAGTAAATCTATTTACCAAATTATTTTATTAATTTTTTTTAGTTATTTACAGTTTTTTAGCGGAAAGTTTTAATAACTTATGATTCATAATTAAACTTTCAATTTATCATAAAGTTTGAAAGCAATCGGGTCAAAGCGCCATAAACTTGCGCAGCGTATGCGATATAGCGGGTGTCCGGCAGCATAATATGCAAGATTTGTCCTGCGGCACATAATATTTTATAATTCGCCGATTTACCGGTATTCGAGCAATATACAGGTGCGTCATATAATAATATAGGTATAAATTGCATTACATAAGTTACGAATTACACTATTTTCGGCATATGCCGCTGCTGGCGTCAGAAAAGGCGCACAGCGGCGTATCATTGCCGGTTTGCCGCACCGAAGATGTACAAGGCCTAATGAAATGCAGGTCAGGGTTCGAAATTGCACCGCAGTATGACCGGCGACGGCTGCTGCTCCTTTATGCGCGCGATCATAGAGGTGAGGTAATCTTGTATATCGTCGCGAAGACGCTTGTAGAGAGGACACTGCGTATAATTTTCATTGTCGAGCAGCACATCGCGTATCGAACGCAGGGTGTTGGTGTAGTTGCTCAGTTCGTTGCGCAGGGCGACCCCCTGCTTCTGTGACGACTGTATCTTGGCCAGCGACAAGCGGCGCAGCTGCTCGCATACGGCGCTGAGTACGACGAGCGTCACGTTGTCCATAAGCGTGTGGCCGTGCATGAACAGATAGGTCGTCTCAGGCTCGACACCGCGCTGCCGCAGCTCCCGGCCGAATTGCTCGACGGCCTCAACCATATCGGGATTGCGCTCCTCCAAATGACGGCGGCGGCGATCGACATTGCGGCGCAGCCACTCCAATGTATTCTCGCCGTTATTGCGTATGTCGACATAGCCCAAACGCACCGAGGCGCGGAACTCCGTCAGTTGGAATACGCTTTCGTTCGACAGCTTTGCAGAGTAGACATACCACAGAAACAGCGGATAGATCGCACGCGAGTAGTCGTCGAAGAATCGGACGAAATCGAATATGCGCGTGTCGTTTTTCGTGGCCTTGACGCAGACATTGTGCAGCGACGGAGCATAACAGAGGTAGTTCTCCGTAGCATACGTATAGGTATGAAACATGTTGTGCGCCGACAGCAGACGCTCCGACTGCTCGGTGGAGGCATTGAACAGGTAGTCGAAATCGGAATCAACGCACAGCAGCAGATCGTCGTCGCCGTTGTCGATCATCGACAGCAGCACCTTTTTGCCCTTGGGCAGATCTTCGCGGTTGGGCACCGAGATCTCGAATCGCAGATAGGGGTTGCGAAAATGGTCGAATATGCCGCGCCAGAAGGCCACATCCTCATAACCCTCGACGAACACACGCACCAACCGGCGGTCGTCGGGCGGCGGCAGCACCTGCGGCAGAGTATTGGCGGCGACATGATAGTGATCGCCGCGCATTTTGGAAGAGGTCGATCGTTTCATCGTGTAAAGTTAAAAAATATTTTCTAAATTTGCGCAAGGTTTCGACACCTGCACCCTATTCCGGCCACAATCGGCCGGAAATTGGAGATAATTACACAAAGAGCGAAAGAGATGTCAAACGACTGGAAAGAGCGATTGGGAGTAGTGTTTTCGACCGATCCCGATTATAAATACGATACGGCGAACGAGCCGGAGGCGGAGACACCCGCTCCGGCCGAACAGAATCTGCGGGTATGGCTCGACAGACTCAAAGGCGGGCGTGTGGCGACCGTCGTGAGGGGGTTCGAGGGTTCGCAGCAGGCCTTGGCGGAGCTTGGCAAAGAGTTGAAGACGAAGTGCGGCGTGGGCGGCACGGCAAAGAACGGCGAGATAATCATTCAGGGCGACCACCGCGACCGCATAGTCGATCTGCTCGCACGTGCAGGCTATCGCTGCAAAAAGGCCGGAGGATGAAGCACATACGCTTAAACCTGTTTCGACCGGCCGCCGGCCGGTTTATATTTGAATAACAAAAACGCTCAGATATGGCCGATAACTATTTGGAACGCAAAATGGAGGATTATATGTCGCAACCAAAGGCGACGCGCAGCGCATCAAACCACTCCGCCGCATTGCAGCACATGCTCGTCAGAAACCGCAGTCATCGCGGCTACGACGCGAGTTTCAAGGTGCGCGAGGATCAACTGCGCACCATAATAGCCGTAAATACGAAGATCCCGTCGGCACGCAATCAGCAAGTGCTCAGATTCCGCCCCGTAATGGCCGACGAAGCGCACAGCGTATTGGAAAACATACGTTTAGGAGGAGCACTGCCGCAACTGCATCTGCCGCTGCCGGGCAGCGAGCCTAACGCCTTCATCATCATCTGCTCCACCGTAGGCGAGGATCGCTACGTCGACATCGATATGGGCATATCGGCGCAGAGCATGCTGCTGCAAGCCGTAGCTATCGGGCTTAACGGCATCTGCATATGCGCCTTCGACAAAGAGCGCATCAAGCAGATTTTCAACCTCGAATACGAGCCTTTGATGATCGTCGCCATAGGTCGCGGCAGCGAGGCGATAGAGCTTGCGGAGATAGGGGCTGCGGAGAGTCATGCCTACTACCGGCGCGACGGCAGACACTATGTGCCCAAAGTGCGGCTCGACGATCTGATAATAAAATAGCGCGGGCATCGGCCGCCGCCCGGGAAGCGATATGCAGCAATGCGTATCGCCTATTTTTTTATAATGTAAATGCTCGCCTCGTAGAGCAGCCACATGGGCAGCGCGACGATCGAAAGGGTGAATATGTCGGACGTAGGTGTGATGACGGCCGCAACGACGAGTATCGCCACCAAGGCGTGTTTCCGGCAGCGCCGCATGAAATCGGCCGAGATGAAGCCCAATTTGGCGAAGAACCACGACAGAACGGGTATCTCGAACACAAGTCCCATTGCAAGCGACATGACCATCATCGTGGAGATGTAGGATCGCAGCGTTATCATGTTCTCGACATCGGCGCTCACCTGATAGGTGCCCAAAAACCGGAACGTCAACGGGAAAATCAAAAAATAACTCACTAACACGCCAAGCATGAACATAACATATCCGCAGCCGGCAACGCGCACGGCATAACGCCGCTCGTCGGCATACAACGCCGGCGATACGAACCTGAACACCTGATACAGCGCGTAGGGCGAAGCACAGATGAACCCGACGCACAGGGCGGCCTTCATGTGGATTATGAACTGTTCGGCAAGTCCGGTATTGATAAGCTGCACGGAGAAATCGGGAGAGTTTATTTCGGTCACGAGGCCGCTCAGTGCGTACAGCAGCCGATAGGTTACGAAATCAGACTCTCTCGGGGCGAGTATCACCCTGAACAGTCCGTCTTTGAGGACAAATGCCGCAACGGAGAACAACAGGGTCGCCACGACGATCTTCACAATCGTCCGACGCAACTCGCCAAGATGTTCCCGAAAAGATTGTTGTCTTGTCCCGGACGGCATGCTACCCTACTTCTTATTCTCCTCCTTATCGCTCTTGTCGTCCGCTTTCGGCTCGTCGTCGATACCGTTCATACCCTCTTTGAACGATCTGACGCCGCGTCCCAAACCCTTCATCAACTCGGGGATCTTCCTGCCGCCGAACAGCAGCAGAATAACCACTACGATAAGCAGCACCTCCTGAAAGCCTATGCCGCCGAGAAAAAGCAAATTAATGTTTGTCATATCTTCAATTCGTTTTAAAATTCACGTCCCTGTTTCAGATCCTCGACAAAACGATCGATGCGTCGCATCTGTGCCGGGATATCGATACTTTGCGGACAGTGATGCACGCACTGCCGGCATCCTATGCAGTGGTCGGCCTGCCGCAATCGAGGAACAGAACGGTCGTAGCCGATCAGGAAAGCCCGCCGCGCCTCACGATAATTCTCATCGCGCGACGACGAAGGCATGCGCCCCTCGTTGATGCACTTGTTGAAATGGAGCAATATGCCCGGTATATCGAGTCCGAACGGGCACGGCATGCAATACTTGCAATCGTTGCAAGGTATGGTCGGGTATCGCAGCATGGCCTGCGCCATATCCTCCAAAAACGCCCGATCGTCGTCGGTCAAAGGATCGAGCGGCGCGAAAGTCCGCAGGTTGTCCTGCAAATGCTCCATGTAGGTCATGCCGCTCAACACGGTCAGCACGCCGGGAAACGATCCGGCGAAACGGAAAGCCCACGATGCCACGCTCATGTCGTTACGACGCTCGCGCAGCTTGGCGGCAATGTGGTCGTGTACATTCGACAGACGGCCGCCCAACAGCGGCTCCATGATTACGGCCGGGATATTGCGCCGCTCCAACTCGCCGTAGAGATACTCGGCGTCGGTGTTGCGTGCGTTGACCTCCTTGGCATGCCGCCAGTCGACGTAATTGAGTTGTATCTGCACGAAGTCCCACTTGTATTTATCGTGCTCGGCCAGCAGCCTGTCGAACACGGCTATGTCGCCATGATACGAGAATCCGAGATTGCGTATGCGCCCCGCCTCGCGCTCCAAGAGCAGAAAATCCAACATACCGTTATCGATATATCGCGACTCGAACTCCGGCATACCGCTGCCCATGCCTATGGCGTGCAAAAGCATGTAGTCGATGTAGTCGGTCTGCAACTCCTTGAACGAATTGCGATACATCGCCAGCGAGGCCTCGCGGCTCCATGTCGAAGGCGCGAAGTTGGACAGTTTCGTCGCTATGTAATACGACTCGCGCGGATAACGGCTCAAAGCTATGCCCGTAGCCCGTTCCGACTGCCCGCGGCAATAGGCCGGCGATGTATCGAAATAGTTGACGCCATGGGCTATGGCGAAATCGACGAGGCGATTGACCTGCTCCTGATCGACATCTCCTTCACTGCCGCCGCCGACCGTCGGCCAGCGCATGCAGCCGTAACCCAGCAACGACACCCTGTCGCCGGTCTTCGCATTGGTGCGGTATGTCATTTTATCGGTCGGTATATCGCCCGAGGCGACAAACGATCGCTGCACGCCGCCTTTGCCGCCGCAGCCCGCCACCGAGGCTGCCGACACGACAGCGGCGCCCATGCCCAACCGTTTCAGAAATTCACGACGGTCTATTCCTTTTTTATTGTCGTTTTTCATACGTTTCGGATTATATGGTTCGATGTTGCTCGTGTCCCTCGACATAAATCGCACTGAACGGACGTGCCGGACACAGATTCTCGCAGGCTCCGCAGCCTATGCAGCGCTCGACGTTGACCGACGGGATTTTCGGCGCCTCGCTGTCGTCGGGATCGAGCCGTATCATCGTAATGGCGCCTGCCGGGCAGTGGCGGGCACAATTGCCGCAATAGACGCCGTCGGTCACAGGCAGGCAGTTGCCCTTGATCCACACGGCATGGCCGATCTGTATCGACGACTTCTCCGCCCGCGTTATCGGGCGTATGGCGCCTGTGGGGCACACCTCCGAACACTTGGTACACTCAGGCCGGCAATATCCGCGTTCATAGGAGGACTCGGGCTGCATGAGCGTCATCAATCCGCCCGAGGGTCGCAGCACTCCGTTGGGGCACACCGACACGCACAACTGACAGCCGGTGCAATGCGAGGCCATATTGTGCAGGCTGCGCGCACCGGGCGGGACGATCGGGGTCATGCGTTCGGGGATCTTCTTATCGGCAATAGCGGCCAAACCTCCGTCGACGACCTTGTCCTGCGCACGTATGGCGGCGGTTGCCGCCAGCATGCCGACTCCCGTCAGGAAATTTCTGCGTGCCGCATTGCTCGGTTCGGCAGCAGGCTGCGGCCTGCTCTCAGGCGACGATCTTCTGCGCAGCCGGTAAGATATAGCCCCCTTGCGGCATTTGTCGATGCAATCCATGCAGGTCACGCATCGCGAATAATCGATACTGTGGTTTTTGCTGTCGATGCAGGCGGCCTTGCAATTGCGGGCGCACACTCCGCAGCCGTTGCACTTGCCGGTGTCGATCGTCGGGCGCAGCAGAGAGAACCGCGACAGGAATCCGAGCAGCGTTCCCACAGGACATACCGTATTGCACCATGTACGGCCGTTGAACCAAGCCAGCAGGGCGATGACGACGAAACTTACGGCCGCCACGGCCAGTGTCGACACGCTCTTTATCCACACGTCGACCGAATAAAAGGCATAGCTGTCGGCACGCTCGGCAATGTAGGCCAGCACATTATTGCCCATTGCCCACAACGGCGCCAGAAGACTCTGCGCCATGCGGCCGTAGGCGCTGTACGGCGCAATCAAAGCCACGAACGATCCGATGCCGGCGACAATAGCCGCGATGAACAGCACGAACACCCCGCAGCGCAGCCATTTGCGCTCGGGCGAATAGCCGTAGCGATTCTTTTTCGCGCGCTTGCCCACCCATGCGACGCAGTCCTGCATTACTCCTAAGGGGCAGATCACCGAGCAGTAAACCCGGCCGAACAGCAGCGTCACAACCACGAGCACGGCTACGACTACCGCATTGCCGGCCAAGATCGCCGGCAGCAGCTGCACCTTGGCAAGCCAGCCGAACCACGCATGTACCGTACCCGTAAAATCGAGAAACAACAGCGTAATAGCCGCGAAACAGACGACGGCGGCAAAGATTCTTATCTTTCGCAACATATTTCAAGCGATTTATTTGTTCACAAAGATAATGAATCATTTCCATATCGCACCTACCCGAATAAAACAAAAATATACCACAATCTCGGAATTGCGGTATATTGACTTGCGAACAAATGACGGCCGCGGCCGTCATCTTTTGTCGGGACGTATCAACGCCGCAACCCACAACAACACGACCGCACCGGCAATCGAGCACAATACATTGCCGAACGTGCCGATAGTCACGATGCCGAACCACGAAAATATCCAGCCGCCGAGGAAGCCTCCGACAATACCTACGATAAGATTCAAAATAAGTCCCGAGCCGCCGCCGCGCACTATGACATTGGCAATCCAGCCCGAGACCAAGCCGATCAGCAAATACCAAAGAATAAACATAATATCAATTTTAATCGTCATACATAATTGCAATGTGCACTTCATGCAAAAACGATACCCGCACGACAAAAAACGCCGGGACAAAAGTCCCGGCGCAATAGACAGACACATCGCGATGCACTCTATCTGACATATGTTTCAAGCAGTCGGCCGCAGCCCGTGATGACGACCGAATCTGCCTCGGCAGGGATCAAGACGACTTCACCGGCGGTCAGATGTTCGCTGCCGCCCGCGGCAGCCACCTCAACCTCGCCGTTTATACAAATGTATATGGCAAACGAATCGAGCGCCGCACGGTCGATCTCCAACCGTGTCGCCACATCGACCACCGAAGTGGTGAAGTAGTCGCATGCAACCACCTGTGATGCGGCATCCGGAGCCGCCACATAGGTTTTGTGCAGCCCGGCGGCATCGATCGAGAAATCTATCGCATCGACGGCAAGAGCCGTATGCAGTTCGCGCGACTTGCCCGCGGCATCGACACGATCCCAGTCGTATATGCGGTATGTTATGTCGGAGGTCTGCTGTATCTCCACCACTTCGATGCCGGCGCCGAGGGCATGCACCACGCCCGCCGGGATGAAAAACACGTCGCCCGGTTTGACCTCGACACGGTTCAGCAACTCGGGCAGCGTCGATTTGGCGACAGCCTCGATATACTCCTCACGCGTGATATTGCGATTCTTGAAGCCTATATAAAGCGCCGCACCGGGCTTGCAGTCGACCACATACCACATTTCGGTCTTGCCATAGGCATTGTGACGCTCGGCGGCCAGCGCATCGTCGGGATGCACCTGCACCGACAACACGTCGTTGCAATCGAGATATTTTACCAGCAGCGGGAACTCGACCCCAAATCGATCGAAAACCTTCTCGCCCACTAAATCGCCCATATACACCTCGACGATCTCTTCGAGGTTGTTGCCTTTCAAGAAGCCGTTCGACACCACCGACACATCGCCCGCCACCGACGATATGTCCCAGCTCTCGCCATAAAGCCTGTCGGAGGACAGCCGTCCGGCCGACTTTCCCTTTTTGGCGGCAATGACATGCCCGCCCCAGATGCGCTCTTTGACCCGCGGTTTGAATTTTATAGGATAAAGCATAACTTATCTCGACTTATCGGAATAAAGCCTCCGCCTTGGCGATAACGTCGTCGGCATCGGGCGTCAGAGGGAACACATGATCGGGTTTGAGATGCCATATCTCCTTGTCGGTCTTCATCGCACTCTCGCCCGCGCCCGTGACATTGAGCAGGATGCAGGCATCGCGATCGATGCGACCCTCGTCGACCATTTTAATGAGCGTAGCCAACGCCACGGCAGGAGCAGAATAGATATCCACACCCTCGGTCTCCAAGAACAGCTGCTTGGCGCGGCGCGCCTGAGCGTTGGTGGCCACCATTACATCGCCGCCTGTTGCTTTCAAGGCATCGTACAGGCCTCCGGCCAACGAATAGGGAGGCTTGCGGTTCGACAGCACTTTGGCATCGATCAACTCGGCATCGCGCCGCGCCTTGGCCGCACTGTACGGCAGCATCTCGCGCGAGTCGACACGCCACGCATCGTACATCGGCACGAACGGAGCATTCTGCGAGACGATCAGCTTCATCAGGTTGCTGCCGAAACGGCCGTCCTCTATCAGTCGCATATTGGCCTCCCATGCGGCTATTGCACCTGTTCCGCTGCCCACGGCCTGAAAATAGTAGTCGGGGATGCGGCCTATGGTCGTCGCGGCAGAGAGCACCACGGTAGCCATGCCGTCGCGGCGAGCTACGTTCTTGGCGCCGCCCTCTGCATAGAACTTAGGCGATTTCAGTGCGATGTTGCTAAGGTTGATCGCATCGAAATAGTCACCGCCCTTCTCGCAGGCGATGAGTTTGACGCACGGATTGAGAGGTTTCTCGAACCACAATGCCGACAGGTTGTCCGACGGTACGGACAACAGCAGCGGAATGTTGTTGTCGGAACATACCTTGGCGAAGGCTCGCGCCGTGTTGCCGGCCGAAGCCACCACAAGCACCTTGTCGGCGCTACGCTCGTCGATGCGCGCGCATACGCTGTATGCCTCGGTTTCCTTGAACGAACAGGTGGTCATCATCGCACCCTTCGACGGACAGTAGCCGCTAAGCGCTATGTAGAGGTTGTTCAGCCCTAAGCGCGCAGCAAGCGTCTCGCTCTTGTATGTCACCGGCGCCGACGAACCCTCCAACATGCGCTTGACAGGCAGCCAGTCGCAGAACTTGTAGAATCCGTAGTCGTCGGAACGGACTTCGATCTGTTTCACGGCGTAATCGGTACGCACCAGCGACGGCACATCGCACCGGGGATCGTCGAGTGTCCACCCTTCATCGGCGAACTCGCGGCCTGTGGCCACGCACTTCAGCCTGTACTCGGTAGGTTTTATGCTCTTCATATTTCGGTTTAGATTTACTTTTCCAATAAAACACGCAAATATACAATATTTTTCGCAGTTGGGCAATAAGTATTATTACCCATTTAAAAAAGCAAACGAAAAATTGCATATCCGTAAAATATGTCATACCTTTGTTGCATAAAATTGTGCAGCGCAAATGACACTTAAACGATCTCTTGCAATTGTCGTACTGACATTGCTGGTTATGCCGCTCGCCGCCCAGCCGGCCGATGACTGGGCAAAATTCGGGCGCTACGAGCAAGCCAATCTTAACATCCCGGCAAATGTCCGCGCCGTATTCATGGGCGATTCGATAACCGATCACTGGGCGAAATACGATCCCGAATTCTTCGCGGCCAACGATTTCCTCGGCCGCGGCATCAGCGGCCAGACCACGAGCGAAATGCTCGTCCGCTTCCGGCAGGATGTTTTGAACCTGCACCCCGAGGTGGTGCTCATCATGGCCGGCACCAACGACATAGCCCAAAACAACGGTTTCATAAAGCCCGAAAATACGCTCGGCAACATCATATCGATGTGCGAACTGGCTCGCGCCAACGGCATAAAGGTCATCCTGTGCTCCGTGCCGCCGGTAAGCCGATTTTCGTGGCGGCCGGAAATAGCTCCGGCACAGAAAGTGGTGGAGCTAAACCGCGCGATCCGCGACTATGCCCTCAGCCACGGCATATACTATCTCGACTACTATCCTCTTTTGGCCGATGCCGAAGGAGGCATACCCGAGAAGTGGAGCCACGACACATGCCACCCCAACGTCGAGTGCTACCGCACTGTCATGGAGCCGCTTGCATTGGAGGCTATCAACGAAGTAGTGAATACAGACAAACAATAAAAAAACATGACTATGAAAAGATTCTTCATGCGGCTCTCGATAGTCGCAACGGCTGTAACGATGTTCATGGCCTGTTCGAAAGAGAAGACGGAAGAGGGCAACTACCTCAACGCTATTCCGGAGAATGCCACGGCCATAATGTATGTCGACGGCTATCAAATGGTGCAGAAAAGCGGTCTGCTCGATCAGATCAAACCGATCCGTCCGGCAGCAGCCAAGCAAGTTGCGAACATGGTCGACAAAAATTACAGCAAATTCGCAGAGGAGATCATTCTCGACTTCGACAACACAGGTATCGCCACTTCGGAGCCGATGTACATGGCCATAACGACAACTGACATCGACAACGACACAGAGGCGGTCATCGTGGCCAAAGTTTTGGACAAGGGCAAGGTGGACAGAATCGTCGATATAATGAAGGAGAACGGCATGGAGATCGGCGTCGAGACCACCGACGGATGCACCATAGTATCGATGAACAACGATGTATTCTGCATCGGTTACAACGAATCGACGTTCGTATTGGCATCAGTATCCCGGAACAAGAATTCACGTCAACTGGCTGTCAACACTCTGAAAGCGGCATATACTCCCCGCCAGACGGAGCTGCCCGACTTCAAGGATTACGATATGGCGACATATATCGATGTCAATAAAGTGTTGGAATTGGCCAAGACGCAGTTAAATGATGAACCCGACCTCTCTGCTGTCTGCGATCAGTACGCTGGCGCATCGTTCGAAGGCATGATCCTCGGACTAACGTTCAACCCGGGTCACATATTACTTAATTGCAACCTGCTCGGTCTGAGCGACGAGTCGAAAGAGATGACCGAATCGATATGCTCGCACAGCACGACCAACGAATATCTCAAATACCTGCCCATAGACACCTATGCAGTATTGAACGGCTACATAGACGGCAAGCAGATCTTCGACACCATAATGGGAATACCGGCCTTGCAGGAGCAGATAGACCAGATGAAAGAAAACGAGTCGGAAGAGGATTGGCAGCAAACAATGGATCTCACGAAACAGATATGTTACAGCTTCGACGGCGATATGACTATGGCAGTCAACAGCATCGGCAGCAATGTCACCGATGAGACCGATGTCAAGGCCTCGATCATGGCGACCGTAAAAGACGACTCTGTCATGTCGTTGTTCAATATCTACAAAGGCATATTGGGCGACGGCATAACGCAGACCGGCGACAACCAGTATCGCACACGGCTCGACGATCCGACAACGGCATACTTCGGCCAGCTGGGTTCGATGCTCTATGTCTCGACCGATGGCGTGCCCGCTCCCGCTCCTCGCTCGGCAGCCGATGCCGCTTGGGTAAAGGACATCGAGGGTGCGAAGGCCTTCGTCGTGGTCAACCTGCGCAAGTTGTTCGCCGATCAGTATATAAACACAATGATGTGGCGCGAGATCTACAACGATCGTCAGGTGGGCGACATCGTACGCAATCTGATCAATATGCTCGATTACGCATACGTTCGTGACACAGATACGGCAAACGGCGTTCTCGACATCGTATTGCTCGACCAAAACGACAATGCACTCAAACAGATCGTCGACACGATACTGCCCGTGGTGATGCAGAACATCCCGCTCGGCACATTGTTGCAATAAAGCGCTATACAGTGAAAGCGATCACACTCAATAATGTCGTACCGGAGATCTTCGCCCATCGCGAGGATCTCCGCTCCGATATTTGGCACGGCAGCGTCGTCTTCGAAAGAGGCAAGACATATCTTGTCGAGGCCGACTCGGGGCAGGGCAAATCGTCGCTGTGCAGCTATCTCTACGGCCAGCGCGGCGACTATCGAGGCGCTATTCTGTTCGACGGCGACGACATTTCACGCTTCGACACCGAGCGTTGGAGCCGCATACGCCGCAACCACCTGAGCATACTGTTTCAGGAGATGCGTCTGTTCCCCGAGCTTACGGCCATGGAGAATGTCCGCATCAAGAATCAGATAACCCGCACCCAGAGCCGCCAGACCATAGTGCGCTGGTTCGAGGAGTTGGGCATAGCCGACAAACGCGACGTGCCCGTTGCCAAGATGTCATACGGTCAGCAACAGCGCGTGGCACTGATAAGGGCATTGTGCCAGCCGTTCGATTTTCTGCTGCTCGACGAACCCATATCGCACTTGGACGACCGCAACGGCGATATTATGCGCGACATAATACTCGACGAAGCCCGCCGTCTCGGCGCCGCGGTCATATCGACCTCAATCGGCCGCCACCTCGATATCGAATACGATAAAATCATGCGCTTATGAGACTGATCTGGAAACTTCTTCGCAGACATATCAGCATCGGGCAGCTGGCGGGATTCTTTGCAGCCAACCTCGTCGGCATGGTGATTATTCTCTGCGGCATACAGGTGTATCTCGACATAGAACCCACGCTGTCGGGCAAGGACGGATTGATCGGCAACGACTACATAATCGTCTCCAAGCCGGTCAAACAGCTCGGCTCGCTTATGGGCAACAACACCGCCCGATTCTCGGCCGAGGAGATCGGCGACATGGCGGCGCAGCCCTTCGCCGAAAGCGTCGGAGAGTTCAAATCGTCGCAATACGGGGTCTACGCCCGACTCAATACCGGCAGCAAGAGCGTATCGACCGAGATGTTTTTCGAATCGGTGCCCGACCAATACATCGATGTCGACACCGACCAGTGGGCTTTCGATCCCGAATCGCAGACCATACCCATAATCGTCCCGCGCAACTACCTCAATCTTTACAACTTCGGCTTTGCGCAGGCACAGGGGCTGCCGCAGCTGTCGGAGGGGGTATTGGAGAGCATCTCGTTCGACATCACACTCTACGGCAACTACCACAACGATCTCTTCAAAGGCCGCGTCGCTGGCTTCTCCAACCGGCTTAACACCATTTTGGTGCCGATGAGCTTTATGGATTGGGCTAACGACCGCTACGCACCCGGCAAGGGCGACATCACCTCGCGACTCATAGTCGAAGTAAGCAACCCTGCCGATGAGAGGATAAACGCCTATTTGCAGCAGAAGAACTACGATGTGGAGAACAACTCGTCAGACAACAGCAAGATAGGCTTCCTGTTGAAACTGATCGTGTCGATTGTCGTCGCCATAGGCGTCATAATCAGCATATTGGCCATATACATACTGACACTGAGCATCTATCTGCTGTTGCAGAAGAATACCGAGAAGCTCGAAAATCTCGTATTGTTGGGATACACGCCTCACCGCGTGGCCGCACCCTATCTCATCCTGACAGCCTCACTCAACATCGTCATACTGATAACGAGCATCGTTGTCGTCAGCATCGTGAGGGGAATCTACTCGGCTAAAATCGCGACGGCATTCACCGATGCCGCCGGCGGAAGTTTTGCATATACCGTAACGGCCGGAGTCGTCATCACGGCGGCAGTCATAATATTCAATTCGTTCATCATACGACGCAAGATAAAGGTCATATCACGCAAGAAATGAAGTTTAGACAAGCTACCGCCGCCGACCGCAATACGATATTGAGCATTGTTCGCAGTGCTCAATTGTCGTTATGCGAGTCGGGCATCGATCAATGGCAGGACGGCTATCCGTCGGCCGGGGTCATCGACGGCGACATCGGCTCGGGCAGCGGCTATGTCATCGTCGGCGACGACGGCGGCATAGCGGCATACGGAGCGGTCATAACCACCGGAGAGCCTGCATACGACCTGCTTAAAGACGGAGCATGGCACCACCACGGCCGATATGTCGTCATACACCGTCTGTGTGTCGCCCCAGATTGCAGACGGCAGGGTTTCGCTGCGATGTTTTTCCGCTGCGCCATGCAGGCGGGACGACGTCGCGGCATCGACATAATCAGAGTAGACACCCATGCCGACAACCTGCGCATGTCGGCTATTATCGAAGGGTTGGGATTCGCTGTCTGCGGCAAGGTGTCGTATCGCGGCGCCGAGCGCACAGCCTTCGACAGGCGTATCGGACAGCCCGACATAGCCACCCGGCCGGCCGGCATCGCCGACAGCGCATTGATCGCCGATGCCGTCATGGCGGCTTTCGGCGACGAGATGTGCCAGCGTCTGTGCTGCGGCGCACCGCGGGAGCATATTCGCGACTTCTTCCGGACGATCGCATCGCAGCCGCATACGCAATACAGCTATCGCAACGCCATGATCTGCACTGTCGACGGCATTGCCGCCGGCGCCATTTGCGGATACGACGGCAGCCGTCTCGACGAGCTGCGGCGCCCTGTATTGGAGGCCTTGGAAGAGCGGTTCGGAGCACTGCCCTCTCCTATCGGGGACGAGACTCAGCCGGGGGAGTTCTACCTCGACTCCATAGGCGTCGCTCCGCTGTATCGCGAGTGCGGTGTCGGAGAGCGTCTGCTGCGCGACATGACGGCCAAAGCGCGACAAGAGGGCGCCGGCGTCGTCGCACTGCTTGTCGACAGCTGCAACCCCTCGGCCGAACGCCTCTACCGGCGCATAGGCTTCCGCCGCTCGGGCACGCGGCAGCTGCTCGGACACACGATGTATCATATGACGATATAGATTATGGCAAGCTACCTGCAAGTCGAGAACATCGGCAAATCATACGGCGACCGCACGCTCTTCTCCGGCATAGGATTCAACATCAACGAGGGCGACAAAATAGCCCTGATAGCCCCCAACGGCACAGGGAAAAGCACGCTGTTGAAGATTCTGGCCGGCATCGAGTCGCCGGATCGCGGAGGCGAGGTGAAATTCATGAAAGACATTCGCGTCGCGTTCCTCGACCAAAACACACGTTTCGAACCCGACCGGCGCATATTCGACGAAGTGTATGCGCGCATGGACAACCGTTCGGCCGCGGTGCGCGAATATGAGCAGGCCATCGCCTCGGGCGACCGGCGGCGCATCGACGAAGCTGCGGCAGCCATGGAGGCTTGCGACGGTTGGAGCATCGAGCACAACATACATCAGGTGCTGTCGTCGTTGAAGATCGACCGCACGGATCGCCGCATGCGCGAGCTGTCGGGCGGAGAGGCCAAGCGTGTGGCCATAGCCTGTATGATGTTGCAGCAGGCCGATTTTTTAGTGCTCGACGAGCCGACCAACCACCTCGACATCGACATCATCGAATACTTGGAAGCCTACCTGCAACGCTCGCGCTGCACGCTGCTTATGGTCACGCATGACCGCTACTTCCTCGATCGCGTCTGCAACACAATATTCGAGATCGACCGCGGCGAGCTGTTCATCTACAAAGGCAACTATGCCGAATATTTAGCCAAACGCGAGGAGCGTTACGCCAACATGCAGGCCGACATCGACAAATCGCGCAATCTGCTGCGCCGCGAACTGGAGTGGATACGCAGCACGCCTCAGGCGCGCACAGGCAAGGCGCGCTATCGCATCAACGCATTTTACGAACTCAAAGACAAGGCCTCGGTATCGCTGCGCACCGACAATGTGGAGATCGACGTGGCCTCGTCGCGTCTCGGACGCAAGATAATCGACTGCACCGACCTAACGTTCAGCTACGGCGAGCGGCGCATGCTCGACCACTTCTCCTACAAGTTCACCCGCGGCGAGAAGGTAGGCATCGTCGGAGGCAACGGAGCGGGGAAGACTACTTTTCTCGACATCATGACCGGCCGCATAACGCCCGATTCGGGCGTGGTCGAACGCGGCGAGACGCTGCGCATAGGCTATTACCGTCAACAGGGCATCGCTTTCCGACCGGGACAAACCGTGCTCGACACCGTAAAGGATATAGCCGAGCAGGTGCGCGCAGCCGACGGACATGCTATTTCGGCCACGTCGTACCTCACCAAATTTCTGTTCCCGCCCGAGACATTCAACAAACGCGTCGACATACTAAGCGGCGGCGAGCAACGACGGCTGTATCTGTTGACGATACTCATGCGCAATCCCAACATGCTGATTCTCGACGAGCCGACCAACGACCTCGACATCATGACACTCAACGTTTTGGAGGAGTATCTGCAACAATTCGAAGGTTCGCTGCTGATCGTCTCGCACGATCGTTACTTCCTCGACAAGACTACCGACCACCTGTTCGTATTTACGGGCGACGGCCGCATAAAGGACTTCGTCGGTCGTTACAGCGAATATCGAGAATACGTCAGAGAGGAGCAGGCCGGGCAGCGAAAAGCCGCCGCGGCAGCGGAGAAGCCGGCAGCGCAGCCGCAGCGCAATCGCACCGACGACAAGCGCAAACTGAGCTACAGGGAGCAGCGCGAATTGGAACAGATAGAGTCCGAACTCGACGCACTTGCCGCCGAGCGGCGCACATTGGAGGAGCAGTTGTCGTCCGGCACGCTTGCATACGAACAACTTACGCTTGCATCGCAGCGCATCGAACAGATAATCGAGCAGATAGACACCAAGGAGATGCGCTGGTTGGAGATTAACGAATGACCCTATGTATTTAGACCTTCCTCGATAGACCGAGTGCGAGAAAAGGGCGCAAGGGAAAATGAACATTATTTTACTTTTAGAACAATATACCCATATTCCTTAAATTTTTGTTATATTTGTAACCCGAAATGGGAATTATCGAATTGAAAAGCGACATATCCATACGACTATCACGGCGGACAATGCGGCCATAGGGCGTTAACAGCGCTTAGGGTTGTGGCAAAAATGGATATTTTCGACAACGATCGATTGTTACAGTTCAATATATAAAGGTTTAGCGGTAAGAATTAAGTGATGAATATTGATCATGCCATTCTGTTAACGATTACCAGTACGGTTGCAGCTGACATTGCTATAAAAAGTCTAAGACAAATGGGATTCAGAATCGTCGGATGTGGTTCAATCCCAAGATATTGGAGTGTCGGGGGGGGGTGTGGAGTCGACGTCTACTATCAGAGTCCATGGATTTCCGACCCAGAAGCATATATAGATTTTATCAAAGAAGTTTGCACCAAGGAGGACATACGGTATGTCATTCCATTCATAGACACAGAGGTCGATTTATTATCCGAAAACAGACAATGGTTCGATGAACACGGCGTCAAACTTTGCATATCGGACAGTGAGACAATAAAGATATTGAGAAACAAAAAAGCGCTATCCGACTTCATAGCCGACAACTGTCCGGAGATAAAATATATACCCACGATGTTTCTGCGTGATGCAGACAGGCTGCAATATGAATTTCCGGTAGTTTGCAAGCCTTGCAATGGCCGAAGCAGCCAAGGGTTGCGATATATCTACAATGAGGCCGAATGGCGCAGTTTTTACACTCACGCAGACAAGGACTCCTATATCGTAGAACCGTTCATCAGCGGTCCTATCGTAATGGTCGAAGTCATACGTCAGCCCGATACGCATAAAGTCGTTGCAATGTCCCGCCGGGAGCTTAAATCCACTTCCCATGGATTGTCGACCGCTGTTTATATATTCCAAGACGAATCGCTTGAACGCAACTCTATAACCCTTGCCAACAAACTGAACATAAAAGGCAACGTCAACTTCGAATATATCTTAGACCCCGACGGGCAATATCATTTTGTCGAGTGCAATCCGCGTTTCTCGGCTGGATGCGCATTCTCCTGCATCGGAGGATACGACATCGTTAAAAATCATATCAATTGCTTTACGGGACAGGAAATAGACGATTACCGTTTTAAGGGCACGATGGTCATAGCCCGACGGTTCGAGGAGGTTGTGACCGGCGTGGGAGTCGATGTCCCGTATTGCGATACAGTAAAGAGTTAATCGTGGATTGAACATGTCGTTTGAAACGAATTTCGCGGTAGAAAGATTCGCGCTCGATGCAAAATGGGAGGATTTCCCCGAAAGCGTGAAAGAGCATGCCTTAATGTGCAGCCTCGACATTCTCGGCGCACTGCTATTGGGCAGCTGCGGCAGACAGTTCGCGATTGGCGAGCGGTTGGCGATGACGGCCGGTTTGACAGGGGATATTCCGATCGTTGGCAGCAGCAATACATATAATCTTTTAGGCGCCGTCATCGCAATGTCACACAGCAGCAACTCATTCGACATCGACGACGGACACAGACAGATACAAGGCCATCCCGGAGCTTCGTTCATTGCCGGAGTTTTGGCGGCGGCCGTTTCGAAGAATGTCAGATACAAAGACTTCCTTTCGACCCTTGTGGTTTGCTACGAATTGACTATCCGCTGGGCTTCGGCCATGCAGAGAGAGTATGGATATTTGCACAGTACGGGCGCCTACGGGGCTTTCGGCACGGCGCTTGGCATAGGCCGCCTGATAGGATTCGATGAAAAACAGTTGAACAACGCCCTCTCCATTGCCGATTTCCACGCTCCGATGACTCCCGTCATGCGGTCTGTCGAATACCCGTCGATGAATAAGGATGGCGTGCCGTTCGGCGCCTTGGTAGGAGCTATGGCTGTTTTGGAGACCATAAACGGCAGTACGGGCAAGACACATCTTTTGGAGAAGCCCGAATATTCGGGATATTTGGATACTCTTGGAAAGGCATGGCTTATCTTGGATCTTTATTTCAAACCCTACACCTGTTGCCGGTGGGCGCATCAGCCGATCAAAGCGGTAATCGACCTGATGAAAGAGTATTCGTTCTGCTATGCGGACGTCGACTGCGTGACGGTGAATACATTCGGCTCGGCCGTAAAATTGAGCAAGATCGAGCCGGCAGACACAGATGAGGCACAATATAACATAGCGTGGCCGATAGCGAGTGCGCTGGTCTGCGGAGATGTGGGTTTTCAGCAGGTGAGGGATGAAGCACTGAAAGACGGCCGCGTATTGGATATGATGAAGCGGCTGCATTTCGTCGTAGACCCCAACCTCGATGCGCAGTTCCCGGAAAAACGGTTAGCGTATGTCGAGGTCGGTCTAAAAAGCGGCATTCACTATAAATCGCGAATCTGCGAAGCGCCGGGAGAAAAGGATGATCCGGATTTGAACCTCGGATGGATTGAAGATAAGTTCAGGCGTATTACTTGCTATATGTTGAATGAAAAGAGTCAGGATGATATAATTCGTCTTGCGACGAATCCCGATGCGCAAATGGGAATGAAGGATTTCATACTCACAATCAATCCATTGTTGCGGAAAGAAATTTAAGCGATCGAAATAATGAAAAATAGAGATTTAACTTATTTGAGAGATTGTCCTATCGCCGTCTTGGGCGCAGGCGCCGTAGGCATGACATTGGCGGCGGACTGCAAGCTGGCACAGCCCGAGCGCGAAGTCAGACTGTATTCCCGCAGTAAAAAGTCCATTGCCAATATGGACAGAACGGGTATACTGATGGACGGCATCCAAAGAAACCTCTATGGTTTTGAGCGCAGTGGGCGCGCCCGGCTTGACATGTACACCAACGACATGGCCGAAGCCGTGAGGGGCGCGGGACTTATATTGATATCTGTACCGGCCTTAGTCCACGAAGAATATCTCAGAAAACTGTGCCCGCTTCTCGAAGACGGGATGGTGATACACACGTTCCCTGACAACTATGCGAGTTTTCTCATTCGGAAATTCATGCGCGAGACCGGCTGCGAAAAAGATGTGATTGTGGGCGGCTGGGGAAGCGCCCCTTATGGCACGCGGGTGGAGAAGATTCAGGGGTTCTGGACGAACCACGTCGGGATTAAATATCGTGCCATATCGCTGCGCGGCGCCTGTCTGCCCATGAGCGATATAGACGATTTCATCGAGAGCGGGAAATATCTGCCCTGCATGGACTCCGTTTACTCGGGCAACGGTCCCGAGCGCGGCGATACTATGATTGATATAGGCTTCTCGAATATCAACCCCGTGATTCATGTGCCGGCCTCCATTTTGGGCGTTTCCAGCATGGAAAACTGGTCGCTTGTGTATGGCAATGCACCCGAATCCTACTCCATGTACTCTCACGGGCTGTGCCCCAGCATCTGTCGCGTACAGTACTATTTCTATCGGGAACAGGTCGCCATTGCCCAAAAGATAGGCATCGATTATCCCAAATATGACTATGAAATGTTTTTTAGCCGCAGAAGTATCCTGACACAGGAGTATATGGGACTGAATGAGAATGGCAAGGACAATGTGGTCTTCCCGCTCGACCGCCCTTGCGACGAGGGCAATACCGGACCGAATGACATCAATCACCGCTATATAACCGAGGACATTCCCGTCGGATGCAAGATATATCATGACCTCGGAGTGAAATTCGGTGTCCCGACACCCATTATAGATGCAATGATCACTATCGGCGGCGCCTTTCATGAAAAGAGCTTCTTTGAGGAATCAAAGTATAGCTTGGACTACCTCGGCATTGGGCATATGACAGCAGAGCAACTCCTTGATTATCTTTATAATGGCAATTATGTGTAAATGTCCTCGCCCTCACCGGTGTCCTCACCCTCACCGGCACCCGACCGCAGATAGGCCTTGTCGACATTCGAACGGATTGTGATTTCGCTTGCGCCGTTATACAACTCTACCCCACCGCTCTGTCACCACGAGGAATGGTGCTTTACACACTATGTCTGTCATTCTGAGGAGCAACGCAGTTGCGACGTGAGAATCTCATTCACACACGAGATTGCCACGCCTTGCTGCGCTCGGCTCGCAATGACAGGGCGCAACGTCCCGCCATGTCACTCCGAGGAGCGCAAGCGCGACGTGGGAGTCTCTATTCGGCGTGTTATCCTGAACGCATGCAAGGAATCTGTGCAAGATACGGCCGGGTGTTATCTCATTCTGAGTGATGCGGAGAATCCGCGCAAAACAAGAGCCGCCAATATCAGGCTCTGAATTTATACGGTCAGGTTATCGATCGCTTTCTGCACT
>CAZEXJ010000215.1:0-12712 GCA_964516585.1 uncultured Alistipes sp.
CCTGCGGCCTCCTCAGAATGACATTGTGGGGCGTTGTACCATGTCATTGCGAGCCGAGCAAAGCGAGGCGTGGCAATCTCGTTTTGGGATGAGATTCTCACGTCGCGTTCACAGAACGCTCCTCAGAATGACATGTCGGTGGAAATAATCGTCCCCAACCAGATTCTCACGTCGCGTTCACAGAACGCTCCTCAGAATGACATGTCGGTGGGAATAGTCGCCCACAAAAGAGATTCCCACGTCGCAACTGCGTTGCTCCTCGGAATGACATGTCGGTGGGAATAGTCGACCAAGCACCACAACCTACTTTTTCGTCAAAAGGCATTAGTTGCAACGCAAACGATGTGAGACCGGATAGGTTGTACTGATCGTACTACCTATTCGGTCGAACGAGCGCGCGGAAGCAAATGATGCCTTTTCACGGAAAAGTAAAGGAAAGGTAAAGAAAAATGATTAATTTGTGAAAAACATGAAAACTTTTTTTGTTTTTAAAGTTTTATGTTGTATGTTTGCACCGGCAAAGCATAATATGGCAGATTATGACACAGAAGGATCATATATTGGATCAGGCGATATCGATGTTTATCGCGCAGGGAATCAAGTCGGTACGAATGGACGACATAGCCCGTTCGCTCGGCGTGTCGAAACGGACGCTGTACGAGCTGTTCGGCGACAAGGAGGAGCTGCTCTATCAATGCATCGTAAAGTATGCGCAAGACCAAGAACAGAAGCGGAAAACGCGTTTCGAAAGCGAGAGCAACTATTTGGAGGTTATGCTTATCTGCCTAAAAGAGATGGCCGACACCTCCGCCACCATGAGCCGTATACACGAGAACATGCGCAAATTCTATCCCAAGGTATATGAAAAACTTGTCGACGACTTCGGAGCAAAAAGTCGCGAAAATCTGCGCCGCTGGATCGGGTTATGCATACAGCAGGGCTGGCTCAGAAGCGGCATCAACGTCGACCTGTCGCTGACCATACTTTACAATACGGCAAACAATATGATCAACCAGCACAATGCGTGGCAGTCGGAGAACATATTCCGCAAGGAGGACATTTTGGTATATGCGATGATAACATTCCTACTCGGCTTGTCAACGGCAAAGGGAGCCGAAGTGATACGCAGTTTCTGCAAACGGCAACTCGGCAATAAAGCATACGATTTGGCGTTATAGACAACAGAAGATAAACAGTTATAGTAAAACATTTAGATAATCAGTATAGGCATGAAGAAGTTTTTTGTGATGATGTGTGCGGGAGCCATGGTATGCACCTCGGCCAGTGCGCAATTGACACTGACGCTCGACGAGGCGTTGGAAATGGCACTCAGCGAGAATCCAACCATGAAAGTGGCCGATTTGGAGATAGAGCGTTACGACTATGTTCGCAAACAGACTTTGGCCAACCTGTATCCGCAGATCGATGTGTCGGGACAATACACGCGTTCGATCGTTAAGCAGGAGATGACCAAAGGCCTTTCGTTTGGAGCAGACAACACACTGACGGCAACCGGCAACATATCGCTGGCATTGTTCGTCCCGTCGGTTTACCGGCAGTTGAAGATGAATAAGACCGAAATGGCATCGGCCGTCGAGACCGCGCGCAACTCGCGCATAGAGCTTGTGGCCAACGTGCGCACGGCATTCTACAACGTGCTGTTGGCCGAACAGTCACTCAGCGTATTGAAGGAATCGATCGTTACTACGCAGCGCGTGGTGGACAACACCGAGGTGCAGTTCCGCAACGGCGTGGCCTCGGAGTACGACTATATAACGGCCAAGGTGCAGCTAAGCAATCTTAAACCGTCGGTGGTACAGGCGGAAAATGCCATTGAGTTGAGCAAATTGCAGTTGAAGATGTATCTGTCGATACCCGAGGAGGTGGAGATCGAGGTGAGCGGCTCGCTCGACGACATGCGCACGGAGGTATTGCTCGGCGCCGACAACCTCTCGACCGACATATCGTACAACTCGTCGCTCCGCACGCTCGACTTGCAGCGCGAATTGTTGGAGCATCAGGTGAAACTGATACAGACCCAGCGCATGCCCACCATCGCCGCATTCGGATCGGCGGTATATACCGGTAACGACATGGAGCGTCCCGATTTCAGCAGTATGATGGGCGGAGGCGGCAGCACGCCCGGAGGCGGAGCCGCAGCAGGAGGCACGGCCGAATCGGTAACTCAGGCTTCGGCGAGCAATTTCTGGTGGCAGTACCCGATAAACGTCGGCTTGCAGATCTCGATCCCGTTATTCTCGGGCTTCTCAAAGACCAATCAGGTGCGTTCGGTGCGCAACCAGATACAGCAGATCGATATACAGCGTTCATACGCCGCAGAGGGCGTGGCATTGCAGATACAGCAGGCTATCAACAATCTGTTGACGGCACGCGAGACGATGCTCGCCAACGAACAGACCGTCGAGCAGGCGCAGAAGGCATACGACATATCGTACACGCGCTACGGAGCGGGAGCGGGAACGATACTCGAACTCAACAGCGCACAGCTGCAATTGACTCAGGCGCAGCTTAACTACTCGCAGTCGATATACGACTACCTCTCTTCGAAAGCCGAATACGACAAGGTGGCGGGCACGGACGAGTATGCAAACCGCGAATCGGACACGGATGAATATGCCAACCGCAAATAATATCGCAGAAAGAAAAGATAAAAACAGATAGATTGAAGCAGTTATGAAAAGAAGTTTAGTGTTGATTATGGCGGCCGCCGCAATGGTTGCCTGCGATTCGAAATCGAAAACCGAGCAGACCGACAATGCAGAAAAGCGCGTTCTCACCAAGAGCGTGAAGGCCGAACAAGCCACGGTATATTTGACCGAAACCTATACCTCGGAGATTGAGCCTTACAAGGAGAACGACATTACGCCCGCAGCATCGGGACTGCACATAGACCGCATTTTGGTCGACGTGGGCGACAAGGTCGCAGCCAATCAGGTGGTGGCCACGCTCGACAAAACCACATTGCGCCAACAGGAGGCACAGTTGAGCATCATCGAGGACACATATAACCGTATGAAGCCCGTGTTCGAGGCGGGAGGCATCTCGGAGCAGCAGCTCGTGCAGTATGAGAATCAATACAACATGCAGAAGGAGATCGTGGACAACCTGCGCCGCAACTCGGAGATCCGCACTCCCATTTCGGGCGTGGTTACGGCACGCAACTTCGAGTCGGGCGATCTGTTCGCCAATCAGCCGATTCTTCACATCATGCAGATCGACAGACTGAAGGTCATGGCCAACGTCGCCGAGCAGTTCTTCCCCAATGTCAAGGTGGGCATGCCCGTAGAGATCGCCGTCGACATATATCCCGGCGAGATCTTCGAAGGCCGCGTATCGCTGATCTACCCCGCACTCGACACCGCCACGCGCACGTTCAAGGTGGAGATAACGGTTCCCAACGCGCAGAACAAACTGCGTCCGGGCATGTATGCCCGCGCCACGTTCAACATGGGCAGCAAACAGGGCGTCATGATACCCGACACCTCGATCTTGAAGCAGGCGGGATCGAACGAGCACTATGTATTTGTGATACAAGGCGATTCGGTTATACGCCGCGCAGTGAACATGGGACGTCAGGTCGGCGACCGCGTCGATATTCTTGCGGGCGTGAAAGCAGGCGAGGAGATTGCCGCCACGGCACTCACCAAACTTAGCGACGGAGCGAAGATCGAGTTGAAGAAAAATTAACATTTTGCACCTTTAAAAGATGAAAATATACGAAACCGCGGTGCGGAAACCCATTTCCGTCGCACTTATATTCATAGGCGTCGTCGTCTTCGGATTGTTCTCGTTAGGCAATCTGGGCGTCGATCAGTATCCCGACATCGAGGTGCCCTACATAAGCGTCATCACCACCTATCCGGGTGCCAACGCTTCGGACATCGAGACCAACATCACACGTGTGTTGGAGGACAACCTCAACACCGTCAATAATTTGAAGAAAATCACTTCGCGTTCATCGGACAACGTGTCGATGGTGTCATTGGAGTTCGAATACGGCTCCGACCTGACGGAGGCGGCCAACGAGGTGCGCGACGTGGTGAGCCGGGCACAGTCGATGCTGCCCGACGGCGTGGACTACCCCACCGTCTTCAAATTCTCGTCATCGATGATCCCCATAATGATGCTCGCAGTGACGGCCGACGAGAGCTATGCTGCGTTGAACAAGATCCTCGACGACAAAATGGTCAACGAGTTGAACCGTATCAACGGCGTTGGCTCGGTGTCGATCATCGGCGCCCCCGAACGTGAAATACAGATCAACGTCGACCCCAAGAAGATCGAGGCCTACAACTTGACTATCGAGTCGCTCGGTCAACTTATCGCCTCTGAGAACGTCAATATCCCCAGCGGTACGATCGACATAGGCAACAATACCTTCAACGTTAAGGCCGACGGAGAGTTCAATTACAGCGACCAGCTCAAAAAGGTGGTCGTATCCAACGCCGGAGGCCGCACGGTGATGCTTTCCGACGTAGCCGAGATACGCGATACGTTGGAGAAAGCCACTATGGACGAGCGCATCAACGG
This sequence comes from uncultured Alistipes sp., assembly GCA_964516585.1. GTDB lineage: Bacteria > Bacteroidota > Bacteroidia > Bacteroidales > Rikenellaceae > Alistipes. The sequence goes on from CAZEXJ010000215.1 coordinate 4,552, forward strand.
CCGTCTGGGCGTGCGTGTCATCATCCAGAAGCAGTCGGGTTCGAACACCGTGGACATCGTCCACGCCGTGCAGGAGAAGATGTTGGAGATCGCCCCCACGCTGCCCAAGGACATCGAGATCGAGACTATATACGAGAGTTCGCAGGAGATCACCGATGCAATCGGCTCGCTTAGCGAAACGATCATGTACGCATTCATATTCGTCATACTCGTGGTGATGATCTTCCTCGGCCGCTGGCGCGCCACGTTCATCATCTGTCTGACGATCCCCATATCGCTCATATGTGCGTTCATCTACCTGTACGCCACGGGATCTACGCTTAACATCATATCGCTGTCGGCGCTCTCCATCGCCATAGGTATGGTCGTCGACGATGCGATCGTGGTATTGGAGAACATCACCACCCACATCGAACGCGGTTCGAAACCCAAGGAGGCGGCAATCTACGCCACCAACGAGGTTTGGCTGTCGGTCATCGCCACAACGCTCGTGGTCGTAGCCGTGTTCCTGCCCCTTACGATGATCTCGGGCATGGCGGGTATTCTGTTCCGCGAGTTGGGCTGGATCGTGACGATCGTCGTCTGCGTTTCCACCACTGCGGCTATCACGCTTACCCCGATGCTCTCGGCCTATATGCTTAAAATCGACGGTGCAGCACACACCTACAAGGGAATAGGCATCGTCTACAAGCCTATCGACAAGGCGCTGATATGGTTGGACAACGCCTATGAAAAAGCCTTGCGCTTCGTGGTCAAGTGGAAGAAATCCACCATATTCATCCTGCTCTGCATATTCTTCGCTTCGCTCGGACTGCTGAAAAGCGTGCCCGTGGAGTTCTTCCCCGCAACGGACAACGCCCGCATATCGATGGAGATCAAACTCGACCAGAATATCGCTGTGGAGTACACCAGCAAGGTCGCACGCGAGATCGACTCGATCATCTACACGAAGTATCCCGAGGTATATTTGGTATCGGCATCGGCCGGAGCCAGCTCTTCGGACAACGCCTTCGCCGCCATGCAGACGACCGGATCGCACATCATCAACTACAACTTGAAGATGCCGCGCAAATCGGACGTAAACCGCAAGACGATATACGAAATAGCGGACGAGATACGCCGCGATCTGGCAGCCATACCCGAAATCGTCACCTACAACGTGATGCCGGGCGGACAGTCGGGCGGCATGAGCGGATCGAGCAACGTCACGATCAAGGTATTCGGCTACAACATGGACGACGCCATGATGGTTGCCCACGACCTGAAGCAGAAGATGTCGGAATTGGAGGGCACACGCGACGTAAAACTCTCGCGCGACGAGTTGCGACCCGAGTACAACGTTGTCTTCGACCGCGACAAGTTGGCCTACTACGGCCTGTCGAGTGCAACGGCCTCACAGTTCGTGCGCAACCGTATCAACGGTTACGAGTGCTCGAAGTTCCGTGAGGACGGCGACGAGTACGACATCATAGTACGTTATGCCGAGCCGTTCCGCAAATCGATCAAGGATATCGAGGACATCGTTCTCTACACCTCGACCGGCCGGCCTGTGCGTCTTAGCGAGGTTGCCACCGTCAGGGAGGAGTATGCAACCCCCGAAATCGAGCGCGAGAACCGTCAGCGTATCATCTCTGTCGAGGCATCGTTAGGCGCCGGCGTGGCTCTGGGTACGGTCGTGGCACAGGTGCAGGAGCTTATCGCCAACTACGACACCCCTATGGGCATATCGCTCGACATCGGCGGTTCGGTAGAGGATCAGAGCGATGCTTTCGGCGACATATTGACGCTGCTCGTGTTGATCATCATATTGGTTTACATCGTCATGGCAACGCAGTTCGAGTCGCTGCTCTACCCCTTCATCATCATGTTCACCATACCGTTCGCATTCACCGGCGTATTCCTCGCTCTGTGGGGCACGGGCACTCCGCTCTCGATCATCGCCCTTATCGGCGCTATCATGTTAGTGGGTATCGTAACCAAGAACGGTATCGTGATGGTCGACTACATGAACCTGTTGATCGAACGCGGCGCCGATCTTAAAGATGCCGTCATTGCCGGCGGCAAGAGCCGTCTGCGCCCCGTGCTTATGACCTCACTGACGACCATTCTCGGTATGTTCCCCATGGCGTTGGGCATAGGACAGGGTTCGGAGACATGGCAGCCGATGGGTATCGCCGTCATGGGCGGTCTTACCTTCTCGACCTTCCTTACGCTGTTCATCGTACCGGCATTCTACGCCATGTTCGAGGGACGCAGAGAGCGCAAGGCACGTCGCAAGGCACGTCGTCTGGCCGAGCAGGAGGCCTTTATAAAGTCGCATTTGCTGAATAAAAAATAAAACGCAATACAATGAAAGCCATATTCATATCATACAATCAGGCATTGACCGACCGTATAAATACGATGCTCGACGATTTAGGCATACGCGGGTTCACGCGCTGGGCGCTGACCGAGGGTCGCGGCTCGTTCAAGGGCGAACCCCATTACGGCACACACGCATGGCCGTCGATGAACACCTCTATTCTGGCCATAGTCGAAGACTCGAAGGTAGCTCCCGTGTTGGATGCCCTGCGCGAGATCGACACCACCACCGAACAGCAGGGTTCGCGCGCATTCGTGTGGAACATCGAACAGAGCATGTAGACGGACAATAGCCGCTGCGATTCGTAAAAGCAGACATCCCGATCCTTCATAATAATTATTCCGAGGGTGTGTCAAAATATAATTTGGCACACCCTTTTTATTGGTTACTATGCTCTATCGGCGGAAAAAATTGTAACTTTGCCCCCATGAAAGTCACTTTCTTGGGTACGGGAACTTCGCAGGGAGTTCCGGTCATCGGATGCCGGTGCAAGGTATGCCGCTCGACCGACAGACGCGACAACAGACTTCGCACATCGGCCATGGTCGAATGCGACGGTCTGCGAATCGTCATCGATGCCGGTCCCGACTTCCGCTGCCAGATGCTGCGCGCCGGCGTAAGACGCATCGACGCCATACTGCTCACCCACCAGCACAAAGACCACATAGGCGGCATCGACGACGTGCGCGCACTGAATTTCGTCGACTACCCCGTAATACGCAGTGTCGACATATACGCCGCGCCGCTCACGGCCGCATGCGTCAGAAAGGATTTCGACTACGCTTTCGCCGTCGACAAATATCGCGGCGTACCCGAAATAACCCTGCGCGAGATCGATCCGAACACACCGTTCTCGATAGGCGGCACAGAGATCGTGCCGGTCGCCGGCCGTCACTCCGACCGCTTCGAGGTGACGGGCTATCGCATAGGACGATTCGCCTACCTGACCGATTTCAGCTACATACCGCCCGAAAACATCGAGCGTCTTCGCGGAGTCGATACATTAGTGGTCAACGCATTGCGCTGGGCGGAGCACGATTCGCACTTCAATGTCGAGCGCGCGCTGTCGCTCATCGAAGAGGTCGCTCCGCGCAAGGCTTATCTTACTCACATGTCACACGAAATAGGCCTGCACGCCGACATCGGGCAGCGGCTGCCCGACAACGTCGAGGCGGCATACGACACATTGCAAATAGAGATAGAATAGATAAAACGCACTTATTATGGGAATGGGATTAAAAGGAAAGGTCGTCGTCATAACGGGAGCCTCGTCGGGCATAGGCGCCGCCATGGCGCAGGTCTATGCGGCCGACGGAGCCAAAGTCGTTTTGGGAGCACGACACGAGGATAAACTGCGACAGATCGTCGAGGGCATCGAGGCGCAGGGCGGCGAGGCGGCATACGCCGTGACCGACGTGGTGAACCCCGAGGAGTGCAAACGTCTGATCGACACGGCCGTCGAGCGTTTCGGCGGCATCGACGTGATGATCTGCAACGCAGGTCTGTCGATGCGTGCGCTGTTCGACGACTGCGACCTGTCGGTGCTGCACCGGTTGATGGACGTAAACTTCTGGGGCACGGTCAACTGCACTAAATACGCGCTGCCCTATCTGCAACGCTCCAAAGGCTCGCTCGTGGGCATATCGTCGGTGGCGGGTCTGCACGGACTCCCCGGACGCACAGGCTACTCGGCCTCGAAATACGCCATGACCGGTTTCTTGGAGACTATACGCGTGGAGAACCTGAAAAAGGGCGTGCATGTCATGGTCGCCTGCCCCGGCTTCACCGCCTCCAATGTCCGCTTCTCGGCACTGACGGCCGACGGCACCGCGCAAGGCGCCACACCGCGCAACGAGGGCAAGATGATGTCGCCCGAGCAGGTGGCACGCATCGTCGCGCGCGGCATACGGCGCCGCAAACGCCTGTGCCTTATGGAGTGGGAGGGTCGCGGCACGCATATACTCAAAAAAATATGCCCGTCGCTTGTCGACAAGCTCTTCTACGCCGTCATGGCCAAGGAGCCTGACTCGCCGCTGAAACGATAGCGACCCGCCGGCAATGCCCGCACGCCCGATCGACACCCCGATCGGGCGTTTCACCCCCGTAAAACGGCGGTTGACCGATAAAAAAGGTCGTTCGGTTGAAATTGCGTTCACCGTATGAAAAAATTGCCTATCTTTGTAATGGGGAAATATACGTTAAACGGTACGATTTTGGTTTCCCTGCAAGTATTAACTTCAAAAATTCAGACGCAATGAAAGCATTGAATTTCATTTTGGGATTGGCGATAGCGGCCGTCGGCGCATCAGGGTGCGCCTCGACATACACCGCATCGTCGGGCAGCATGGGCGATCTGTACACGTCTAACAATAAAACCATGGTGGCCAAGCGCCTCAAGGAGCAGGCCGAGTTGGAAAAGGCCGAGGCCGAAGCGCGTCAGGCCAAGTGGGAAGCGATGTTGGCCGAGGCCAATGCCGCAGCAGCCGAGCAGGAGTATTACGCCTCCACTTCGGTTGAACCCAACTACAACAACGTACTGGCCGACGACTACGACAGCGCCTACGCACGTCGTCTCTACGGCTTCAACTCGCCGACATACCGCATGCCGTCGAGCTACTACTCACTCTCTTCGAATCGCGCATACTGGTACGCCTCGGCCTACGATCCAGCCTTCTACAATGTTATGGTATCGGGCGATCAGGTGTGGGTCGAGCCGCGGTACATCACCTCGATGTTCGGCTCGTGGGGAGCCACCAACGTAACCTTCGGCATCTATTCGTCGCCATGGAACTGGGGCTGGAATTTCCGCGTCGATCCATTCTACTACTCGTGGTGGGGCTATCCGCGCTACTCGTGGTACGACTGGAACTGGAACATCTGCTATCGTCCGCACTACGACTGGTGGTGGGGCGGCTACTATCCGCACTACGGGTGGCACCATCCGCATCACGGCGGGCACCACGGCTGGCATCATCCGCCGATGCACCGTCCGGGCTACGGCAGCTGGTCGAACAGCCGGCCTAACTCCAATCGCAACGGCAGCCGCTACTATTCGGGTTCGCGTTACAGCTCGCCCACCACGCGCGTGAACTACGGAGGATCGACCTCGTCGCGCCGCAGCGGCAGCACGGCCAGCGGCATCTATCAGGGCGGATCGGGCAGCAATCGCGGCGGCAGCTACGGCACTTCGACCGGCAGCGGCAACCGCTACAACGGCGGCACACGCACCGACCGCGGATCGTCGATCGGCACGGCCGGCAGCGGCAACTACCGCCAAAGCGGCGGCAGCAGCAGCCGTTCGGGTTCGTCGTCGAACTATAACAGAGGCTCGTCGACCAACGGTTCATCGTCGTCGAGCTACAACAGAGGTTCGTCGTCGGGCAACCGCAACAATTCATCGTCGTACCGACAGAACTCGTCGTCGAATAACAGCCGCAGCAGCAGTTCATCGAACTACAACAGAGGTTCGTCGTCGAACAATCGCAACAATTCGTCATCGTACCGGCAGAACTCGTCGTCATCGTCGAATAACAACCGCAATTCGTACAGAAGCAACAGCAGCAGTTCGCAAAGAAGCAGCAGCAGTTCGTACAGAAGCAGCGGTTCGTCGACCCGCAGTTCTTCGTCGGGCGGATCGTACCACAGCAGCGGCAGTTCCGGCTCGGGCAGCTATCGCAGCGGCGGAGGCGGAGGCTCGCGCAGATAATATCGGCATCGTGCAGGGCATGCGACACAGCCCTGCACGGTTGCTTGCAAAGGTATAACATAAACAAAGATAATCAGCTATGAGAAAGATAATCACGGCCGCAGCGGCGTTTCTGGCAACAGGCATGCTCTCGGCGCAAACGTTCGATTTCGGCGGTTCTGTCCTCAATAACGACATAGTGCAGTGGACCGACATCTACACGATGAGCTACACGTCGCACAACTACGGCACGGCACGCTCCATGGGTATGGGCAACGCCTTTACGGCTCTCGGAGCCGATATGGTCTCGGCGTCGATCAACCCGGCAGGCATAGGCATGTATATCAAAAGCGACATAAGCCTCTCGCCGATGATGCAGTTCGCACGGACAAAGAGCGACGGCGTGGAGTTCGAACGCGCAAACAAAGACCGCTTCGGACTGTCGAGCATAGGCGGCGTATTCACGGCATACGAGGGTACGGGATCATTGGTCAATCTTAATGTCGGTGTCACCTACAACCGCATAGCCGACTTCAACCACACCACGTCGTTTGGCTCGTTGGGCAACCCCTACACCTCGTCGATAGCCAACATATTCTGCACACTGTCGAATATCGACGGCCTGCAAACAAACGACAACGGCACCATGGATTTCCCCGACAACCCCTACTACTGGGGAGCTGTGCTGGCATATAAGACAGGTCTGACGAACAAGGATGCCGAAGGCTGGTTCATCGACCGCATAGGCAACCCCTTTAATGCCGCACCGGCACCCGAGATCGACCAGTATACGACCGTCTCGTCTCGCGGTTCGATCGGCGAGTACGGCATCTCTATCGGCATGAACTTCAACGACAAGTTCTATGCGGGTGCGACGTTGGGCATACAAAGCGTCGATTACAGACGCACGACATATTACGGCGAGAACTACTTTTATGCCGACAACATATACCCCTCGGGCGAAGATATGCCCTACCAGCTCGACTATATGGGTTACTCGCAGGAGCTGCAACTGTCGGGCACGGGCGTCAATATCAAATTGGGCTTCACATGGAGACCGATAGACAACCTGCGTTTAGGCGTGGCGTTCCACACCCCCACGTGGTACTCGCTGTCGCTGCGCTATGCCGCCGAGATGCAGTCGGCGACATACAGTGCGGGCAACAATCCCGACGGCTATCAGCTCGATCACGACGGCTTCTTCTACGACAACGTCGGCGTCGGCACATGGGAGGACAGCGGTCCCGATTCGTGGAACTTCTCCTCTCCGGCACGTCTCATGTTCGGCGCGGCATACACCATCGCCAACCGAGTCATCATATCGGCCGACTACGAACGCGACTGGTACCAGAGCATACGCACTGACAGCAACCCCGTGAACCTCGACTACTTCGATCATTTCAAGAATAACTGCAAAGGTTCGAATACGGTGCGCGTGGGCGCCGAGGCGTACCTCCTGCCGTCGTTAGCCGTGCGTGTAGGTTACATCTACAACTCGTCGATGCTCAACGACGAGTCGATCATAGCCGCCACGCCCATCCCCACCAAGAGCACCTACATCACGGCGGGATTGGGCTTCAAGTTCAACGATACGGTATATCTCGATCTGGCCTATCAATACGGCTCGACCGACCAGACGGCATACAAACTCTTCTACGCCATCTCCGCCGACGATCCGGCACAGGACATCGAGAGCCGCACCTTCACCACCTCTATCAACCGCCATATTGCGGTTGCCACAATCGGCTTCCGCTTCTAAACGGCCGCCGGCATCGGCCTGCACCGATGCTACGAAATATGCGCACGCTTCCCGGAATGATGTCCGGGAAGCGTGCTTTGTATGGTTGTGCGGTGTAATTCCGCGCCGAGCGCAGCGTGGCGTGGGGATCTCTTTTCCTGCGGTGTAATTCCGAGCCGAGCGCAGCGTGGCGTGGGAATCTCGTGCACGAATGAGATTCTCACGTCGCGTTCGAAGAACGCTCCTCAGAATGACACCTCCACAATGTCACTCCGAGGAGTGTGCTTTGCACACGACGTGGGAGAAAACAAACGTCGACCATGAAACGACGGCTTGCGCCGTTATACAATTCTGACCCACCCCTAAATCCCCTCCT
>CAZEXJ010000216.1:0-4287 GCA_964516585.1 uncultured Alistipes sp.
GGCAGTACGTTAAGTACAGCCCATCCGTCCAATGTTCGTTGCGCGTTGCAACTAATGCCTTTTGACGAAAAATTTGGTAGTGGTACTTGGGTGGTTTTCCGTGAAAAATACTATTCTGCTTCCGCGCCTTGTCGCTCGACAATAGGTAGTACGCCAAGTACAACCTATCCGGCGGATCTTCGTTTGCGTGGTATAATACCGCTTTTGACGAAAAAGGGGTGGCGCTTGGAACGCTATTCCCACCGCCATGTCATTCCGAGGGAGGGCATAGCCCGACCGTGGGAATCTCATTTTTGGACGACTATTTCCACCGCCATGTCATTCTGAACGGAACGTAGTGGAGTGAAGAATCTGGTTGGGGACGATGTGCGTGGTCGATATGCCCTCCTGTTTTGTCATTCTGAGGAGGTCGCATGCGGCCGGCGTTTGTTTTCTCTCAAACAGGGGACTGCACATCATGCAGTCCCCTGTTTGAGAGAAAATATGCGTGTCAGTTTCCGAAGTGCAGCCCCTTGTCGTCGGCATCGATCTCGATGGGGCGGCTGCGGTCGACCTCGCCGGCCAATATGCGCTTCGACAGTGTGTTGACCACCTCGCGCTGTATGGTGCGCTTTATGGGGCGTGCGCCGTAGAGGGGATCGAAGCCCGCATCGGCGATCCACTTCTTGGCCGCCGCGGTGCAGTGCAGCTCTATGCCGTTATCGTGCAGCATGCCGGCGATGACAGAGAGCTGTATGTCGACGATCTTCTCGATGTCGGCGCGCGACAGAGGTTCGAACATCACTATCTCGTCGACACGGTTCAGGAACTCGGGTTTGAGCTGCTGTTTCAGCTGTTCGACGACCTCGCTGCGCGTCTGCTCCACGGTTTGCGGCGTGATATGTTCGCCGGCGGCAGCGAAACGCTCCTGAATGATGTGCGAACCCATGTTCGAGGTCATGATGATTATCGTGTTGCGGAAGTCGACGGTGCGCCCCTTGTTGTCGGTCAGACGACCGTCGTCCAACACCTGCAACAGTATGTTGAAGACATCGGGGTGCGCCTTTTCGATCTCGTCGAGCAGCACTACGGAGTAGGGTTTGCGCCGCACGGCCTCGGTGAGTTGTCCACCCTCGTCGTAGCCTACGTATCCCGGAGGTGCACCGACCAAACGCGACACGCTGTGACGCTCCTGATATTCGCTCATGTCGATTCGCGTAAGCATCTGGTCGTCGTTGAACAGGAACTCGGCCAAAGCCTTTGCAAGTTCAGTCTTGCCCACACCCGTGGTGCCGAGGAAAATGAACGAACCTATCGGGCGGCGGGCGTCGCTCAACCCTGCGCGTGCGCGGCGCACGGCGTCGGAGATAGCCTCTATGGCCGTCTGCTGTCCGACTACGCGGCGGTGCAGCTCCTGCTCCATGTTAAGCAGCTTCTCGCGCTCCGAGGCCAGCATGCGCTGCACGGGTATTCCTGTCCAGCGCGATACGACCTCGGCGATGTCCGATGCGTCGACCTCCTCCTTTATCATGGCCTGACCCGACGAGGCGCCCATTCGCAACTCCTGCTGCAATGCGTCGATGCGCTTTTGGGCATCGACTATTTTGCCGTAGCGTATCTCGGCCACACGTCCGTAGTCGCCCTGACGTTCGGCCTGCTGCGCCTCGATCTTCAACTGCTCGATTGCATCCTTGTCGTTCTGTATCTTGTGCAGCAGGTCGCGCTCGCCCTGCCACTTGGCGCGCAGAGCCGATTCGTGCGAACGCATGTCGTCGATCTCGCGTGTCAGCGACTCGATGCGCGGCTTGTCGTCCTCGCGGCGTATGGCTTCGCGCTCGATCTCCAACTGCCGTATACGGCGGTCGAGGTTGTCGATCTCCTCGGGCACGGAGTTCATCTCCAAACGCAGGCGCGCGGCCGCCTCGTCGATGAGATCGATCGCCTTGTCGGGCAGGAACCGCTGCGTGATGTAGCGGTGCGACAGCTCGACGGCGGCCACTATCGCCTCGTCCTTGATACGCACCTGATGATGATTCTCGTAACGCTCCTTCAATCCGCGGAGGATCGAGACGGCATCCTCGGTCGAAGGCTCGTCGACCATGACCTTCTGGAAGCGGCGCTCCAAGGCCTTGTCCTGCTCGAAGTATTTTTGAAACTCGTCGAGCGTCGTGGCGCCTATCGTGCGCAGCTCGCCGCGCGCCAATGCCGGTTTGAGTATGTTGGCCGCGTCCATTGCGCCGTCGCTCTTGCCTGCGCCCACGAGCGTGTGTATCTCGTCGATGAACAGCAGTATCTCGCCGTCGGAGGCCGTCACCTCCTTCACCACAGCCTTCAAACGCTCCTCGAACTCTCCCTTGTATTTGGCTCCGGCGACGAGCGCGCCCATGTCGAGCGAGAATATGACCTTGTTTTTCAGATTCTCCGGCACGTCGCCGTCGACTATGCGGTGGGCTATGCCCTCGGCTATGGCCGTTTTGCCGACACCGGCTTCACCCACGAGTATGGGGTTGTTTTTGGTGCGGCGCGAGAGTATCTGCAACACGCGCCGTATCTCCTCGTCGCGGCCTATCACCGGGTCGAGCTTGCCGCTTCGCGCCTGCTCGTTGAGGTTTATGGCGTATTTGCCCAATGCGTCGAACTCCTGCGAGTCGGTCTGCGAACTAATGGTCTGTCCCTTGCGGAACTCCCTTACGGCCGCCTCCAACTCTTTGAGCGTCGCTCCCTCGCCTTTGAGCAGGTCGGAGGCTGCGCCGCGCTCGGCCACGAGAGCCAGCAGGATATGTTCTACCGAGGCGTAGCGGTCGTTGAATGTGCGTGTGAAGTCTATGGCGCGCTGTATGATTCGCGACGCATCGGACGAGAAATATGCCTCGGCATTGCCTCCCGAGACCTTGGGCAGAGCCGCCACGGCGGCATCGACGCCCTGACGCAGCGCACGTACATTGACGCCGGCCTTGCCCAGCAGGAACGTCGACAGCGAATCATCCTCGGCTATCGCGGCCGAAAGCATGTGCAGCGGGTCGAGCGCCTGCTGTCCCGATCGCTGTGCGATGCCCAGAGCCGATTGCAGCAGCTCCTGAGCCTTGATCGTTAGTGAATTGATGTTCATAGCAGCTATTTTTTATTGTATTGTTTCTGTTTCTCGCTTTCTCTTGTGCCTGCGGTCAAATTATCTGCCAGAGGCGTCATTGCGGAAATTTTGTCATGTCGGTATAGCAAGTCGACATGCGGCGGGTGTCAAAGCGTCGATATATGGCGACAAAATTGCATGTCGGGCGACAAAATGCTATATTTGCGATATGAAACACATTAGCTGTATATCGATGTTGTCGCTGGCAGTGTTGGCGGCGGCATGCGGTTCGGCCGCACAGACCGACCGTGACAGGGATAAACCCGCGGAGTATCGCCTTGCGCGGGTAATCGAGGTCGAGGGGCGGCAGGGAGTGGCCACCGACGGCGAGTATTACTATGTATCGGGTTCGACCGCACTCTACAAATACGACAAGCAGGGGCGTCTGGTGGCGGAAAACACCTCTCCATTCGACGGCTTGATGTTGGCGGCCAACCATATAGGCGATATCGATGTATACGACGGCGAGATCTATGCCGGCATAGAGTGGTTCGAGGATGGCGTGGGGCGCAATATTCAGGCTGCCGTCTACGATGCCGCCACGTTGCAGTGGGTGCGCTCGATCGACTGGCAGCCCGCATCGGGACAGGTGGAGGTGTGCGGCCTTGCGGTCGATGCTGCGCGCGGCAAGCTCTACATGGCCGACTGGGTCGACGGCCGTTACATCTATCGTTACGATTTGACAACGGGCGCCTACGAGGACAAGATTCAACTGCGCCCCGTGCCGGCGTTGCAGCAGGGCATATGCGTCGCGGGCGATGAGATACTGATCTCGGCCGACGACGGCGATGCCGACAGGGGCGAAGCCGACCGCATCTATTCCGCCTCGATAGCCGATCCTGCCGCCCCGTCGGTCGATGTATGGCCGATGCGTTCGATGGACGATCTGCGCCGTGCGGGCGAGATAGAGGGGCTTACGACCGATCCCTCGACCGGTGAACTGATCGTGCTGAGCAATCGCGGCGCACGCATCGTGCTCGGCATGCCGCGCGGTTTCTACGACGGCTACGACCGCGAAATTCACGAGCTTCATATATACAAGCCTGTGGAGTGACCACCCGGCCGATGATGCCTGCCGCTGCAAATTTGTAATATATGCATAAATAATTCCGGATCATTTTTTTCGGCCGGCAGTCGGGGATTATCTCCGACTGCCGATGCTTTTTGGAGGTTCACCC
>CAZEXJ010000217.1:0-6506 GCA_964516585.1 uncultured Alistipes sp.
TCCCCAACCAGATTCTCACGTCGCGGTTTACAACCGCTCCTCAGAATGACAAATGTCGCAACGCCCCACCATGTCACTCCGAGGGAGGGCGCAGCCCGACCGTGGGAGTCTCTGTACACGACAACGGGAATAATCGTCCACAACCAGATTCTCACGTCGGCCTGCGGCCTCCTCAGAATGACAGACATCGCAACTGCATTATTCCTCTGAATAACAGTCCCTTCACGAAGCGGCAGGGCGGCTTGTGGCGGCGGGTGCTATTGTTGACCAAAGAAAAAAATTATAATATGGTGTCAGATTTTAGTACCTTGCGTGTCATAAGAGTGAAAAGCAGGAGAGATGAGTTGCGAAGAGTTCGAAAAGATTGCAGCGGGGGTAAGAGCCGATCTGATGCAGATTGCAGTGCGCTATCTGCACGACAGAGATGCTGCGGAGGACGTGGTGCAGGATACGCTGTGCAAACTCTTCGCAATGCGCTCGCGTTTGGATGCCTATCGCTCGGTGGAGGCGCTGGCTCGAACGGTGGTCAAACATCTCTCGCTCAACTATCTCAGAGACCATCATCAGACGGTTGCGATCGGGAAGTCGCAAATCGCAGCCGAGGAGGAGGAGTACGATGACGGCGATCTCTCGGCCGAGCGACTCAGGCAGACGCTGAAAATGATAGACTCGCTGCCTACGAAACAGTCGATCATTATGCGCATGAAGCATGTCGAGGGAATGGAGGTCGAGGAGATAGCGTGCGCGACGGGCTGCTCGGTCGATGCAGTGTATGCCAATCTGAGCCGCGGCCGACGCGCGATTGTGGAACGATTTAAACAAAACGGAGGTCTATGAAACTGACTCGTAAAAATATAGAGGAGTATATCGAGCGTTTTCTCGACGGCCGCACCACGTGCGCCGAGGAGCGGGCGTTGTACGAATACTTTCGTAACGAAGATATTCCGTCGCAGTGGGAGTATCTGCGCAAAGCTTTCGAATACTTCGAGAGCGGTATGCGCGAGGCGGCGGACGAAGTTCAACTTGCAGAACAGCCGCAACAGCCGCGGCGCCGCAGCGGCATGGCGGCATGGCGGCGGCCGCACAGAGCATTGCGGTGGTGTGCAGCGGCAAGTGCAGCCATTATCGCGGCGGCAGGCACATGGATCGCCGTTTCGCACCACGAGAATGCGGCCGACAGCGCCGAATCGCTCTACGCCGGCAGCTATATGATTCTCAACGGCGAATACTGCAACGACATCGAGGCTATGGACTACCATATCGACATAGTCATGGAGCGCGCCGAGATAATGGAGATCAAGGCCGCACGACTGTTGGCCATTGCCGAGCGACAGCCGGAGAGCAAGATAATGTAATGAATAACCGACAAATAAAGAGATAGTATGAATGCTGTAAGATTAAAAATCGCGATTGCAACGATTGCCCTCTTCCTCCTATCGGGACTCGGTTGCGGGCAAGCATCGGCACAGGGGCGTATCGATAGCCTCGTGACAAGGTTCATCGACGGCAATATCGGCACAATATCGTATCGTTCTGTGGTAAAACGCAATCCGCAGACTCACGAGATAGAGAGGCACGTCGTGGAGTTGAGCGTATCGAACAGAGAGTTGGGGCGCAAGCTCATCGAGGTCTTCGAGGCGGAAAAGAGCAAGGCCGACGGAGTGGAGATAAATCGCGGATCGTCGTACTACACCGCCTCTTTGGTATGGAGTTCCCCCCGACGCATCTACGAGCTGTCGGTAAGCGGAAGCTGGATATCGTTCTCCTCGGTAACACGATATGGCACAGATGAATAACCATACAAAAACACTTGAAATCATGAAACGTATATTAACCATCGTATCGGCCGTATTCCTGCTGGGTACATATACGGCCGCGGCACAAATCAAAAAGGTGGAGGTCTCGAAAAAGATCGTCGAACTGACATCGACGCTTCACGTCGACGTGACGTTGGTCGATGCCCTGCAACCGGGCGCCATAATCGAGATACCCTCCGGCATAGCTCAACAGGTGGTGTGTGATGTCGACGGCGAAACGTTGTCGATATATAGCCTGCACGAAGATGAAGCCACGCTCAAAAAGCTCTCGGCCGACAACCCGATAAAGGTGAGTATCGGAGGACAGGACATGCGGTGCATCAACAATTCCGGCATAATGCGGCTGACATACAATAACCGTCGCCTCGACGGCTTGGAGATCAACAACTCGGGCATAATGAACTGGGAGGACGACCGTTTTGAAATCGGATATTTGAAGATCAACAATGCCGGCGTATACCATCTCGGCGCACGCAAGATCACGGCCGACAGCATTGAGATCAACAACTCGGGACGCTACTCGTGCAGCGTCCACACCTTCTACTGCAAGCGCTGGGAGCATAACAACAACGGCATGAACGACATCGAATCGGCCGTCGAGGCCGAGACGATCGAGTGCAACTCCTCGGGACGCGAACAGCTGCAATTGGACGTGGCGTGCGAACAGCTCAGAATCAACTCCACAGGCGTAGGGAAGATGACTTTCATCGGCACGGCCGATAACATCAATGTGTCGTCGACGGGTATGACAAAAATATCCACCTCGGAAGTCAATACGAAATAACAACTTTAAAACTATATCACGATGAAAAGACTATGTATCATACTCGTATCGCTAATCGCCATTGCGGCGTGCGCCACCACGAAAGCAGGTTCGTCCGATGCAGGCGGCAGCAAGTCGATTGCATTGAAAGCCGATAGCATAACTTCGTTCGTCACCACGCTTCCCGTCTCAGTGGTCATTACCGACTCGTCGTCGCCCGGCGCCTTTATCGAGATCCCCTCCGAGGTGATAGCCAGCTGGGTCATATGCCGTATCAAAGGTTCGTCGCTTATGATCTACCCGCACGACAAATACAGAAACAAACTCAACGCACTCTCGGCCGACAACCCCATAAAGGTGCACATCGAAAGCTCGGCCATAAGAGAAATTACCAGCACCTCGTCGGCCGAAATCGTATGCCGCAACAAGCGGTTCGCCAAATCGCTGTCGATAAACAACACTGGCAGAACGAGCATTGCCGCCGACAACATAACCCTCGAAAACAGCTTCAGCGTCAGCAACACAGGGCGTTTTTCGATAGACATCAAGCAGATAAATGCAGCCGACAACATCAGTATCTTCAATACCGGCCGCTTGACATCCTCGACCGAGAGATTCGAATGCCGCACGTGGCAAGAGTCAAATACGGGCGTCGTCGATCTGTCGTCGCACATCGAAGCCAAAGAGGTGATATTTACGACCACCGGCCGCGACCATCTGTCGTTGGAGGTTAAATGCGACAACCTCGAAATCAACTCAACAGGGGCTGGCAGCATGAAATTTACAGGCACGGCCGACAACATATCGGTATCATCCAACGGCTCGGCGCAGATCTCGACCTCAGGGGTCCTCCAACCGAAACATTGAGAGTTCACAATCCATAAGCAATCTTTTTCTTTCCCGCGACAACCGGCTTTTGCTGTCGCTCGCTCCGCCGAACAGGACAATCCCGCTTCCTGTTCGGCGGCGCCTCGTTTGCAGTAGCATACATGTAACTCTCCTCCGACGCGTCATACTGAGGAGCAACGCAGTTGCGACATCTGTCATTCTGAGGAGCGGTTGTAAACCGCGACGTGAGAATCTCTTTTTTTGGCGATTATTTCCTCTGTTATGTCATTCCGAGGGAGGGCATAGCCCGACCGTGGGAATCTCATTTATGGACGATAAGTCTTATATACCCCAACCAGATTCTTCGCTTCGTTACACTTCGCTCAGAATGACAGAGTAGTGGCAAGCACGCTCCTCGGAGTGACATGGCGGTGCTGTCATTCTGGGCAGGCCGCTTGCGGCCGATAAAATTTTTCGGCCGGGCAAACGTTATTATCGTAGTCGGCGGCGTTGCGGAAAATAAATTCGGCATCGGGTGAAACAAATCGACTGCCGTTTTCGTAATATAAAATGATCGTTGAAGATATAGGTTAGGTATAAAAATTGTAAGGTAAAGATATTTATGCGTCAATTAAAGATTACAAAGTCGATCACCAATCGTGAGAGCGCATCGCTCGACAAGTATTTGCAGGAGATCGGCAAAGAGGAGTTGATCACCGTAGAGGAGGAGGTCGAACTCGCGCAGCGCATCAAAAAGGGCGATCAGGAGGCATTGGAGAAGTTGACCAAGGCCAATCTGCGTTTCGTAGTGTCGGTCGCCAAACAGTATCAGAATCAGGGTTTGAGTCTGCCCGACCTTATCAACGAGGGTAACCTCGGATTGATAAAGGCGGCCGAGAAGTTCGACGAGACGCGCGGCTTCAAATTCATATCCTATGCAGTGTGGTGGATACGTCAGTCGATCTTGCAGGCATTGGCCGAGCAGTCGCGAATAGTGCGACTGCCGTTGAATCAGGTGGGTTCGCTCAACAAGATAAACAAGGCTTTCGCCCGTTTCGAGCAGGAGCACGAGCGCACGCCCTCGCCCGAGGAGCTGGCGTCGGAGTTGGAACTGCCCAAAGAGAAGGTGACCGACACGCTGCGTGTGGCCGGTCGCCACATATCGGTCGACGCTCCGTTCGCCGAGGGCGAGGACAACAGTCTTTTGGACGTATTGGTCAATACCGATTCGCCCAATGCCGACCGCGGACTCATCAGCGAGTCGTTAGCCACGGAGGTGGAGCGCGCCTTGGAGATATTGACCGAGCGTGAACGCGATATCATACGCTACTTCTTCGGCATAGGCTGCTCGGAGATGACCTTGGAGGAGATCGGCGAGAAGTTCGACCTTACGCGCGAGCGTGTGCGCCAGATCAAGGAGAAGGCCATACGCAAGTTGCGCCAGTCGTCGCGCAGCCGCCTGTTGAAATCATATTTGGGATAGTCATGTAATTTAAGTATAAGTGCAAATCGGCCGGTTCTCTTCGCGGGAACCGGTCGATTTGTTATGTTGCGGCGATGATGTTTTCGCGCTATAACTTGCCGGTATCGGCAAATTGTGGTATATTTGACACCGAAATCGGAATCATACTTGCCGACAAAAGAAACTATGGAGTATATTTCAGTGGTCGCATTTGCCCAAAAGCAAGGCATTTCGGAGCGCACGGTGCGGAACTATTGCGCCAAAGGTAGGATCGAGGGGGCGTTTCTAACGGGTAAAACGTGGAATATTCCCGCCGATGCCGCATTGCCTGCGCGCAGGCGCCGCTGTCCGAAGCCGTCGCCCCTGCTCGCCGCGCTGCGCGAACAGAAAGATATGCAGCTTAAAGGAGGCATCTACCACAAGACGCAAATCGATCTGACCTACAACTCCAACCACATAGAGGGCAGCCGTCTGACGCACGACCAGACCCGTTATATCTTCGAGACAAATACCGTCGGCACCGATGATTACAGCCTCCGCGTAGACGACATCATCGAGACGACGAACCACTTTCGCTGCATCGACCTCATAATCGACCGTGCCGAGGAGCGTCTGACCGAATCGCTCGTCAAGGAGCTGCATGCCATGCTCGAATCGGGGACATCGAACAGCCGCAAGAGGTGGTTCGCCGTCGGCGAATACAAACGCCTGCCCAACGAGGTGGGCGGCAGCCAGACGACGGCGCCCGAAGATGTTCGCCAGAAGATGAAAGCCCTGCTCGCGGAGTACAATGCCAAGCGTCGAAAATCGTTGGACGACATACTCGATATGCACCAGCGTTTCGAGGCGATCCATCCGTTTCAGGATGGCAATGGCCGCGTCGGACGTCTGATAATGTTCAAGGAGTGTCTGGCCAACGGCATCGTGCCTTTCATCATTACGAACGACCTGAAAATGTTCTACTACCGCGGTCTGCAACGCTGGCCGGAGGTTAGGGAGTATCTGACAGACACCTGCCTCGCAGCGCAGGACGACTACAAGGCTGTGCTCGACTATTTTAAAATTGCGTATTGACGCTTCACCAGCAAAAGTCAGCGGGGAGAGTCATTGCAAGCCAAGCGCAGCGAGGCATGGCAAACTCATCCCCGTCCTGTCATTCTGAACAGAACGCAGTGGAGTGAAGAATCTCTTTGGAGACGACTATTTTCGCTGTTCGGTGTTGTGTTGAGATTCTCACGTCGCGCTGCGCGCTCCTCAGAATGACATGTCGCAACGCCACGCCATGTCACTCCGAGGAGCGTGCTTGCACGCGACGTGGGAGTCTCTGCACTGGACAATGGGAATAATCGTCCCCAACCAGATTCTCACGTCGGCCGCAAGCGGCCTCCTCAGAATGACATGTCTATGTAAATCGTCTTCCAAGCACCACCCTTTTTTCGTCAAAAGCGGTATTATACCACGCAACGCAGGAGCGAGACGATGGGCTGTACTCGGCGTACTGCCCATTGTCGAGCGACAAGGCGCGGCAGTAGAATGCCGCTTTTCACGGAAAAGCACTGAAAATCACAAAATAAAAGACTATGATATTTACAAAAATCCCCAACAACGGCTCGTCATGGGGCGGGCGATTGATATA
>CAZEXJ010000218.1:0-3466 GCA_964516585.1 uncultured Alistipes sp.
ACCTTGACGGCTACCTTGAAACCTTTATAGGTGTTGTCGTACACGGTGACAGCATCGGTGAAGTCCTCAGTGGTGAACTCAACCTTTACTATGCCTTCGAAGAACTCCTCCTTGGTGGTCTGTGCGGCGAAGTATACGACATACTCAGTCTTGTGCTCCAAAGTCTTAACCGTCACCTCGTTTTCTCCGTCAACGCAATCGCCCTGAACTCCGGTTGCAAAAATCACAGTGGCCGACGGCTCGGTCTGCGGAGCCTCGGCTGCCGGATAGGCTAAATATGCGTATTTCGTTATTTTCGAGGTGGTGAGCTTTACATCGGCCGTGCTCGTGCCGGCCTTAATCAGTTCGGCCTCGAACACTGCCGGGCTATCGACGGTGGTGAAATCCACCGTGACTACATCTTTGTAGTATTTGCCGTCTGTGGCCTTGGCTGCCAAATGGAGCTTGTAACTTGTCTCGGGACTCAGACCTTCCACCTTGATGTCGTTCGTGCCGTCCTTGCAAGTGCCCTTGCCGCAGAGAGCCTCACCTGCCTCTGCCGCAGCAAAGATTGCGTCCGATGTGACTACGGCCGCTGCATCCGTCGTTGCCATATAGGCATACTGATCGATCGATTCGGTCGTCAGTCTGACGCTTGCCGCATCGATATCGGTCGACAGTAGTTGAGCGGAGAATACCGGATCTTTGATGATAGGATCTTCCGTATCATCTTTCGAACACCCCGCAAACCCCACACCTGTCAAAATCAGGCAGGTAA
The DNA here is from genome assembly GCA_964516585.1 of uncultured Alistipes sp. GTDB lineage: Bacteria > Bacteroidota > Bacteroidia > Bacteroidales > Rikenellaceae > Alistipes. The sequence goes on from CAZEXJ010000218.1 coordinate 758, forward strand.
GGGCGAAAAAGTTAAAATAACGTTTCATTGCTGTTTTTTTGTGTTAACGGTAATTTATTTTATTTTTCAGTGCAATGTACGCATAATTTTTCAAAGATGCAAGTTTTTTCGTCAAAAGTGGTCATTTGCTGCCATTCTCTTAATTCCCCGCCCGGGCAGTATGCCTGCCTGCGTGTCATTCCGGGGGGGGGCATAGTCGGGCGCTGCGTTGTGTCATTCTGAGGAGTAATGCAGTTGGGCGTCGCACCCTGTCATTCTGAGGAGGCCGCAGGCCGACGTGAGAATCTCGCCCGCCCTGTCATTCTGAGCGAAGCGAAGAATCTCGTTGGGGACGATTATTTCCGCTGTTTTGTGTTGAGTGAGATTCCCACGCCTCGCTGCGCTCGGCTCGGAATGACTGGGAGGGAGTGTCATTCTGAGGAGCGTTCGGAGAACGCGGCGTGAGAATCTCGCCCGCTGTGTCATTCTGAGGAGGCCGCCTGCGGCCGACGTGAGAATCTGGTTGGGGACGATGTTTATGGACGATAAGTCTTGTCTACCCCAACCAGATTCTTCGCTTCGTTACACTCCGCTCAGAATGACATAGTGGAGACAGGTAACCCCTCGGAGTGACATTGCGGGGCGCTGCGCTTCGCTCGGAATGACAGAGCAGAAGCAGGTACACTCCTCGGAATGACAGAGCAGAAGCAGGTACACTCCTCGGAATGACATGGCGGAAATGGCATTATATCCGCGCAGAATACCTGCACGAAATACCTGCACGAAATACCTGCACGAAATACCCGCACGAAATACCCGCACGAAATACCCGCACGAAATACCCGCGCAGGAAATACCCGCGCAGGATACCCGCACGAAATTATTTCAAGTAAATGTCGTTCTCGCCGATCAATCGTCCTTCGGTGTAGAGCTGCACTTTGTAGGTGCCTGCGGTAAGTCCCTTACGGCTGTAATCGAAGAAGATGCTGACGGGGACATCGTTGTTCTCGTAGTCCACCGTACGCTCGGCCGAGGCCAGCAGGGCATCACCCTCGAATGGGAACGTTATGACATTGTCGGCCGAGAGCAGATAGCCGTCGGGCGATGTGATACGCACATAGATTGTCTTCTGTCCCGGCTCGGCGAGGTCGTTGGCCGTGAGTTCGAAATCGACGCGCAGGCGTTCGGCATTTTTGATTCGCGAGACAGGTTTGCTGTTGGCTTTGAGCGGCATCATCTCTATGCCGCGGGCGCGTATGACCGAACCTATGCGCACCTTGGAGTTAAGCTCCTCGGCCTTCTCCTCGGCCACGTCGGCGCGCAGCTGTGCCGTGGAGATCTCCTTCTTGATCGATATGTTCTCGTTTTGCAGATGTTTGTTGATGCTGTTCAGCGAGTCGATCTGATGCAGGTAACCCTTCATGACATCTTTCAACGTAGCCAGCTCGCGCTTGTAGCGGTTAATCTCGTTGTAGTTGTAGGTCTTCTCCTTCTGCAGCTGTTCGAGCATGGCCTTCGCCTGCTGGTATTTGACCTCCATCGTGTCGTTTTGGAGTTTCATCTCCTCCAATTGCGTCACAACGTCCTGCGCCTGCGCTTCGAGCAGCGAGTTTTCCTCCTCGAACATCTGCTTGGCCGAGGTCAGAATCTCGACGTTGCGCTCCACCTCGCGCACCTTGGATACATACTTGGCAAAGAAGAACGCAAGCGGTATCATGATAATTATCAACACTATGAGAGCTATGCGATAACCCTTTGCCGATTTGCGCATGCGTTCCACCTCCTCGCTGTCGGCATAGTTGTCGGCGGGATAGTCGGGATCGCCGGGATCGCCGTTGTCGGAGCGGCGGTCGTCGTCATAAATCGACCGGCCGTAATCTCTGCGGGCGCTGCCGGCGCCTGCGACAGGGGCTGCCGCCGGTTTTGCGGCAGGCTCGTCGCGGCGGACAGATGCCGGCTGCGGTTCTGTCGGCGGCTGTGGCGCAGGCTCCTGCACGGGAGCAGTCGACGATTCGCGAGCGGGTGTCTCGGGTTGAGTCTGCGGCTTGGATTGAACCGGTTGTACGCCGTTATCCTGTTGCAGACGGTCGTTGAGTGTGACCGGCGTCGCTCCGCGCTCGGCTAAAATATCGTTGAGTGTCTTGGGTGCGGCAGGGGCTGCAACGACGACCGTTTCGCCGCATATCGGACAGGCCGAGGCTTTGTCCGACACGAGATTGCCGCATTTCTTACATCTGATGAGTGCCATATCGGGATACTTGAAAGTTTTTGACTGCAAATATAACGTTTTTTCTTGGTAACATATTATGAAATCTGCGAGAAATCCATCTTCTCGTGAGAGGCGTAACGCTCTTTCAGCCGCCGCAATCCGCGGTTTTCGGGCAGCGACAGGTCGCGGTCGCGATCGAGCAGGGCTATCGCTTCATCGCGCGTGAGCTGCATGATCTGGGTGTCGGAGGCGAGGTTGGCTATACGCAGATCGAAGGCCTCGCCGCTCTGCTGCGTGCCGTGTACGTCGCCCGCGCCGCGCAGTTTAAGGTCGAGTTCGGCAAGCTGGAAACCGTCGTTGGTCTGGCACATGGCGTCGAGACGCGAGCGCGCCTCCTCGAAAGCCGACCTGTCGGCCGAAACCTGCAGCTCCACGTCGCGCGGATCGAGCTGCGCCAGAAGCGCGCCCCGAACGACCGACTCGCCTTTCGAGACATCCACACGCAGCACCTGCCCCGATAT
>CAZEXJ010000219.1:0-3649 GCA_964516585.1 uncultured Alistipes sp.
CGTGGGAGTCTCCGCATTTGACATGACAACGGGAATAATCGTCCCCAACCAGATTCTTCGCTTCGTTACACTCCGCTCAGAATGACATATTCGCCATGTCACTCCGAGGAGCAACGCAGTTGCGACGTGGGAGTCTCTGCATTCGACATGACAACGGGAATAATCGTCCCCAACCAGATTCTTCGCTTCGTTACACTCCGCTCAGAATGACATGTCAGAGGGAATAGTCTCCCAAGCTTCCCAAGCACCACCCCATTTTTCGTCAAAAGGCGTTAGTTGCAACGCGCAACGAACATTGGACGGATGGGCTGTACTGAACGTACTGCCCATTCGGACAATGGAGCGAGCGGAAGCAAATGACGCCTTTTCACGGAAAATTATTAAGCTATATTCTGCATCTCTATAAGATGCGCATAAATGCCTTGACGCGCCATAAGCTCGGCATGAGTGCCCTGCTCGGCCACACGCCCCCGATCGATGACGAAGATGCGGTCGGCATTGTGGATAGTGCTGAGCCGGTGGGCGATGACAATGGAGGTACGGTTGCGCAGGAGCTTGGTGAGAGCATCCTGAACGAGTTTCTCGCTCTCGGTGTCGAGGGCGGAGGTGGCCTCGTCGAGGATAAGGATCTCGGGGTTCTTCAAAATGGCGCGCGCGATGCTGATGCGCTGACGCTGACCGCCCGAGAGTTTGGCTCCGCGGTCGCCGATGTTGGTATTGTAGCCCTCGGGCAGCTCCATGATGAAGCTGTGGGCATTGGCGATCTTGGCGGCTGCGATGACCTCCTCGCGGGTGGCCGAGGGTCGGCCGAGCAGGATATTGCCCTCGATAGTGTCGTTGAAGAGGACGGTCTCCTGCGCCACGACGCTCATCTTGGCGCGCAGCGAGTCCTGAGTATAGTCTTTGATCGATATGCCGTCGAACAGCACCTCGCCCGAGGTGGGGTCGTAGAAGCGCGGTACGAGTTCGCTCAACGTCGATTTGCCGCCGCCCGAAGCTCCGACGAGAGCTATGGTCTCGCCCTTGCGAATCGTAAGCGACACGTCGTTGATGACCTCGCGCGAGCCGTCGTAGGAGAAGTGTACGCCGCGCAATTCGATCGACTCTTTCAGGCCGTCAAAGGTCTTGGCATCGGCGGCGTCGCGCACCTCGCTCTGGGCGTCGATTATGGAGAAGATGCGTTCGCCTGCGGCGATACCCTGATTGATGTTGGCGAACTGATCGATGAACGAACGCAGCGGGCGCGTGATCTGCGAGAATGCCGCGATAAAGGCGATGAAGCCCGCCGCGGTAAGCGCTCCGCTGCCCTCGATGACGAGGTTGCCGCCATAGATGAGTATGACGCTTACGGCGATTATGCCGAGGAACTCGCTCATGGGCGATGCCAGTTGCTGGCGGCGCGCCATGGAGATCACCAAACGCGAGAAGTCGGCATTGATATTTTTGAATTTTTCGACGAGGTAGTCCGTTGCATTATAGCTCTTTACGATCTTGATACCCGACAGCGACTCGTCGAGCACGCTGACCATGTCGCCCATACGCTGCTGGCCGCGCTGTGCAGGGTGGCGCAGGCGTTTGACGATGCTGCCTATGACAAAGCCCACAACAGGCAGGAACAGCACCGAGAAGAGAGCCAGCTGCCACGAGATGCTTATCATCAGTACCAAATAGCCGATAACGAGGAACGGATCGCGGAATGCCACCTGCAGAGTGTTGGTGATGCAATACTGCACGACCGTGACATCGGATGTGATCTTCGATATGATGTCGCCCTTGCGCTGGTCGCTGAAATAGCCGACGTTCATGTGTATCACGCGCGAGAACATCTCGTCGCGCATACGCTGCAAGGTGCACACCCGCAGGTTCTCGACCGTCATAGCCGACAGATAGCGGAACAGATTGCTGAGTAAATTGGTGCATATCACGACGATGGCGAGCATGGCCAAGAAATGCACATGGTTGAACTCTCCGCCGAAGACCATCGTATAGAAATAACTCAACAGCGCGTCGAATCCGCCCGAGTCAAGCGATATGGGCGGGAACTCGTATACCGGATCGAATACGAAGTCCTGCCGGAACATCGTATTGAGAATCGGTATAATCAACGCATAGTTGAACGTGTTGAATATGGCATGCAGAACTGCATAAAAGAAATAGGGCACGGCATATTTGCTGAGCGGCCGTGCGAAGCCCAATAATCTGAGATAGGTTTTAAACATCGTGTTTCGGTTCTACTCTATAATAACCTTTCGCGTGCAAATTCGGCCACCGACTGCTCGAAGTGGCGCAGTGTCTGCTCCATTGAGACAAACGACTTGCCGCCTGCGGCATTCTTGTGCCCGCCGCCGTTGAAATAACGCGAGGCGAAGAGATTGACATCGATATTGCCGCGCGAGCGCAACGACACGCGAATGAAATCGTGGTGCTCGATAAATATGGCCGACATCTTCATCTTGCGTATCGTGAGCGGATAGTTGACAAAACCCTCCGAGTCGCCCTGCTGGAACCAGAAGCGGCGCATCTCCTGCTCGGTGAGCGACATGTGCGCCACCTGTCCGCCATGAAAAATCTTCATCTTGCGGTTGATGACGTAGCCGAACAGACGGGCGCGTCCCTCGGTGAACGAGTTGTAGACGTTGTTGTGGATCGTCGGGATGTCGATACCCGTGGCGCACAGCACCGACAGCACACGGAACAGATCGGGCGTGATGAACGAGAAGGCGAAGTTGCCCGTGTCGGTCATCATGCCGACGAACAGCACCTCGGCCATGCGGCGCGTGATGCTGCCCGCGCCGAACAACTCCTCTATTATGCGTGCCACCAGATAACTTGTGCTCGACGATTGCGGGTAGGACAACATGAGATCGAAATCGGTCGACGGATCGAGGTGATGATCGATCAGAACGCGCTCGGCCGTGGTATTCGAGGCTATCAGATCACTCAGGGCATCGAGGCGCGTCAGCGTATGGAAATCGAGACAGAATATCAGATCGGCCTCACGGACGGCCGCTGCTGCGCGACCATCATTGTCGTCCTTGTAGATGACGACCTCCTTTATGCCGGGCATGAAATCGAGATAATACGGATAGCGATTCGGCAGAATGCACGTCACGCTGTGTCCCGTCGCAGTCAGGATGTCGCCCCACGCCACCGACGAGCCTATGGCATCGCCGTCGGGGTTGGTATGCGACACGATAACGACCTTGCGAGGGTAGCTCAGCATGTCGCCAAGAGCCGAAAGTTTATCTTTTGCAATCTCCATTTCAGAGTGTTTATGTCGTTAACAAATGCAAATATACGAATAAGTGAGTGTAATGCCAAATTTATTTGCGCATTACCGAACAAGAGTATGTTCGGCGAAGCCAAATTACGAATAAGTGAGGGCAATGTCAAATTTATTTGAACATTGCCGAACGGGAGTATATTCGACGAAGTCAAATTACGAATAAGTGAGGGCAAAAGCAAATCTTGTTTGCATTTTACCGAACGAGAGTATGTTCGACGGAGTCAAATTACGAATAGCACGCGCCCCGCAATGTCACTCCGAGGAGCGTGCTTGCACGCGACGTGGGAGTCTCGGCACTCGACAGCGGAAATTATCGTCCTCAACCAGATTCTCACGTCGCGTTTTTCAAACGCTCCTCAGAAT
>CAZEXJ010000220.1:0-6196 GCA_964516585.1 uncultured Alistipes sp.
TTCAAAAGACATTACGGCATAACGCCAACTCTCTATCGCCGCATATATGCCGACAACCTGTCGGAGCGCATCGTCTTGCAGGCCGTTCCACAAGCCGAGAACAACTGTGAATCGCAGACCGAGAACAGGGGTGATTCGAAAACCGAGAACAAGAGTGAATCGCAGGATGAGGACAAGAGCGACTTGCAAGTTGAGGACAAGGGTGACTCGCAAGTTGAGAACAGGAGTGACTGGCAGGCCGAGGACAGGAGAGACTCGAAAGCCGAGAGCAAGAGTGACTCGCGGACTGAGGACAAGGGTGACTCGCAAGTCGAAAACGATGCCGCCGCGGAGCGATAGGGTCTCTGTCATTGCAGACTTACCAAGTGTTGAGACTCCCACGGTCGAAGCTGTGCTTCTCCCTCGGAGTGACAATAGAGGTAGAGATTCTCACGTCGGCCGCAACAGAGATTCTCACGTCGCGTGCATGGCACGCTCCTCAGAATGACAAACAGAGCGTGCAAAGCGCACATTTCGGGATACCCGACAACCGTTCCACGCTCCACCCGGAGCGAAGCGACAACAGCCCCTCCCGAGGGAGGGGTGTGGGGTGGGGTCAGAATTGTAAAACGGCGTAAGCCGTCGCTTCGTGGTCGACGTTTGTTTCCCTTGTGCGAAGTCGTTATTTGATAAATGCGGCGGTTTGCGCTTCAAGGCGCTGTTTGAACTCCTCGTCGATGTCGATGCTCCGGAGCTGCTCGATCATCTCGGGCAGAGCCTTGCGGCAGTCGTCGATGTAGCGATCGATATTGGCGGGATCCTCCATGACGAACGAGCCTAACTGCGACACTTTGAGGTAGGCCTCGGGCAGCATGGACAGACGGTCGTAGCGGTTGTAGACGATCTTGAACTCCTCGGTCAGACGCTCGAAGCGGCTGACGATGCCGCGGCAGCCGTCGAGTCGGTCGCGGTGCGCCATTTGCTCGGCGTCGAACAGGCACTCCACGCGAAGCTGCTCATTGCACGGCTGGCTTCCGGTGAAGATGCGCACGGTGAACGTCCGTCCGTCGTATGTCCATTCGCCATTGTCGGCGAAGCGGTCGTAGGCTATCTCGCGGCCGTTGACCTTAACGCTGCGCGGCGGATAGAAGCCCGGCAGCCGTATCTCGTATTCGCGCTCGGCGGGCATGCCCTCGAAGCTGCCGCGGCGCGGCTCGACGGAGAGAACCAAGCGCTCGTCGGACGACTCCTTGCGTATGTCGGTGAGTGCGAACTCCGTGTCGTAGTTCTTCGAGTGCCCGTCGTCCTCGTAGAGTGTGTACGACGAGGCGCCGTTGCCGGGAACCACGGTGAGTATAAGCCGGTTGTCGATATCTTGCAGGTTTTCGATGTCGTCGGCCGCCATGGGTATGATTGCGCCCGCCTCGACGAAGTAGGGATTCTCCTCTATGGTGTATTGCATCTCATAGCGGCCGCCGTCATACATGATGCCGGTGGCCATGTCGTACCATTGCCCCTCGGGCAGCCACATCGGGCGACGCGCCAGACGCGTGGTCTTGTCGACAGGCTCGGCTATGGCCGTTACGATCATCTCGTCGCCAAACATATGCTGCTCCTTGTAGTCGTAGGATTCGTCGGACTCGGGGTAGGCGTAGTACATCGGGCGGCACATCGATATGCCGGTGTCGTAACCCTTGCGTGCAGCGGTATAAATGTAGGGTGAGAGGGTGTAACGCAGACGTATGGCGTCGCGCAGCGTGAACATCCTCTCGCCGAATGCCCATATGCGGCGTTCTATCGCACTGTCCTTGGTGCAGTGAGTCTTGAATATGGGGGTGAAGACGGCATACTGCAACCAGCGCGTGAACAGCTCCTCGTCGGTGTAGTCGACGCCCTTGGGCAGCATGTGGCCGCCGATGTCGTGACCCCAGTAGCCGTAACATACGTTCGAGGCCGTTGCGGTGAAGTAGGGCATGAAGCCAAGGCTCGCCCATGTGGCGTAGACATCGCCCGAGAAGGCCGTTTGGTAGCGGTGCGAACCCAATCCGCCCCAGCGGTGATAGATCATCGGACGGTCGGGCGACGAGCGGTCGCTGTCGAGGAAGAAGGTGTGGTTGAGCCAGAACGTGTTGCTAACCGACGGCATGAACTTGCTCTGCTTCCATTGCTGCCAGTCGAGCCACCAGAAGTCGACGCCCTGCTGCTGCATGGGGTGCAGCACAGTTTTGAAGTAGCTGTCAGCCCACTGTCGCTGGCAGATGCGGAACGGGATGGGTTCGCCGCGCTGCTCCCAGCCGTAGTCGTCGGCAAAGGCATCGTAGATCGATTCGTAGGGTTGGATGCCCGATGCCGGGTGGAGGTTGAGCGACACTTTGAGCTGCTGGCCGTGCGCCCATTTCAGGAAGTTCTCGGGCGACGGGAACAGCTCCTTTTTCCATGTGTAGCCCGTCCAGCCTATGCGCTGGCCATATTCGTCGTGTTTGGTATCGCGGCTCGACAATCCCCATGTGTCGTGCCACTCCATGTCGACTATGAGTACGTCGATAGGTATCGACAACGAACGTATCTGGCCGATGAGCCGCACCAATTCGTCGTCGGAGTATTGCCAATAGCGGCTCCACCAGTAGCCGAAGGCATATTTCGGCGGCAGCGGCTGTCGTCCGCCTATGCGTGTGTAGTCGCTTATGGCCTTGGTGTAGTCGTGGCCGTAAGCCATTATGTACCAGTCGAGGCGGTCGATCGACGAGTCGCGTTCGGCAACCCACGTTCCCCACTCGCTGTCGTCGGCTGCCATAATCGGGCGCTCGCTCTCGTCGATTATGACCCAGCCGTCGCGCGAGATGACACCCGGGTCGAACTTCTCTCCCTTTTTCAACTTCCAGCCGTCGGTGCCGTCGAGCGTGCGCATCGTACCCTGCAAATTGCCCTCGTCGCTCATGCCGGGTCGCCATGTCACCTTTTGCCCGTTCATCGTGAACTCCACCGAGAGGTTGTCGGCCGAGAACTTGCCGTCGCGGCGGTATGTCAACTCGACGGCATCGGTTGTGATGACCACTTTCCGGCGAGTGACTATGCTGCGGAACTCGACGTCGCCCAAATCTCTGTTGACCACGCCCAATGTGGCGTTGTCCTCGAATCGACCGTCTTCGCTCCACTCCATGCGGATCATCTGCGGCGTGAGTACGGTGAAACGGGCGTTGCCCGCCACGACAGTCTGCGACTCGTCGGCGCGCGGCTCGTATTGCGGCTGTGCCGCCCGGATATGTCCGGTGCCCAATGCCAATGCGGCAGCGAGCATAATATGTTTCAGTCTGTTCATAGCAATGAAGTTAATGATTATAGTTCGTTATTTGCCCGCCTGTCCGATGAACAATTCACCGTCGGGGCGCATGGCGTCGTGTACTTCGCGCACCTTGTCGCGCTTGATGACGAGCGTGCGGCCTGCCTGTTGCAGATCGGCCGACGAGTCGCCCACCAACAGGCGGTACTCGCCCTTTTGCGTTATCCATGCGTTGCGGCTCTCATCGAACCATGCCAAATCGTCGGCCGACATGCGCATCTCGACGGTGCACGACTCGCCCGGCTGCAACAGCGGAGTCTTTGCAAAGGCTCTCAACTCGATGCGCGGACGCGGTTCGTCGCCCGTGAGTTTCGACGAGTAGAGCTGCACCACCTGTTTGGCGGCAGCCTTGCCCGTATTGCTTACACGGCACTTGGCAACGATTTCGCCGTCGCGTGTCATGTGCCAGCGCGGAGCCGAGATGTCGAAAGTGGTGTAGGTGAGACCCCAGCCGAAGGGGTATGCCACGGGCGTGTCGGCAGTTGCGAAGTGGCGATAGCCGACAAATATGTCTTCGGTGTAGTTGGTATAGTCGATGTTCTCCAATTCGTAGAACTTTTCGGTCTGGCTGTATCTGAAAAACGATGCGTTCGTATTCGTCCCGTCGACATCCTTGGGGAACTGCTGTGCCGATACGTCGTAGTACGACATGGGCATCGATACGGGCAGGTGTCCGCTCGGCGATACTGTGCCCGCCAAGACATCGGCCACGGCGTTGCCTCCCTCCTGTCCGGGCAGCCATGCCACGAGTATGGCATCGGCGCAGTCGCGCCATGCGGCCGTGTCGATCGTTCCGCAGACGTTGAGAACGACGATCACGGGTTTGCCTGCGGCGCGGAATACCTCACTCACCTGCTCGATCATGCGCTGTTCCTTCGCCGTGAGCATGTAGTCGTCCTCGACGTGGCGGTCGAAGCCCTCGCCGGCGTTGCGGCCTATGGTTATTATGGCCGCATCGGCTTCATCTATCGCCCTGACGGCCAATGCGCGTGCGTCGTCGATCTCCTGCTCGCGCTGCTTTGGCACGTACCACGGACGCGACGAGTTGAGGCTGTCGGCGACGGCTCCCTCGCGACGCATGTGCTCGGCGTAGGCGGCATCGACCGCCGGCGAGAGCGCAAATCCTGCGTTGCGCATGCCGTCGACCAAATCGACCACATATGCCTTGTTGACATCGCCCGAGCCTGTGCCGCCGGCGATGAATTTGTACGACGAGGTGCCGAATAACGCCACGCGGCGCGTGGCGGTGAGCGGCAGGGCGTCATTGTCGTTTTTGAGCAGCACCATACCCTCGGCCGCCGCGCTGCGGGTCAGTTGGGCATGTGCCGCAAGATCGGGTGCGTTGGAGTATTTGTAGCCGGCGAAACGCGGTGTGCGCACTATGAGTTGCAGTATGCGGCGTACCGATGTATCGAGATCCTCCTGCGAAAGCGTGCCGTTCTTTATGCCCTCTATTATGGCACGGTAGCGGCTGTCGCTGCCGGGTTGTATCATGTCGTTGCCTGCGGTGACCTGAGCTGTCGCACTGAGTCCTCCGCCCCAGTCGGTCATCACGGCGCCGTCGAAGCCCCATTCGTCGCGCAGAATATCGGTCAGCAGACCGCGATTCTCCGAGGTGTAGCGGCCGTTGACATAGTTGTACGATGTCATGACAGTCCACGGAGCGGAGTGCCGCACGGCATATTCGAAGTTGCGCAGGTATAATTCGCGCAGTGCGCGCGTCGATACCCGGGCGTCATTGGCCAAGCGGTTAACCTCCTGATTGTTGACGGCGAAGTGCTTGATCGACGTACCTACGCCTGCACTCTGCACGCCCTCGACATAGGCCGCGGCGGTCATGCCCGAGAGCAGCGGGTCTTCCGAGTAATACTCGAAGTTGCGGCCGCACAGCGGGTTGCGTTGTATGTTCATGCCCGGCGCAAGCAGCACGTCAGCGCCGTATTCGCGTACCTCGTCGCCTATGGCCGCACCTATTTCGGACACGCACTCATGGTTCCATGTCGATGCGAGCAGCAGCCCTATCGGGAACCCTGTGCAGAAGTATGTGTGCTCGTCGTTGTCGCGTCGGGGCGATATGCGCAGTCCGGCAGGACCGTCGGCCAATACGATAGCCGGTATGCCGAGCCGCTCTATGGGGTATGTCGTCCCCGCCGCACCCGGGACGATGTTTTTCGTGTAGCCGACAACGCCCACTTCGTCCTCCTGTTTCAGGCTCGTGCCCACTATAAGGTGAGCCTTCTCTTCCAATGTCATGGCGGCGATCACCTCGTCGATGTTGTTCTTGTTGAGTTTGGGTGTTTGCGCCCCGGCGCTGCATACCGTGCAGCCGAAAGCGACAAGCAAGGATAGGTTTGACAGTTTCATAGTGTTAGCAGTTTATTTTCACGCACCCAAATATAGTCATTTTTTCTTTATTTTTTGTCAAAAACGGCCATTTGTTTTCGTTTCGCACCAATATTGTCCTAAATATTTTCCTAAAATTGACTTTAAATTGCTGTTTTTCAGCATGTTGTTGCGGCATTTTGAAAATGAGGGTAGTGTGTTTAATCACATTGACTATCAGATTGTTAAATGATTATTTTGGACAGTATTGGTTTCGCACCTGTTGTTATGTCTGCAACCGTTTTTCACCCCGATCTTCACTCGGCTCGCAATGACAGAGCGGGGCGTTCGAGGCGCGCTCCTCGGAGTGACATAGCGTGGCGTTGTACCATGTCATTCTGAGGAGCGGTTGTAAACCGCGACGTGAGAATCTCATCCATAACCCACTTTTTCACGGAAAAGAGATTGCCACGCCTCGCTGCGCTCGGCTCGCAATGACAGGGTGGGCGTTCGAGGCGCGCTCCTCGGAGCGACATAGCGTGGCGTTGTGCCATG
>CAZEXJ010000221.1:0-10593 GCA_964516585.1 uncultured Alistipes sp.
AGGCATGGCCAACCGCAATATTTTTCCGTACTCTTTACCTAACATGGCGGCAAAGGTACTATTTTTTTCGTGAAAAGACATCATTTGCTTCCGCGCGCTCGTTCGACCGAATAGGTAGTACGCCGAGTACAACCTATCCGGTCTCACATCGTTTGCGTCGCAACTAATGCCTTTTGACGAAAAAGGAGTGGTTCTTTGGATGCTATTTCCACCGACATGTCATTCTGAGGAGCGTTTGAAAAACGCGACGTGAGAATCTCACCCCCGCACTGTCATTCTGAGGAGGCCGCAGGCCGACGTGAGAATCTCTGCACTCGACATGACTGTGGAAATAGTCGTCCCCAACCAGATTCCCACGCCTCGCTGCGCTCGGCTCGGAATGACAGGGTAAGCGTGCAAAGCGCACTTCTGGGGATGCCCGATAACCTTTCAACGCTCCACCCGGAGCGAAGCGACAACAGCCCCTCCCGAGGGAGGGGTCTGGGGTGGGGTCAGAATTGTATAACGGCGTAAGCCGTCGCTTCTGTGGTCGACGTTTGTCCTGTCATTCTGAGGAGGCCGCAGGCCGACGTGAGAATCTCATTCTCGCACGAGATTGCCACGCCTCGCTGCGCTCGGCTCGCAATGACAGGGTGGGCGTGCAAAGCGCACTTTTCGGGGATGCCCGACAGCCGTTCCACGCTCCACCCGGAGCGAAGCGAGGCGTGGCAATCTCTTCATTGCGGTCTCCACCGGGTTTCGAGGGTGAACCGGAAAAATTTAATGTCGTCATACTCTTGTATATTTATGGAATAATAGCTAACTTTGAAAGATGAAGATGCAATAACCCTAAACAGAGCAGCTATATGATGAAACGGACATCGGTCTGTCGGCAGATCGCGCCGATGTGGATTTATAGATAGATTTTCAACCAAATAAACCTGATAAACGATGAACACGAAACTTATCAACGAGAAGTTTGCCGAGCATTTCGGCACGTCGGGTGAGTTGTATGCCTCTCCCGGCCGTATCAATCTTATCGGCGAACACACCGATTACAACGGCGGATTCGTATTCCCCGGAGCTATCGACAAGGGCATGGTGGCCGAGATACGCCTCAACGGCACCGACCGTGTGCGAGCCTATTCGGTCGATCTCGACGACTACGCCGAGTTCGGTCTGCGTGAGGAGGACGCCCCTTCGCAGGGCTGGGCGCGCTATATCTTCGGCGTGTGCCGCGAGATCGAGAAGCGCGGCGGCAAGATCGCGGGCTTCGACACGGCCTTTTCGGGCGATGTGCCTCTGGGTGCCGGCATGTCGTCGTCGGCAGCCTTGGAATCGACTTTCGCCAATGCGCTGAACGAGATCTTCGGGTTGGGTATCGACCGCTTCGAGCTGGCTCGCATTGGCCAGTCGACCGAGCACAACTATTGCGGCGTGAACTGCGGCATCATGGATCAGTTCGCCTCTGTCTTCGGCAAGGCCGGCCATTTGATGCGCCTCGACTGCCGCTCTATGGAGTTCCGCTACTTCCCGTTCGATCCCGAGGCTCACGGCTACCGTTTGGTGCTGCTCGACTCGGTGGTTAAGCACGAGCTTGTGGACTCGCCCTACAACAAGCGTCGCGAGTCGTGCGAGCGTGTTGTGGCCGCTATACGCAAGCGGCACCCCGAGGTGGAGTTCCTGCGCGACGCCACCATGGAGATGCTCGACGAGGCGAGTGCCGAGATTAGCGAGGAGGACAGAAAGCGTGCGCGTTTTGTCATCGGCGAGACGCAGCGCGTGCTCGATGTGTGCGAGGCTCTGGAACGAGACGACTACGAGACCGTCGGCGAGCGTATGTATCAGACACACGAGGGTTTGTCGAAGGATTACGAGGTTAGCTGCGTCGAGTTGGATCACCTCAACGAGATAGCCCGCGAGTGCGGTGTGACCGGCTCGCGCATCATGGGCGGCGGTTTCGGCGGCTGCACAATCAACCTCGTCAAGGCCGAGCGTTACGACGATTTCATCTCGACGGCCAAGAAGCGTTTCGCCGAGCGTTGGGGACATGAACCCAAGGTGTACGATGTGATCATATCGGACGGCGCAAGAAAGTTGTAGAGCATACGGCTCATGTCGAAAGATGCCGATGCGGCGAAAGCCGTGTCGGCTTTTTTTTGCACCATTTGCCCCTTTTAGCGATCCGCAAGAGGGGGAAGGAATGTTTCAGATCGGTTATTTGTCTATCCGGCGCTGCCGGCGCGATATGTCGGCCACGCAGCGCAGCAGCGCCCACGAGATCATAGCCCATGCGAACAGCACTATGGCTCCCGCTATCGAATAGATGTGAAGATTGGGTATGTCGCCGTCGATGAAAGCGGGCGCGATCAGTGCGCCGAACGTGCAGAAAAGTCCGATTATCAATATGATGTCGGCTGCTGTGACGAGCACGCTTTCGCGGAACGTGTATTTGTCGGGCTGCGCCGGCGAAGGATTGGCATACGACTCACGGCGGATGGTTGCAGCTGCCGCGTCGGATGAATCGGCCGCCGGCTCGGCACAATCTGTCTTCGGACTGTTGTCGGGTTCGCTCTCAGGGCGGTCGGCGTGGCAATAGACGCACGTCGGAGCCTCGGCCGCATTGAGCGAGTTGCAGTTGCGGCAGAGCCAATCTTCTGCGGCGATATCTTTGCGTTGTGCGGTCATGCTTCGTGCTGCTCTATGTCGCAGGCCGAACAGTTGCCGTGACAGCCGATGTCGTGGCAGTTGTCGGTGCCGGTATCCTCGCGCGATTCCTGTACGGCGCACTTTATGCCTAACCGCCGCATATTCTCGTTGGTGGCTATCTCGGAGTCGATATTATGGCCTTTGAATATGAGTGTCAGCGACATGGCCAATGTGAAAAAGGCCACGGCGGCAAGCGCTATCAGAAATATGGTCAACCAGCTCGGCATACTGCATCTTTATGTGTGTCCGGCTCCAAAAACTTGGAGTTTGCTTTCGTAAATTCACCGCAAATTTATATATTTGCAAGGTAATATGCAAACTTGTCGGCCGGGATATTTTACGCGCAGCCGAAGTTGTGTTATATATAGTTCGACAGTAGAGAGTTATGAAGATAGTAATAGCCGGAGCAGGCGACATGGGCAGCCATTTGGCCAAGATGCTTAGCGGTAATGGACACGACATTACGGTGGCCGACATAGATACGAAAGCTCTGGCCGAAATAGGCAATCTGGCCGATGTGATAACCGTCGAGGGCGATACCACCTCGTTCAGCGTGCTGCGCAAGGCGGGAGCGCGCAAATGCGATCTGTTCATCGCCGTGCATTCGGTCGAGAACGACAACATCCTGTCGGCCGTCATGGCCAAGCAGTTGGGAGCCAAGAAGTCGATCGCCCGGGTCGACAACAACGAGTATCTCGAACCCAACAGCAAGGAGGTCTTCATCAACATGGGCATCGACTATCTGTTCTATCCCGAGCAGATCGCCGCACGCGAGGTTATCAACCTGTTGGGTCACTCGTCGACTACGGAGTATGTCGATTTTTCGGGAGGCAAACTCTCGTTGGTGGCATTCCGTTTGGAACTTACGTCGCCGCTCTTGGGGCGCGGAGTGCTCGATTTAGGCGATGACGAGGCCGAGTTGAATTACCGTACGGTGGCCATAGTGCGCGGCAACCGCACCATAATACCTGCGGCGGATGACCGGTTCGAGGAGGACGACATGGTCTACGCCATAGCCCGCCACAATACCGCCGACGAGGTGCTGGCTCTGTCGGGGCGTCGCAGCGTGGAGATCAAGAACATGATGATTCTTGGAGGCTCGCGCATAGGCGTGCGCATCGCCACCGAGTTGCAGAACGAGGTCAACATAAAGCTCATCGACTACAACGCCGACAAGGCATATCGGCTGGCGGAGATGCTCGATCGCACGCTCATCATCAACGAGGACGGCCGTAACACCGAGGCCATGGTCGAGGAGGATCTGTCGAGCATGGATGCGTTCGTGGCGGTCACGGGGCGCAGCGAGACCAATATCCTCGCGGCGATGTTGGCCAAGCGCATGGGTGTGAAGAAGGTCATAGCCGAGGTGGAGAACATCAACTACATCTCGTTAGCCGAGAGTGTGGGTGTCGACACGATCATCAACAAGAAGTTGGTGACGGCGTCGAACATATTCCGGTTTACGATGTCGACCGACGTGCAGGCCATAAAGTGCCTGACGGGCAGTCAGGCCGAGGTGTTGGAGTTCATCGTCAAACCCAACTCGCCAGCGACGAAGTCGCGCATACGCGATCTGGGTCTGCCCGCCGATGTTATCGTGGGCGGCATAGTGCGCGGCGACAAAGTGTTTATCGCCGTTGGCAATACGCAGATCAACGCCTACGACCGCGTGGTAGTGTTCGCCATGCCCGATTCGGTGACGCGCATCGGCGATTATTTCAATTAGAGCCTTTGCGGCAGGACGGGCTGCATGCCGTGTGCGGGCTTTGCATGCCGATTCCGCCTTGCGGAGATGATTCAGACAGACCGTTTCGGCGGTCGACAATATATGGATGAAGAGACCGGCGTCGAGTTGAACTAACAGTAATGCTTATGTCGGTTAAGGAGAGAGTTCTTAAAAATTTGTTTTTGCATCGTCTGCATGCCATAGAGAGGTGGCGCGACGATCCGTCGCAGGTGCAGCGCGATACGCTGCGTGACATCTTGCGCAGGGCGCGCTCGACGGAGTTCGCTCTTCGACACGGCCTGACGGCTGATTGCAGCGAGGAGGAGTTCCGGCAGCGAGTCGAACCGGCGGATTATGAATCATACGGTTACTATATCGGCCGCATGATGTCGGGGGCGGAGAGTGTCGCCTGTCGCGGCCGCGTGGGGATGTTCGCACGCTCGTCGGGGACGACTTCGTCGCGCAGCAAGTATATCCCGCTGACACGCCGGGCGCAGTGGAGTTGTCATCTGCGCGGCATGGCCGATGTGGTGACGCTCTATCTTGCACGCAACCCCGGGTCGCGTATTTTTGCCGGGCGGACGTTGACGCTCGGCGGATCGTGCTCGCGGGAGAACGGATATTTGGCGGGCGACCTGTCGGGGCTGCTGCTGCATAACACGCGTTATGCCGCGCCTTTGCGCCGGCCATCGATGAAGACGGCTCTGACGGAGGATTTCGACCGTAAGTGCGAGTCGATAGTGCGCGAGTGCGTCGGATGCGACATAAGGGCGTTCGCAGGCGTGCCGTCGTGGAATTTAGCTCTGATGCGCCGGGTATTGGAGTCGACAGGTCGGACTAATATCTGCGAGGTGTGGCCGGGCATGGAGCTGTTCATGCACGGAGGTGTGAGTTTCGCCCCCTATCGCAAGGCCTTCGAGGAGTTGATCCCCTCGCCGGATATGCACTACGTGGAGACCTACAACGCTTCGGAGGGCTTCTTCGCCATTGCCGACGACGAGCGTCGCGACGACATGCTGCTGATGATGGACTACGGCATATACTACGAGTTTCGCCGCGGCGGCGAGGTGCTGCCGTTGGAGGCTGTGACCGAGGGCGGGGAGTATGCGTTAGTGATAACCACGTGCGGCGGACTGTGGCGTTACGAGATAGGCGATGTAGTGAGGGTGACGTCGGTGCGGCCTTACAGAGTAAGGGTCATCGGACGTACTCGCCAATATATAAATGTCTTCGGCGAGGAGGTAGTGGCCGAAAACGCCGAACGCGCACTTATGGAGGCGTGCCGCGAATGCGGCTGTCGGGTCGAGGAGTACAGCGTCGCACCGCGATACATGACCCTTTCGCAGCGTGGCGCGCATGAGTGGTATATGGAGTTCGGCCGTCGTCCCGACGACATGGCGCGATTCGCGGCCGTGTTGGACGAGGCGTTGCGGCGCATCAACTCCGACTACGATGCCAAGCGCAAAAGCACGCTTTCGGCGGCCGAGGTTATCGAGGTGCCGCATGGCGGCTTCGAACGCTGGCTGAAAGGGTGCCGACGCAACAAGGTGCCGCGCCTGTCGAACGACCGGCGTGTGGCCGAGTCGCTCGGCGAGTATATTTGATGCTCGGGGGGGGCGGAACGGAGGACGATTTATTGCAATGTGGAAATAATTATTATATAAATATATGTACATCGCTATTGCAGGCAATATAGGCAGTGGAAAGACCACTCTGACGGAGATTCTTACCAAGCGTTACGGCGCGAAGGCTTATTACGAAGATGTGGACAATCCCTATATAGGCGACTTTTACGAGAATATGAGCCGCTGGGCGTTCCAGTTCCAGATGTGGTTTTTAGGCAGCCGCATACAACAGACACTGACGATGCTGTCGGACGGTTCGCAGAATGTGTTTCAGGATCGCACGATCTACGAGGATGCCCATATCTTCGCCGACAATCTTCATCAAATGGGGCTGATGTCGAGCCGCGATTTCGGCACCTATATGAAAATATTCGACATACAGTCGCACATCATACCGCGCCCCGACGTTCTGATCTATCTGAAAGCGAGCGTACCCACGCTCATATCGCAGATCAGACTGCGCGGCCGTGAATACGAGCAGAACATCGACGAGGATTATCTGCGCCGTCTCAACGAGAAGTACGACAACTGGATCGACAACATATACGACGGCGAGGTGCTGGTTATCGACAAGAATGTCGATGACTTCGTGCGCGATCCGTCGATCATAGACCGCATCTGCGAGCAGCTCGATGCCCGCGCCGGCCGATAAACCGCTGTGCGATGATCCGCCTGCCTGAAAAATTCGTCGCGGCCATGCGCAGCGAACTCGGTGCGGAGCGTGCCGAAGCGTTGTGCCGTGCGCTCGATGCGGAGCCGACGGTGGCCTACCGGCTCAATGCCGCCAAGCCGTGCCGGTCGATTTTGGGCGGCGAACCGATAGGGTGGAGCCGCTGGGGGCGTTACCTGTCGCAGCGTCCGCAATTCACACTCGATGCGGCGTTGCATGCGGGCGCCTACTATGTGCAGGAGGCCTCGTCGCAGTTCATCGACTACATCTTGCGCGACGAACCGCTTGCCGGGGCGCGTGTGCTCGACATGTGCGCCGCACCGGGCGGCAAGACTACGATCTACTCGACGCTCGTGGGCGAAGACGGCCTTGTCGTCGCCAACGAGATCAACCGCAACCGCGCCATGATACTGTCCGACAATGTGCGCCGCTGGGGCTTGGGCAATGTTGTGGTGACGTGCAACGAGCCGCGGCATGTCGCGGCGTTCGAGGAGTGGTTCGACGTGGCGGCCGTCGATGCGCCCTGTTCGGGCGAGGGTATGTTCCGCAAGATGGAGCAGGCGCGCTCGGAGTGGAACGAGGGTGCAGCCGTGGCGTGTGCCGAACGACAGCGGCAGATAGTGGCCGAGGCGTGGCGGACGCTGCGCAAGGGCGGCATATTGATATACAGCACATGCACTTTCAACCGCACCGAGGACGAGGGTGTGGTGGAGTGGATCACGGAGCAGTGGGGTGACGAATTGGAGCCGACGGCCGAATTGAGATGTCCGCCCGAGTGGGGTATCGATGTCTCGAACGTGGGGGCGTTCCAGACGTTTCACTTCTATCCCGGCCGCGCGCGCGGCGAGGGCTTCTTCGTGGCCGTGGCGCGTAAGAGGGGCGATGCCGCACGCCGTCGTGCGACGGTTAAGGCGCGCCGGTCGGTCTTTACGGCAGTCGACAACCGTTCGACGGCCGAGCTTGCACGGTGGGTGCGCCGCGCCGAGCAGATGACCTTTCGCGGCGTGGGCGATACGATATACGGCTGCCGGACGGTTGTGTCCGACGATGTGAAATCGTTGTCGGAGTCGTTGTCGGTAGTCTATTCGGGCGTTGCAATGGGGCAGATATTCAAGGGCGCGCTGCGACCCGACCATGCGTTGGCCTTGTATGTCGGTCTCGATCTCGACGCCGTACCGTGGGCAGAGGTGAGCCGCGACGAGGCTTTGGCCTATCTGCGCCGCGCCGACATTGCGGCCGACGGCTTTGTGCAGGGCATCAATGCCGTGGTGTGCGACGGACTGCCGATAGGCTTTGCCAAACGCATAGGGGCAAGATGCAATAATATGTACCCCAAGGATTTGAGAATTATTAAAAACTGATACGATGGCTAAATTACTCTACTCGATGGGTGATGTGACGGAGATGTTCGACGTCAATGCGTCGCTGATCCGCTACTGGGAGTCGAAGTTCGACTGCATCCGACCGCGGAAAAACAAGAAGGGCAACCGGTTGTTTACACCCGAAGATGTCGAAAACCTGAAACTTATCTATCATTTGGTCAAGGAGAAGGGTATGACGTTGGAGGGCGCCAACCGCACGATGAAGCACAACCGTCGTGCGGTGGCCGGCGATGCTTCGCTGTTGGAGCGTCTGCAAAAGATCAGAGCCATATTGGTCGAGGTGCGCGAGTCGCTCAAAGATGACGGCAATGCCGCATATGTCGAGTCCGACGAGTCGGCCGATCGACACGCGGCCAAGGCCGTGCCTGACACGCCGCAGAAGCAGGCCGCGCGTGCCGCCGCCGGGAAGAAGCTTGTCGCGAAGGAGCCGGCAGAGGATAATGCTGTTGAGGAGAAGCCGGAAGAGGCTCAGGCGGCAGAGGAAAAACCTGCCAAGAACGGTGCGCCCAAGCGCCGCCGCCGCAAGGGCGAGGAGGAGAAGGAGTTGTTTCCGTTTTACGAGCAATCGCTGTTCTAACCTATGAAAATAAGAGATATCGCAGCCATTATAGAGGGTTTTGCCCCTCTGTCGTTGCAGGAGTCTTACGATAATTCGGGACTCGTCGTGGGTCGCTACGACGACGAGGTGCATCGCGCATTGCTTGCCGTCGATGTTACCGAGGCCGTGCTCGACGAGGCCGAGGCCGAGCAGTGCGACCTGATCATCACGCACCACCCGATAGTGTTCCACGCATTGAAGCGCTTCAACTCGGCATCGTATGTCGAGCGTTGCGTCGAGCGCGCCATACGCAGCGGCATAGCCCTCTATGCCTGCCACACCAATCTCGACAGTGCGTGCGGCGGCATGAGTTGGCGCGTGGGCGAGATGATCGGATTGCGCGACATGACCGTGCTGCAACCGCTGCCGCAGGATGCCTCGACGGGATTCGGCGTGGTGGGATTGCTGCCCGAAAAGGAGGATGCCGTGGCGTTTCTGCGCCGCATAAAACAGCTGTTCGACGTGGGTGCCGTACGTCATAATGCCATACCCGAGGCGTGCCGCGTGCAGCGCATTGCCGTCTGCACGGGCGCCGGAGGCTCGCTCATCGACACCGCCGTGGCCGCCGGAGCGGAACTCTATCTTACGGCCGATTTGCGCTACAACGACTTCATGCGCGGCGAAAAAGGCATGATAATAGCCGATATAGGGCATTTCGAGAGCGAAATTTGTGCAATTCAAATTTTATTTGATATTTTATCGAAAAATTTATGTACCTTTGCAGTTCGCAAGAGCCTACGCTCTGGCAATCCTGTAAATTATTTGGTCTAAAATAACTTATAACTATATATGGCACAGAAGAAGACAAGCGACGTTGACTACTCGATGCAGGAGAAGATCATGGCTCTTTACGAGTTGCAGAAGATCGATTCTCAGATCGATGAGATCAATAAGGTGAAGGGGGAGCTTCCGTTGGAGGTTCAGGATCTTGAAGACGAACTTGCCGGCTTGAACACTCGCATAGAGAACGTCAATGCCGAGATCGAGGAGCTAAATACACTCACTCGCCAGCGTAAGCGTGAGGTCGATCAGGCCAAGATCATGATCGGCAACTACAAAGAGCAGCAGAACAATGTTCGCAACAACCGTGAGTACGACGCTATCTCCAAGGAGATCGAATATCAGGAGTTGGAGATCGAACTCGCCGAGAAGCGTTTGAAAGAGTATGCCGCAGGTATCAAGGCCAAGAAGGCTCAGGTGGAGCAGACGCAGACTTTGGTCGACGAGCGTACCGTCGATTACAATGCCAAGAAGGAGGAGTTGGAGTCGATCGAGGCCGAGACGGCGCAGCAGGTAGCCGAGTTGGAGGCCAAGGCCGTTAAGGCCAAGGCTCCTATCGACGACCGCCTTTTGACCGCTTACAACCGCATCCGCAGCAATGTGCACAACGGCCTTGCCGTCGTTACTGTCACTCGTGACGCCTGCGGCGGCTGCTTCAACCGCATACCTCCTCAGCGTCAGGTCGATATTCGCCAAGGCAAGAAGTTGATCGTCTGCGAGTATTGCGGACGTATATTGGTGGCGGACAAGACCGCCGAGTAATTTTTCGTGAAAAGCGGCATTCTACTGCCGCGCACTCAATTGTCCGAATAGGTAGTACGCTCAGTACAACCTATCCGGACAATTTTCGTTTGCGTTGTATAATACCGCTTTTGACGAAAAATGGGGTAGTGGTGCTTAGAACGCTATTTCCATTGTTTTGTCATTCTGAACGGAACGCAGTGGAGTGAGGAATCTGGTTGGAGACGATGTGCGTGGTCGATATGCCCTCCCGTGATTGGTTCTTTCGATTTATGCAGCGTCCGGGGTGAAAACTTTGGTGGCAATGTCGAAGGTTCCCAGCTCTTGATTGCCGTTCTGATGGAAAGTGCCCTCAGAGGTGGTAATGCTGCGGGGTTCGCCCT
>CAZEXJ010000222.1:0-4461 GCA_964516585.1 uncultured Alistipes sp.
CGTATTTTCGGTTACCGATTTATCGGCATAGTCGATCTTGCCCTTCTTGTCGACCGTAACGTTCTCCAAGAGCGCATTGCGGCGGATGGCGTTCCAGATGTCGGGTTCGTTCTCCTTCGAGAGGTTGATGACCTTGGCGTAGCAACCGCCCTCGAAGTTGAATACGCCGTCGTCGTCCCAGCCATGTTCGTCGTCGCCGATCAGCTGGCGTTTCGGATCGGTCGAAAGGGTCGTCTTGCCCGTGCCCGACAGACCGAAGAAAATGGCCGTTTCGCCCTTCTCGTTGGTGTTGGCCGAGCAGTGCATCGATGCCATGCCCTTCAGCGGCAGCAGGTAGTTCATGTAGGAGAACATGCCCTTTTTCATCTCGCCGCCGTACCAGGTGTTGATGATGACCTGCATCTTCTCGGTCAGGTTGAATACGACCGCCGTTTCGGAGTTCAGACCTAATTTCTTGTAGTTCTTGACTTTGGCTTTCGATGCGTTGAGCACTACGAAATCAGGTTCGCCGTAATTTTCGAGTTCGGCGTCGGTCGGACGGATGAACATGTTCTTCACGAAGTGGGCCTGCCAGGCAACCTCCATGATGAAACGAATCTTCAGCCGCGAGTTCTCGTTGGCGCCGCAGAACGTATCGACGACGTAGAGTTTCTTGTTCGACAGCTCGTTGGCGGCAATTTTGCGCAACTCCTTCCACGTAGCTTTCGTTACCGGTTTGTTGTCGTTCTTGTATTCGTCGGAGGTCCACCAGATGGTGTTGCGGGTGGTTTCGTCCATCACGAAGAACTTGTCTTTGGGCGAACGGCCCGTGTAGACACCGGTCATCACATTCACCGCACCGGTTTCGGTCAGCTGGCCTTTGTCATAACCGCGCAGACCCTTTTTCGTCTCCTCGCGGAACAGTTCGTCGTACGAGGGATTGTACACGATTTCGGTTACGCCCGTAATCCCGTACTTTTTCAGCTCCTGTTTGTCCATAGTTTTATTGGTTTGTTTTTTTGAATCGATTGGTCGTTTGCATGGGCCGTCCGAATCATGCTATCTTTTTTTCGGGCCGCCGCTGCTGTTTTTCGAACAGCAAAAAGCGGGCAATCGGACACCGCAAAGGTAGAAAAAGTTTCGGGATTGTGAAATAATTAACAATGAAAATTTTCCAAAAAAATTATTATTTCTTGATCATGTTGCAACTTTTTATCTAATAGGTTGTTAATGGCCGTTTCGGACTTTGTTCCCTGCCTGTTGCGATGAAAAGGGAGTGCCGCTGATGCGGCACTCCCTTTTCATCGTGAAAGTTCGTATAGATGTCGAACCTTTTATTCGACCGGAGCGAACGATTGGAACTCGTATTTGGCTGCACCGACCACTTTGAATACAAAGTTGTAATAGGTCGTAGCCGATCCGTCATATACGCCGCACTGAACCGTAAGCGTAACATCGATACCGTCTATCGGGGCGAGATCGGGATAGAATTGTGGCAGTACGGCTGCAAATACCTCGGCGGTGTGTTCTTGCATTGCCTTCAGAATCTCTTCATTCGACATCCCTTTGTAACCGTCGGCATATTGGCTCATGGCAGAGGCGGGTCGCCAATCGAGGTTGCCTTGGTAGGCTGATGCCCCTGTATAGTAGTCATTGTTGCCATAAGAGGTAATGTAGAATTTGCCCTCTTTGATACCTGTCGAACCGAGCGGTTTGTCGATGTTCTCATAAACCCAGTCGACGCAAGCTTGGAAGAACTCTGTAGCAGGATGTTTGCTCTTACCGTATTCGATGAACCATACGATACTCGGGTTGTAATTCCATTGCTTCTTGCTCTTGACGAATTGGTCTTCGCGGGTCTCAAAATAGCTGCGTTTTGCCCATTTCATACCGTCGAATACATATTCGTCGGTCGCCCAGTTCGTCTTTTTGTTCTTGTAACGGAGGTACGAAACATATTTCACGTCGTCCGCTTTGCCATAGGGATAGTTGGCAGTAAGATACTGCGGCAGATAGACGTCTTGATCGGGATCGGTGAAGTTGCCGTATTTCTGGCCCATGGCCGTGTAGTCCGAGGGCTGAAGTACAGCATTCTCCGTGGGGTTGAACTTCGAGCCGTCCCACGTGTAAACTGCGTAACGTTTCTCGGTAGCGACATCAGCACGAGCCGTCATTCCTGCCTTTGCCGCCTTGGGCTGTACCAATTTGTACAGGCGTGGGTTCGTCCCTCGTTGAGTAGGATAGGATCCGAACGACGTATAGGTTCCGTCTCCATGTTGAATCCAGCAGTTACGGCCAACGTTGGTGATGATTGCATTTCCCTCTTTATCGATCGCAATTTCCCAAGCATAATTACCCTCTCCGAGCGTTGCGCTTTTTTGGAATGAAACATGCGATTCGTTGTCATCCATGTAATAGTAATGCTGGTTTACGCCATCTTGAATCGTGTAGGTGTCTTTGCCGTCGGTCGTTTTCGTAATAGTCCATGCCAAAGCATCGGTCTCCTCGTTCGATTCGATGTCATCACTAGAGATGGTCAGTTTCTTTCCGCTGGCATAACCATAATTTTTATTAGCAGCTAACGGAGACATGGCATAGTCTTTTCCATTTTTGGTCCCGATGAGCAGATACGATCCATTGCCGTCGAAAGTCGTAACCTTACGGTAAACCGATTTCGGCTCGGTTTCGCTCGCTGTAGGTTCGGTTGCAGCGTATTTGTAGGTAACGGCTACATAATCGCCGGCTTCCAGCCCCTCGGTCGGAAGAGCGTCCGTAAGTTTGCTCTCCGTAGCGGGCGTCAAGTATTCGATTTTCGATCCTTCGCCCCAAACTTTTGTGTAATCGAGATTTTTGATCTCTTTCATGGCGTTCATCGCAGCCACGTTCTCCGGAAGGTCGAGGGCGCAGGTGTAAGAAACCATAGCGGTCGAAGTGTTGTCGAGCGTGGGGTAGTTTGCGGAGAGGTAAGCCGGAATGTATGCGGCAGCATCGTCTTTCGTTGCGAAGTACTTGTTGGTACCGATAGCTGCCAATACATCCGATGCGCCTGCTTCCGAAGCGATCGACTGGTTGGTCTTGTTGTTGGCTATGGCGGTATAATCTTCATCGGTCAGCGCGAACGAGATGTTCTGCACGTCGGTGATCCCGCTGCTGGGCTCCCACCCGTCGAGATAGGTCTCGTTGAAGTGGTCCGTCTCGCAGCCGGCGCACATCAGCGCAGCCGCCGCGAATGTCAAAAATGATTTGATGATATGCTTATTCATAACGGTTTCTGCGATTAGAAGTTAATTTTCAGTCTTACGGAGATGCGACGTCCCAACGAATACATCACGGCGTAGGCGTTCTGCCAGATACCCGGGGATTGCGCTGCGTACTGCGCCTCGGTGATGTAGTAGTAGTTGAAGAGATTGTGTACGTTGCAGTAGACCGTTGCGCGGGTCGTCTTGCCGAGGTTGAAGCGGTAGCTGGCCGAAATATCGAACTGGTTGCCCCACGGAATCTTCCACGGATCCTGCACCTTGACAGTCGAGTTGAGTTCGATAGAACCCATGGAGAAGTAGCTTTCGGCGTAGTGGTTGGCGTAGACGTTCCAGTCGGCACTCAAGCGAAGCCCCTTCATCGGACGAACGGTTACGCCCAACGCTGCGGTTGTTTGAGCCGAACCGCCCACCTTGGTGCCTTTCTGAACAAGGTCGATGTAGGCGTGGTCTTCAGCCAGAATATCCGAAGCGATGGCGCCTTTTTTGTCGGCCAGCGGCTGGCCCTGCGAATCGTAAAGATAACCGCGCGAGTTGCTGTCGCAAATCCAGTCGCCGAGCGAAACCATACCGTTGATGTCCAACCAGCGGGTGGGGCGCAGAGCGAAGTCGAATTCGATACCCATGTGGCGGGCGTCGACACCCATCAGGTTCAGACGGCCGTATTCATTGTTATCCAACGATACGGATTTCACCGTGGTGTTGTCGATTTTGTTCATCCACAGCGTGGAGTAGCCGTTGATGTTGGCCGAGAAGATGCCCGAACGGAAACCGTAACCCAATTCGGCCGAGAAGGTCTCTTCGTTCTTTGCATCGTCGTTGTGAGCATGGCTCGAAGTGCTGTCGAGGAAGACACCACGCGAGAAGAACGGTGCACGGCTGAAGTAGCCGATGTTGGCGAAGATGTTCGACCGGCGCGTGATGTTGTAGTTGACACCGCCCTTGACCGTGTAACCGATGTAGTTGTAGTGAGGCGATTCGGCGTGTGCCTTGTCGTAGTAGAAACGGTCGTAACGCCAGTTGCCTGTGTTCGAAACCGAACCCGAAACGAAAGCGTTGATCTTTTTCTTCGACCATTCGAGCTGGGCGAAGACGCCTTCCGAATGGATATGGCTGTCGTAGTCGCGATAAACGATGTCGCCGACGCCCAATTTCTCATACTTCCAGTTCGGATCGGCGGCTGCGGCATTGTTGGCAACTTTGACTTTCTTACGGTCGTCGTCGT
>CAZEXJ010000223.1:0-4599 GCA_964516585.1 uncultured Alistipes sp.
AAAATCGTTCCAATCGTTCAGCAAGTCCAAAACTTCCCGTTCGGTCCACCGATACCCGCGCTGGTAATCGGGTATAAAAAAAGATTCGCCTTCAAAATCCTTTATGGTATGAAATGCAATGATTTCATCTCTCTTGCTTATCGGCATATAATCGTGGTTAAAGATTGTTTTACAAAAATATAAAAATTGCCCCCAAAAAACAAAAAAATCAGTCATCGAACAGCGCTTCGCACCATTCGTTACTGGACTTGATTGCATCTTGCATGGCAATTACCAATCTGCGACCGAGTAACATTGCGCCGACTACAACGCCCAACCATGCATTGTGCAGTCCCGAATGCAGCGGGCTGATATAAGGGAGGAGACACCACCGACCGTACCATAAGCATTCCGCAACTCATCAACTGCCACTGCGCTTATGCTAACTTCCTCGTTATAACTATTTCGAAGCCTTGAAGTTAAACACCGGGCGGATAACGGAGTCGATTGCGACCGTGCCGCCGATGTTGGCGATGATTTCCGACGCAGGTTTGTAGGCCATCGGCGACTCGTCGCGGGTGAAATCGCTGACACTCTCCGAGTAGATGCCCGCCATCGCCTGCTCGAAATCCTCCATCGAAATCTGTTCGTAGGCCTGCGTGCGGCTCAAAACACGCCCCGCTCCGTGCGGCGCCGAGCAGTTCCAGTCGACATTGCCGCGACCCGTGCAGAGCAGCGAGCCGTCGCGCATATTCAGAGGAATGATGCACCGCTCGCCTGCCTGCGCCGAGATCGCCCCCTTGCGAATCATGTTATCCTCGCTGATGTAATTGTGGATGCTCTCGAACTCCTCGACAACCTCAACACCGCCGAAGAATTTCAGCAGCAATACAGCGATCAGGTTGCGGTTCAGCACAGCCCACCGCTGGCACAGGCGCATATCGTGCAGATACTCTTCGCGCGCCTCGCCCTCGGCATAGCAAAGTCCTTCCGAAACAGACGGTTTTGGCGGTCGATACTCACGGCGCATCTGCTTGACTACCGTCTGCAACTCATTGCGGCGGCCGGCGGCTTTGTATTCCTCGATGGTCCGCTTGATATGCTGCTCCAATTCATCGGCACCCGGCGTAAGGTGCTTGACGGCTCGCGCCTGATAGATCTCCGCCACCTGCTTGCCGAGATTGCGCGAGCCGGTGTGGATAACCAAATAGAGGCTGCCTGCATCATCCCGATCAAGTTCAATAAAGTGGTTGCCGCCGCCGAGCGAACCGATGGATCGGTTTATGCGGTCGGTGTTTTTCAGTTCGTGGTAGCATTTGAGCTGCATAACGAGTTGTTTCGCCTCGCCGGCAAGCGGCCGGAAGCCGCGTTTCTCCTCGCGCGCCCATGTCCCCGACGGAATGTTGGCAACGATATGTTCGTTAAAGAGGTGATAATCCACCTCGCCTGCCTTGCCGAGATTCAGCACCCGCATACCGCAGCCGATATCGACGCCCACGATGTTGGGAATCACCTTGTCGCAGAGGTCGCCCGTAAAGCCGATAACGCATCCCGCACCGGCATGAACATCGGGCATAATGCGGATCTTTCGGTCGGCAAAAACTTCGATCGAGAGCAGTTCGCGGATCTGCTCCAATGCGTTCTCCTCGATATTGTCCGTAAAGATCTTTACGTCGTGTCCTTCGATTGTCTTCATATTTTTTCCTCGTTAAATTCTCAAAGTTATTGCCGCCGCAGTTTCGGCAAGGGAGCGCGGCGGCATATCATTAGGTCGCAACCACAACGCTCCTTTTTTTGTAGTCGTAGCGCCAGTTTCGGTCAAAACTGTTTACTACATCGCTGTTGCAGCAGTCGCCAATAAGCAGCGAGTGAAACTGCACATTACGCGCCTGCAGACCCCTTATTTGCAATATGGTCTGCGGCTGTAAGTCGTCGACATCAAAGTCGGAGATTACCAGTACATCCGCAAGCCGGTAGTCCTCTTTGGCGAGTATACGCCACACTTCGGCCAAGGCCGGTTCCAAATCGGTGCCGCCGTAAAACGAGTGCGTAAGGAAATCGACTATCTCATTCATCGCCGTCGTCCACTCCGTCAAGTCCAACATCTCAATATCCGTAGAGTAGGATATGACATAGCATTTTCGCCCCTCCTCGTGCGAGCACAGCAGCAGGCCGTAGCAGATCGCTTTGGCTACCTCCTCCGGCTTGCCGCGCATTGAACCGCTGGTATCGAGGCAGACGATATAAGGCCCTTTCTTTTCGACTGCTATTGCCGGCTGCTCGAACTGCTCCGTGATGCGGATATGCGAGCGCGAGTCGAACGTCTGCAACCGATGTTCGGCATATTTTTTATAAAAATTCATCTCTAATGCACGGTCGCCCAACAATGCCATCTTTGACGGCAGCAGACCGCTCAGGCGATTACTTTCGGCAATGCCGTCGATATCGGGAGGCGAGGCGTGACGAAACGGAGTTGCACACTCTTTGTCTACCTCGCGAAATCCGATCTCAACCGTTTTGTTTTGAGTGCCCCTGCGCCCCAGAGCATCGAGCAGCGTGACGATGCCGTTATTATTCCGGCAGGCAGCCGACAGCGCACGCAGCAAGTCTATCTGGTACGGCAGCCAGCCGCCCTTCTCCAAATCCCAAAAAAGTTCCACTTCGGCAGCCGTATAATTACTGTTGTAGAACGACTTGATACGGTCTTCAATATATCTCTCCAACTTGAGTCGCACACGCTTCAAAATCTCGAGTTCGTAGGCAATCTCTTTGCGAAGCAGCGCTATGTCCCAGTCGTGCAGGAACTCCTGCCTCGTGACGGCATATTCGTTAACAGCCTGCATCGGGAACTCGTCAATATAGAACGGAACATCAAGTTCCCCGGGCTGATAGCGGTCGGCAAGATACGGATGCAAACGATCCCAATGTTCAGCAAACTCGTCATCGTCGAAGGCTTTGCAGCGTTCATACAGTTCGCGCTCCGACTTGTAGGGGTTATGCTCCTCGATATCTTGCCCCACGCTGTCGATATACGCGGCAATATCCTCAGCGGCCAATTCGGCGATTCCGTTGATTGTGCGGCAACCGTACTGCAAATGGGCGTTGCCGGCAATCTCGTCGAGCACCTGACGGAAACTCTCGCGTAGGTCGGGAGCCGGCTCGTCGAATGCAACATCGTCGCCGCTTCCGCCACTTTCGCCGCCGCTGCCATTGCCGTTTCCGCTGTTGTTGGCGTCGAGACACATCAGCAGATATTTTTTGTACTCCTCTTTATTGCTCATTCGGGTTGACTGTGTATAAGATGTTTTTCAATTTGCGAATGCGCAGTTGCATCCGCGACACGACTGTCCGGCACTTCTTTATCTGCGGGTCGCTCACGAACAGCGAACGGGTGCTTCCAGACAGATTGTTGTGCGCATAATCTTCTATCCGCAACCGCAGTGCGTCGAGCCGTCGGCCGAGGTCGGCAAGCCAGCCGTAAATCTCGGGGAAGTGCTTCTTTATCATCTCGTGTCGGCCGTTTCGAGCGGATACTTCGTGCCGTTTATCTGCAAACCGGCATTGGTCTTGGTGATGCTGACGGTCATATTCGGCGGATACGCAGATGCCTTTTCGGGGGTAACTATGTGTGTCTCGGGATAGCCGCCGTTCTCGGAAAGTACAGCCCGCTGCGCAACAAACGGGACCAGCGCGTCGTAGTTGCGGCGGTCGATCAGCGTATCGTGCTCGCCATAGCCGATAATGTTGTAATACCTGCCGTCTATGATGCGAAACCTCGAAACGGGTATTTTGCTTTTGCGCATTCCCGAGAGCAGGATGCGGTGGATTTCGAGCCGCTTGTCCGACAGCAGCGAATATTCATCCTCGAAGTTGGCCAGCATTCGGTCGATAACGATGCGATCTACGGCGTCGAGTGTGGCGGCTCGCTGCTCCGATTCGTTCCAAAGGGCATTGCCGATCAAAAAACAATCCATCACGGTCACTTCGGCGCGCCCGTCCAACATGGCCGCCGTGCGCAGCAGACTGACAATCTTCTTCCAGCGGCGGTCGGAGATGTAGACGGGTTCTTTGCGCTCCTCGCCTTCGTTCGGCGTGTGGAGGTACTGGCGGATGGCGACAATGGTTTCCAGAATCTGCGGCGGCACGGCCACGGTATTGGCTCTCTGCCGCAGCGACGCATACTCCTCGGCCGATATTTTCAGCGACTCATCGACCTGCGCCTCCGCATCGGTCGTTGCCGTTATCATATCCTCAAAGGCCTCCTGACTCTCCAAAGGAGGGACGACAAGCCTTATCAAAAACCTGTCCCACAGTGCTTCAAGTCCTTCGTTGATTGCCGGCAGCTCATTCGATGCCGCAATAATGTCTTTCAGCGGCAGGATCATATCCTTGTCGCCGTTGTGAAAAATCTTCTCGTTCAGCACCGTCAGCAGCGCATTCTGGATCGAAGGTCCGGCTTTCCATATCTCGTCCAAGAATACGACATCGGCCGTCGGCAGATAGCCGTCGACTATACGTTCATAAACACCCCCATCTTTCAGTTTGGCAATAGATACGGGGCCGAAAATCTCGTCGGGCGTACTGAACCGGCTCATCAGATACTCGAATGACCGCGCACCT
>CAZEXJ010000224.1:0-35842 GCA_964516585.1 uncultured Alistipes sp.
CTCAGAAGGGCGTATCCGTTCGAGATTCTCACGTCGGCCGCGAGCGGCCTCCTCAGAATGACAGGGTACAACACCCCACTATGTCACTCCGAGGAGCGTTTGAAAACGCGACGTGGGAGTCTCTCGGCACACGACATGGCAGTGGGACAGTTGCCCGCAAAAGAGATTCTCGCGTCGGCCGCGAGCGGCCTCCTCAGAATGACACGACCGGAATATCGGGAGCGCAGATGCACAGAGCGCACTATCGAACAGGCAGAATAATTGCAAAGCCCACCACTAATAGTGACAGGCAAATGCTCTTCGGGGTGCATAACCCCGCGTGCAACGACAAGATGTGATTTTTCAGGAATAAAAAACTCTCCCGAGATTCGGGAAAGCAATTGTCAATATCTTGCAAGATATCTATTTCAATTCGTCGGCTTGCAGATGTACGATCTTGCCGTCGTGCATGACAACAAGATAGCCATTCTCGCGTTTTGTCTTCTCTATCAATCGTTTCTGTGCAAGCAAAACACCGGCGTCTATTCTCTCCTGTAACTGTCGTATCTCAAATTCACTCATAATTCAAAATCGTTTTGTACGCTAACGTATCGATAATCTCCTTTATTTCATCTCGCGTACCGTATGCGATCTTTCTTACCCCTTCGGCCGTACTGTTGTCGTATATCACCCAATAGTCGCATATCGGCATGTACAGTGACGTGAGATTGTGAAGACTGCTTGCATAACGACGGCAAATGACATTTGCCGGTATGTTGTGACCTCCCTCGTTTACCCGCTTGGCGACACGTTCGACCGCCTGTTCGGGTGTCGGCAGCCAGAAATACAGCAACGACACGAAATAGCCCAAGCTGTGGGCGCGGTCGATAAATTTAGCATAGCTCTTTGTCGACAGCGTCGTCTCGAATGCAAAATCGGCACCTTCATTCAGCAGGTCGTTCATTCGTTGCAACATAAGACGCCCGGCGTCTATGGCCATACTCTCGGGATTAAACGGCGACAGACCGCGCGCAATCTCGTCGGCATTGACAAATTCGTTGCATCGAAGCATGTCTGGCAGAATGGTATACGACGCAGTAGTCTTGCCTGCCCCGTTACAACCTGCTATAATGTAGAGCTTCTGCATATCTCATCAATCACTTTGCAAATATAATACTTTCCGAGTTAACAACCAAATTTTCATATTTGCCCGACGCAAAATACGTTCCTCGGTGAGTTGCAGCGAAGCTCTTCGGCATATCTATCGTGCCGGGATGCTATTGTATCCCGACACGATCGAATATGTAATCGACATTTTTGAGATAGTAATCGAGTGTGAAGCAGTTGTCGAGTTCCTCGCGCGAAAGATGCGACATCACCTCGGTATTTTCGGCCAACAGTTCCTGATAATCGGCTCGCTCGCTCAAAGCCCGCATGGCCACGGGTTGTACCGTATCGTATGCCTGTTCACGCGACAATCCTTTGTCGATCAGAGCATTCATCACCCGCTGTGCGAATATTACTTTGCGGGTGCGATAGATGTTTTCCAACATCACGTCCTCGAAAACGACCAATTTGTCGAGTATGCCGCGGAAGCGCGTCAACATATAATCGAGCAGCATAGTGGCATCGGGCAGGATGATGCGTTCGGTCGACGAGTGCGATATGTCGCGCTCGTGCCACAGTGCGACGTTCTCATACAGGGCTGCCATATAACCTCGCATGACGCGTGCGCAGCCGCAGATGTTTTCGCTGCTTATCGGGTTGCGCTTGTGGGGCATGGCGCTCGATCCCTTTTGTCCCTTGCCGAACGACTCCTCCACCTCGTGCACCTCGGTGCGTTGCAGATTGCGCACCTCCATGGCCATCTGTTCGAGACTCGAAGCTATGACGGCCAACGTTGCCATGTAATAGGCATGACGGTCACGCTGTATGACCTGCGTAGAGATGTTGGCGCTGTCGATCCCCAATTTATGACATACGTAGTCCTGTATGAAGGGCGGTATATTGGCGAAGTTGCCGACCGCACCGCTGATCTTGCCGACCTCGACGCCGCGTGCCGCCGCACGGAAACGTTCGAGATTGCGTTTCATCTCCTCGTACCACAATGCCCATTTCAGGCCGAAGCTCGTTATGTCGGCATGAATGCCGTGCGTGCGGCCTATGCAGGGCGTATGCTTGAATCGCAACGCCTGTCGGTGCAGTACGGTCATGAACTGCTCTATGTCGTCGGCCAATATGGCATTGGCCTGTTTGAGCAGATAGCCGTTTGCAGTATCGACCACATCGGTGCTCGTCAGGCCGTAATGCACCCATTTGCGCTCCTCGCCCAACGTCTCGCTGACGGCGCGCGTGAAAGCCACTATGTCGTGGCGCGTCTGCTGTTCGATCTCCTGTATTCGGGCTATGTCGAACGAGGCATTTTTCCATAACTTCTCGACATCCTCCGCCGGGACGACTCCGAGCTGGCTCCATGCCTCCGATGCGAGTATCTCCACCCGCAGGTAGGCGTCGAACTTATTCTTCTCCGTCCACACTCTGCGCATGATCTCGCGACTGTATCTCTCGATCATCTTCTCTATCGGTTCATGCGTTTGACAAAACACTCTATCGTATTCTCCATAAGGCAGCATATCGTCATGGGACCTACGCCGCCGGGAACCTTCGTTATGTACGATGCCACCGGCTCGCATGACTCGAAATCGACATCGCCGCACAACTTCCCGTTGCGGCTGTCGCGGTTGACTCCCACGTCGATCACGACGGCGCCGGGCTTGACCATATCGGCCGTTACGAATCGCTCCCTGCCTATGGCCACCACGAGAATATCTGCCCGACGGGTCACCGCTGCAAGATCGCGCGTGCGAGAGTGCGTAACCGTAACGGTGGCATTCTCATCGGTCAGCAACTTGGCTACCGGCAGTCCGACGATGTTGCTGCGGCCTATTACCACAGCCTCCTTGCCCGAAATCGCTATGTCGGCCGATTTGAGCATCTTGATTATGCCTTTCGGCCGACATAGCAGCGTGCAGGGCTGTTTGAGCCACAGGCGAGCTACGTTGAGCGGGTGAAATCCGTCGACATCCTTGTCGACCGATATGGCGGCTATAATCTTGTCTTCGTCGATATGTTTCGGCAGCGGCAGCTGTATGAGTATGCCGTCGACCGTGTCATCGGCGTTGAGTTGGGCAATAAGATCGAGCAGTTCCTGCTCCGATATCGAGGCGTCGCGACGCAACGTAGTATTGCGAATGCCCACCTCGTCGGCAGCCTTGCTCTTGCCTGTAACATAGGAAACACTGCCCGGATCCTCACCCACGAGGATCACCACCAAATGCGGCGCACGACCATATTGTTTTGCTAATTCGGCCACATGGGCGGCCATTTGAGCTTTGAGCGATGCCGAAAGCTCCCTACCGTTTATAACCATAGTTCTATTTTCTGTTTTTAAATGCTTTGTCTCCTATATCGTTGCGGTGAAACAGGTTGTCGCACTCGATCTTCTCGACCTCTATGCGAGCCTTGTCCCGCGCCTCGGCGAGCGTAGGCGCCGAGCACACGACGATCATAACGCGTCCTCCGGCCGTTACCAACCGTCCGTCATCAACGGCCGTGCCCATGTGGAAGACGGCTCCGTCGACACGCTCCACGCCGCGTATCTCCGCCCCTTTGGCATAGCTCCCGGGGTAGCCTTTCGATGCCAATACGATGCCGAGAGTGGACTCGCAGCTCCACTCGACCGAGGTCTTGCGCCCGTCGGCTATGTCGCACATAAGGCGGCAGGCATCGCTGCGCAAACGCGGCAGCACGACCTCCGTTTCGGGATCGCCGAAGCGGGCATTGAACTCTATGACCTTCACACCCTGCCCGGTCTTCATCAAACCGCCATACAGCACGCCGCAAAACGGCATGCCCTCGGCCGCCAGCGCCTCCGCCGCCGGACGCATGATGTGCTCCATGGCGAACTTCACATCGTCGTCCGAGATGAACGGCAACTCGGTGTAGGCTCCCATGCCGCCCGTATTGGGTCCCTTGTCGCCGTCGAAAACGCGCTTGTGATCCTGTGCCACGGGCATGGGATAGACATCGCATCCCGCAACGAAGCACATTAGCGAAAACTCCTCGCCCTGCAAATACTCCTCTATCACCACGCGTCCCTTACCGAAACGGTCGTCGACGAGCATGTCGCGCAATGTCTGTTCGGCCTCCTCGTAGCTCTGCGCTATAACCACGCCTTTGCCCGCAGCTAATCCGTCGTACTTCAATACCGACGGCAGCGGTTGCGAGCGGACGTAAGCCACGGCCTCGTCGTAGTCGGTGAATGTGGCATACGCCGCCGTCGGAATGCCATACTTTGCCATAAGGCGTTTGGCGAAATCCTTGCTCGACTCGATCTGTGCCGCAGCCTTCGCAGGTCCAAATATACGCAATTTTTCCTGTTTGAAGCGATCGACAACGCCTGCGGCCAAAGAAATTTCAGGTCCGACGACCGTGAGTCCGATCTCGCGCTCTTTGGCAAAGCGGCACAGCGCCTCCACATCGGTGTCGGCAATCGGCACGCACTCCGCGCTTTGCGCTATGCCCGCATTACCCGGAGCGCAATATATCTTGTCGACCTGCGGCGATCTGCGCAACGCCTCGACTATGGCGTGGCAGCGGCCGCCCGAACCTATAACCAATACTTTCATCTCTTTTCAGGGTTTAATGTTTAAAGTGCCGCATGCCCGTCATAAGCATCGTCATGCCGTACTCGTCGGCCTTGGTCACCGAATCGGCGTCGCGCACGCTGCCGCCCGGCTGTACGAGCGCCGTAACACCGCAGCTCTTAGCCAATGTCACCGTATCGTCGAAGGGGAAAAATCCGTCGGAGGCCAGCACCAATCCCTCGGTTATGCCCGCACTGTTGGCCTGTTCCAAGGCTATGCGTGCCGAACCCACGCGATTCATCTGTCCTGCGCCGATGCCGGCAGTACAACCGTCGCGTACGACCACTATGGCGTTCGACTTGACATGTTTCACAATGCGCCAACCGAAATTCATGTCGCGCAGCTCCTGCTCGGAGGGTTGGCGGCGGGTAACGCACATCGACGGCTCTATCTCTCTGATCGCGGTATCCGCATCCTGCACCAACATGCCTCCATTGACACCTGTATATTGCTGCCGCGCGCAATCGTCGCGCGTCATATCGATCTGCAACAGCCGGAGATTCTTTTTCGACGAGAATACGGCGAGTGCCTCCTCACTGAACGACGGAGCCATGACGATCTCCAAAAACACCGATTTCATCAGCTCCGCCACCTCGCCCGTGATCTGGCGATTGACGGCCACTATGCCCCCGAAGATACTCACCTTGTCGGAGTCGTAGGCCTTGCTCCACGCCTCTTTGATGTCGCTGCCGACGGCCGCACCGCACGGATTCATGTGTTTAAGAGCAACGCAGAACGGTTCGTCGAACTCGCGCACGATGTTCAATGCTGCGTTAGCGTCCTGTATGTTGTT
The DNA here is from genome assembly GCA_964516585.1 of uncultured Alistipes sp. Classification (GTDB taxonomy): domain Bacteria; phylum Bacteroidota; class Bacteroidia; order Bacteroidales; family Rikenellaceae; genus Alistipes. The sequence goes on from CAZEXJ010000224.1 coordinate 5,479, forward strand.
ATACGACATCTCTTTGCCGCCCAGCTGTTTGGCCGAGACGAGCGAATAGGGCACGCGTTCGCCCAAGGCGTAAAATGCGGCTTTCTGGTGGGGATTCTCTCCGTAACGCAGCGTCTGCACCCTGTTCAGTGCGAGCATAGGCATCTGCTCCAACCCCGCCTTGTCGCGCATGTAGCCCGCGATGCACATGTCGTAGAGAGCAGTGTGGGTGAAGGCCTTGGCCGATAGTTCCAAGCGTGTTTGCAGCGAGGTGTTGCCCGTGCGGTCGATCTGGTCGAGTATGCGGGCGTAATCGGCCGGATCGCACACCACGGTCACGTCGCGATAGTTCTTGGCCGCGCTGCGCAGCATCGACGGTCCGCCGATGTCGATATTCTCTATGGCCTCCTCCATCGTGACCCCCTCGCGGGCTATTGTGCTGCGGAACGGATAGAGATTGACGCACACCATGTCGATGAACTCTATGCCGTTGTCGCGCAGCGCCTGCAAATGGGTCGCGTCGTCGCGGCGCGCCAGCAGCCCGCCGTGTACTTTGGGGTGCAGCGTCTTGACGCGGCCGTCGCATATTTCGGGAAATCCCGTTACGTCGCTTATGTTGATAGCATCTATGCCGCTCTCCCGGAGCATCGTCATCGTACCTCCCGTGGCTATGATCTGCCAGCCGTGGCGCACGAGTCCCTTGGCGAACTCCGCCACACCGGTCTTGTCGCTAACGCTTATCAGTGCTCTCATTTGTCGTTTATCAGTTTATTTATTGTTTCTATATAAAGTTTGTGTTCGATCGAGTGGATCATCATCGTCAGCTCCGCTTCGTCGCTGCCGAGGTAATCGATGGCGCGCTGCGAGATGATCTCTCCGCCGTCGAGCGATTCGTCGACGTAGTGTATCGTCACGCCGTAGACCTTGACACCGTAAGCCATGGCATCGGCTATTGCGTGCGCCCCTTTGAACGAGGGTAGCAGCGACGGGTGTATATTGATTATGCGCCGGGCATATCGTTCGAGCAATACGCTCCCTATAAGCCGCATGTAACCGGCCAAACAAACCAACTCCGCACCGCAGGCATCGAGGCGGTCGGCTATGACGGTTTCATACTCCTCGCGCGAGGGGAACTCTTTGGGCGACAGAACCAATGTTTCGACGCCCAATCGCTCGGCGCGTGCGATGACCCCGGCCGCAGGCTTGTCGCAAACGAGCAGAGCCACCCGGGCATCGATCTCGCCGCGGCGGCAGGCCTCGGCTATGGCTTCGAAATTGCTGCCGCTGCCGCTGGCGAATACGGCTATCGTGTGTGCTGCCATACTGCGCTACCCTATCGTTACACCCTCCTTGTCGGTGACGCGGCCTATGACGCTCGCACGCTCTCCGCACTCGGTGAGCAGGGCTATCGCACGATCGGCCTGTGCCGCATCGAGCGCGATGACCATGCCGATGCCCATGTTGAATATGTTGAACATCTCGCGATGCGCTATGCCGCCGCGCTCTTCGAGCATGCGGAACACGGGCAGTATCTCCCATGAACCCTCGTCGATAGCGATGCCCTGTCCGGGGTGCAGTATGCGCGGGATGTTTTCATCGAATCCGCCTCCGGTGATGTGACTGATGCCGTGCACGTCGCACTCCGACAAAAGGCGCAAAACCGGCTTGACATATATGCGTGTAGGCGTAAGCAGCACTTCGCCGAGAGGACGGTCGCCCAAACCTTCATAAGTGGCGTGCAGATCGAGCCGGCTGTCGGCAACGATCTTGCGCACCAAACTGAACCCGTTGGAATGAACGCCGCTCGACGCCAATCCGACAAGCACGTCGCCGGCCTTGACCTTCGAAGAGTCGATAAGTTTCGAACGCTCGACCACGCCGCACGTAAATCCCGCTATGTCGTACTCGCCGCCGCCGTACATGCCCGGCATCTCGGCCGTCTCGCCGCCTATCAGTGCGCACCCCGCCTGACGGCAGCCCTCGGCCACGCCTGCGACTATCGCCTCGATTTTGGCAGGTTCGTTGTGGCCGACGGCAACATAGTCGAGGAAGAACAACGGTTCTGCTCCCTGTGCCAAAACGTCGTTGACGCACATGGCCACGGCGTCGATGCCTATCGTGTCGTGCCTGTCCATTTCGAATGCGATTTTGAGCTTGGTGCCTACGCCGTCGGTGCCGCTTACCAACACCGGTTCTTTGATGCATAGCGATGCCAAATCGAACATGCCGCCGAATGCACCTATATTGCCCATCATGCCGCGGCGTGCGGTCGATGCCACATGCGATTTGATACGTTTTACGACCTCGTATCCTGCTTCCAGATTAACTCCGGCTTCTTCATAACTCTTTGCCATAAATTTCAAGCGGTTAACAGTTTTTATCACTCTCCGTCTGCTCGGCGCTCCGATACAGATCGGTCATATAACGGCCGTTGAAGCAGGCCATGCACAGTTCGCTGCGCCGGCCGGCTTCGAGCAGCGCCTCTTCCGAGAGGAACTCCAACGAGTCGGCCTCGATAGCTTTGCGCGCCTGCTCTTTGCTCTTGCGTGCGCACAGCAGTTCGTCGTAGGTCGACATGTTGACTCCGTAGAAACAGGGGTGTTTTATCGCCGGGCTGGCTATGCGTACGTGCACCTCGCGCGCGCCGGCCTCTTTGAGCAGGCGCACTATCCTGAGCGACGTCGTACCGCGCACGATCGAGTCGTCGATCAGCACTACGCTCTTGTCCTTTACCAAGCTGCGCACGGCCGACAGCTTCATGCGCACACCCTTTTCGCGCATCTGCTGCGAGGGCTGGATAAACGTGCGGCCTATGTATTTGTTCTTGATAAGCCCCATTTCGTAGGGGATGCCGCTGGCTTCGGAGAAGCCTATGGCGGCGCTCAGACTCGAATCGGGCACACCTATCACCACATCGGCCTCGACGGGCGCCTCCTTGTAGAGCAGCCGTCCCGTATGCTTGCGAAATGCGTGTACGTTGCGCCCCTCGATATCGCTGTCGGGACGCGAGAAGTAGATATACTCCATGGCGCACATGCAGTGACGTTTATACTTCGAGTAGTCGCGGCTGCGTATGCCGTGCTCGTCGATAGTGACGATCTCGCCGGGTTCGATGTCGCGAATATGCTCCGCACCGACGATGTCCATGGCGCATGTCTCGCTGCTTACGACATAGCCGCTGCCCAACCGCCCTATCGACAACGGTCTGAGTCCGTATTTGTCGCGGCAGGCATATATGCGTTTCTTGGTCATGATAAGGAACGCGAACGCCCCCTCCAACATGTTCAACGCATCGATTATGGCAAATATGCGGTCTGATTCGTTGTTCTCCTTTTTTATGAGGTGCGCCAGAATCTCGCTGTCGGAGGTCGAATGGAACAGGCTGCCTCGCATCTCCAAATAGTGCGTCAACTCGCGCGAGTTGACCAAATTGCCGTTATGCGCCAGAGCGAAGTCGCCGGTGAAGTGGTGAAATACGAACGGCTGCACGTTGAGCAGACCTCCGCCGCCCGTGGTCGAGTAGCGCACATGCCCGATAGCCATTCTGCCGTCGAGTGTCGACAGGTTGGTGCGGTTGAGCACCTCGGTCACCAATCCCTCGCCCTTGACCACATGCAACTCTCCGCGGCTGTTGGCCGCAACTATGCCGCACGCCTCCTGTCCCCGGTGCTGCAAGGCATGCAGCCCGTAGTAGGAGATGTTGGCGGCATCGTCGACACCGAACACGCCGAACACGCCGCACTCCTCGTGCAGATCGTCGCCGAATATCCGATCGGAATGCTTCAACATTACTCTCTGTTATTTCGATAAGCACTTGGTAAGACGGTCGAGAATCTCCTCGTAGGCCTCTCTTACATGCCCCAAATCGCGACGGAAACGGTCTTTGTCGAGCTTCTCGTTGGTTTGACTGTCCCACAGGCGGCATGTGTCGGGGCTTACCTCGTCGGCCAGAATGATCTTGCCATCCGATGTGCGGCCGAACTCTATCTTGAAGTCGACAAGCGTGATTCCCATCTTCGCAAACAGCTCCTGCAACGCTTTGTTGATGCGGTCTGTCATGTCGTAGATGTGTGCCAATTCGTCGTATGTCACTATGCCCATAGCCACGGCGTGGTGATCGTTGATCAGAGGATCGCCCAACTCGTCTTTCTTGTAGCAGATGTCGTAGATGACGTTCGACGGTTTGGTGCCCTCCTCAATGCCCAGACGCTTAGCCATCGATCCGGCGATGATGTTGCGAACGATCACCTCCAACGGGATGATCGACACTTTGCGGCATATCTGGTCGCGGTCGTTGATCGTCTCGATGTAGTGGGTCTCGATGCCCTTGCTGCGCAGATACTCGAATATGAGCGTTGAAATGCGGTTGTTCAACACGCCCTTGTTCTCGATCTTGGCCTTTTTGATGTTGTTGAATGCCGTTGCGTCGTCCTTATAGTGTATCACGATGAGATCTTCATCGTCGGTCTTGAATACCTGCTTCGCCTTTCCCTCGTAGAGTTGTTCGAGCTGTTTCATAATGTGTGAATTTATTTAAGTTGTTAATATTTATTGTCGCTTGGTGAAATATGCAACAGCGTTGGCGAATATGTCCTGACGCTTGTCGCCCGCAATATTTTTGTAAAGCCCCTCTTCGTAGCGCTCGGTGTGACCCATTTTGCCGAGTATCTGTCCGGTGGGGCTGATTATGCCCTCGATGCCGTATGACGAGCCGTTGGGATTGTAGGGCGCATCGGTGGTCGGCCGCCCCTCGGGATCGACATACTGGAATGCCACCTGTCCCGCTGCGAACAACTCCCCGGCCATCGCCTCGCTGACCACGAACTTGCCTTCGCCGTGGCTTACGGCTATGGCGTGGCGGTCGCCGGTTTTGAACGACGAGAGCCACGGCGATGCCGTAGTGCCCACGCGCGTAGAGACTATTTGCGATATGTGGCGGTTGATATCGTTGCGGAACAGTGTCGGCGACTCGCGTGTGACGCAGCCCAAGCGTCCGTATGGCAGCAATCCCGATTTGACCAATGCCTGAAAACCGTTGCAGATGCCCAAAATCAGTCCGCCGCGGTCGAGAAGTGCGTGTATGGCTTCGGCTATTTTGCGGTTATTCAACACGTTGGCGATAAACTTGCCGCTGCCGTCAGGCTCGTCGCCCGCCGAGAATCCTCCGCTCAATACGAATATGTGGCAGGCGTCGATGTTGCGCCGCATCTCGTCGATCGATGAAAATATGTCGTCGGAGCTAAGATTGCGGAATACCGAAGTCTGTACCGCAGCTCCGGCACGGCGGAATGCACGCGCCGTATCGTAGTCGCAGTTGGTTCCGGGGAATACGGGGATGTAGACTTTCACCTCGCCGACCGCCTCGCCCGGATAGGTCATGACCGCCTTTGTGCAGTCGCTCTGGCGCGTTACGCTGCCGGCTGCACCGCGGTCGGGATATATCTCCGTAAATTTGCGGGTATTGGCTGCCAACAGATCGTCTATATTCATGGCGCAGCCATTGATCGTCAACACGCTCCGGTCGACGGTCTGTCCGAGCAGTTCGGCGCCGTCGAAGTCGATCTTGCCGCGGCACTCCACCACGATCGAGCCGTAGGCATAGTCGAACAGCAAGGCTTCGTCGCATTCGACCATAGCGCCTATGCGGTTGCCGAACGACATCTTCGCCAAAGCCTCGCTCACGCCGCCGAAGCCGACCGCATATGCCGCAACAATAGTCTTGTCGGCGATCTTGTCGGCCACAAAATCGAAGTTGCGCATCAATGCCGCAGTATCGGGCATCGAGTCCGGCTGCGGACGGTGGCGTATGATATATATGTTGCTGCCCGCCTGTTTGAATTCGGGGCTTATGACATTGCCCGCATCGACCGTCGTGATGCCGAATGCCATAAGCATGGGCGGTACGTCGATGTCGCGGAACGTGCCGCTCATCGAGTCCTTGCCGCCGATCGACGGCAGTCCCAACTCGATCTGCATCTTCAAGGCGCCGAGCAGGGCGGCCAAAGGCTTGCCCCACGAACGCGGCGTGGTCATGCGCTCGAAATACTCCTGATACGAGAATCGCATCCTGTCGTAACGGGCGCCTGCCGCCACGACCTTCGCGCAGGCCTCCACCACGGCGTATGCCGCACCGTGATAGGGACTCCACGACGTTATGAACGGATTGTATCCGTAGGCCATGATGCTTGCAGTCGAGGTGAAAGCATCCCCCACGGGCAGTTTCTGCACCGAGACCTGAGTCTCGGTCGTCTGCGTGCGGCCGCCGAAAGGCAGCAGCACGGTAGAGGCCCCTATGGTCGAATCGAACATCTCGATCAAGCCCTTTTGCGATACGACGTTGTCGTCGGCGAGGTTGTTGCACACCCGCTCTTTCAGGTCGCGCCCCGCAATCCTGCGTTCGAACGGATTGCGATTCTCGACCGCACCGATCTCTATCTCGGTATAGTGTTTGGCTCCCGCGCTGTCGATAAAGTCGCGGGCGAGGTCGACAACGAGCCGGCCGCCGTCGTACATGCGCATACGGCGCGTATCGGTGACATCGGCTACATGCGTCACCTCGACGTTCTCCTCGCGGCACAGCGCCATGAACCGCTCCATATCGCTGCGCTCTACGACCACAGCCATGCGCTCCTGCGACTCGCTTATGGCAAGCTCGGTGGAGTTCAGTCCGTCGTATTTCACGGGTACGCGATCGAGGTATATGTCGAGTCCGTCGGTAAGCTCGCCTATGGCTACGCTCACTCCGCCGGCGCCGAAGTCGTTGGATTTCTTTATCAGACGCGTCACCTCGCGACGACGGAACAGGTGCGCGAGCTTGCGCTCCTCGGGGGCGTTGCCCTTCTGCACCTCCGAGCTGCACTCCTCCAACGAATTTTCGTTGTGCTCTTTCGACGATCCTGTGGCGCCGCCTATGCCGTCGCGGCCGGTGCGGCCGCCGAGCAACAGTACGACGTCGCCCGCCACGGGAGTTTCGCGACGCACGTCATCGGCCTTGACGGCACCGACGACGGCTCCCACTTCCAAACGCTTGGCCACGTAGTCGGGGTGATATATCTCGCGCACGTGCGTAGTTGCCAGACCTATCTGGTTGCCATAGCTCGAATATCCTGCGGCGGCCTTGTGCGATATGACACGCTGCGGCAGTTTGCCGTCGAGCGTCTCGGCCACGCTCTTGTATATGTCGCCGGCACCCGTTACGCGCATCGCCTGATAGACATAGCTGCGTCCCGACAGCGGGTCGCGAATGGCGCCGCCCAAGCAGGTCGATGCACCGCCGAACGGCTCGATCTCCGTGGGATGGTTGTGCGTCTCGTTTTTGAACTGCAAAAGCCAGCGCTGCATCTCTGAGTCGACATCGACATCGATGAATATGCTGCACGCGTTGTTCTCGTCGCTCTGTTCCAGATCGTCGAGTTTGCCGCATTTTCTCAGATAACGTGCGCCGATGGTGGCAAGCTCCATAAGGCACAGACTCTTCTGCTCTCTGCCTAATTCGCGGCGAATATCGGCCAGCATCTTCAACGAAGCCCCGATCTCGCCGCTTATGAACGACTCGTCGACAGTTATTCCTGTAATCTCGGTGGTAAACGTGGTATGGCGGCAGTGGTCGCTCCAATAGGTGTCGAGTATGCGCAATTCGGTTTCATAGGGATCGCGCTGCTCGCCACGGAAGTATGCCACCACCTCGCGCAGATCGTCGGCGTTCATTGCAAGACCGTATCGCTTGCAGAACGGCGCCAGTTGCTCCTCGGTCATCGAGGTGAATCCTTCGAGCCGGGCGACGGGTTTAACGGCCGCATGCTCCGAGTCGGACAATATGTCGAGCCGTTTGCGGCGCGACTCGACCGTATTGATATAGTAGTGTTCGATGCGTGACAACTGTTCGTCGTCGACGCTGTCGTCGAATATCAGAAGGCGCGCACTGCGTATGCGGACGTCGGCCGTGGGATCGATCAGTTTGACGCAGTCGACAGCCGAGGCGGCGCGCTGGTCGAATTGTCCGGGCAGGTACTCCACCGCTATATAGCGTTTGCCCGAGATGTCGCACTCGTCGCTTACACGATCGGTCACGATCTCGCCGAATACGCTGTAACGGCTCTTTTCGAGCAGCTCTTTCGAGAATCCGAACAGGTCGTAGACGTTCAACAGGCGCAGTCGGCCTATCGACAGCGACAGATTGCTGTTGAGTTCCTGTCGGAGCGTTTCGGCCTCCACGCCGAACTCCGGATATTTCTCTACATAGATGCGGTAATCAGCCATATATTATCAGTTAGTTCTGTTTTGCAAATTTTTCTCTCCATGTCTTGTCGTAGTCCTCTTGGTCGAGACCGACGAATGTGATATGACCCATCTTTCGTTTGGGGCGGCTCTCCGTTTTGCCGTATATGTGTACATACACATCGTCGTGACGTTCGGCGGCGATACTTTCGGCGGCCGACAGATCCTGACCGAGGATGTTTTTCATTACGGTCGGAGCTTTGAGTTGCGGCTGCCGCAGCGGCATGCCGAGCAGATAGCGGCACAGCTCGCGATATTGATCGGTCGTGCATCCCTCTATGGTATAGTGGCCGCTGTTGTGCGGGCGCGGTGCCATTTCATTGAAGAAGAACTCCTCCCCCTTCACAAAGTATTCGATTGCCATAATGCCGCGATAACCGTTGCGACGCATGAACTCCTCGCTCATATCGACCATGCGCCGGCGCAAATCGCGGCTCATGCCGGGCGCCGGCACGATGCACAGATCGAGTATGCCGCCCGAGTGAATATTGCGCCCTACGGGAAAGTGTACGTAGCCTGAGTTCTCGTCGCCGACCGAGATGACACTCGCCTCGTAGTCGAAGTTGACGAACTCCTCCAATATGCAGGGGACAGAGAGCATCTTCTCGGCAGCGGCAAGGTCGTCGGCGCTGCGAATCACCAACTGCCCGTGGCCGTCGTAGCCGAGACGGCGGCTTTTCAATATGCAGGGATAGCCGAACTCGGCCGCCTTCCGCTCCAGCGTCAGAGGGTCGGTTATGTCGGCGAAGCGGGCGCATCGGAGTCCGCTCTCGACGGCGCGGCTCTTCTCTCTAAGACGGTCCTGCGAGTCGATCAGCGGCTCGACACCCTGCTTTATGTTGTAACGTTCGGCGAGCGAAACGAGAATATCGCCCGGGACATTCTCGAACTCGTATGTAACAACGTCGCTGCGACGGCACAACTCCTCCAATGCAGCCGGGTCGTCGAATGCCGCCACGATGTGTTCGTCGCACACTTTGAACGCAGGAGCGTCGGCCGACGGATCGAGACAGATTGTCCGCGCCCCCAATTCAGAGGCGGCCTGTGCGATCATCAGCCCCAACTGACCTGCTCCGATTATGCCGATCGTTTCTCTCATCGCTATTCCAATTCTGCTTCGAGCACATCGGCAGTCTGCCGGGCGCGGAAGGCATCGAGACGCTCGGCCAAGGCCTTGTCGTTGAGCGACAGGATCGATGCCGCCACGAGTGCGGCGTTTTTCGCTCCGTTGATCGCCACCGTAGCCACCGGCACGCCGGCTGGCATCTGCACGATCGACAGCAGCGAGTCGAGTCCGTTCAGCGCGCGCGACTTGACAGGCACGCCGATAACCGGCAGCGAAGTCATCGCCGCGACCATGCCCGGAAGATGCGCCGCACCGCCTGCTCCGGCGATGATGACATCGATACCGCGCTCGCGTGCCGTCGAGGCGTATTCGTACATCAGCTGCGGTGTGCGGTGTGCGCTCACCACACGTCTCTCACAGGGTATGCCGAGCTGCGCGAGCATGTCGACCGCGGCGGACATCACCTCCCAGTCGCTCGTCGAACCCATTATCACTCCAACTTTCATAATCGCTTATGCTATTCTATATTAAACTTTCAAAAACAAGACGGCCGCTATATGTTCATAGCGGTCGTCATACCTTATGTATAATGTCGCACGATCCCGATTGTATGCCCGTGTGCATGCGTGCGGAGATTATTTCGTCGTGGAAAGTCTCCTTGTGCGGTGAACAAGAAGAGGCACTCTGCCCTGCATTGTCCGGTCGTCCGATCGGTCTCCGCTTTCGGTGCGGAGAGAGCCTGTTGCATATCTGTTCTGACAAGAAAATCATGGCACAAATGTATAGCTATTTCGGTTGATAAGAAAACGTCTGTGACAACTTTTTTCAACTTTTTTTTAACAATTGCACAAAATTCGGAGTTGCGAAAAATCTCCCTCCGTTTTACTTGGACATAACCCGAAATATGCTTACCTTTGCATGAAATAAATGATACGGTGATGTACGGCACGACTTACATAGCAGTATGCAAGGCATCTTACACTGAAAGTGCAGATGTGCAACATCAGCCTTCTCGATCTATCGACTTTGTTACATTTGTCTCAAATAATTTATCGGCGACTTCAAAAGTCGCCTCTTTTTTTTAATATGGCAGAGCAGCGGATCATCATAAAGGATTGCACGATCGTGGAGCGGAACAGCGGCCGACGGTGCGACATAGCCGTCGAAAACGGCCGAATAGCGCGCATGGCCGACGACATTGCACTGCGCGACGGCGACAGGGTGATAGATGCCCGCGGCATGGTGGCGTCGAGCGGATTGGTCGATGTGCATGTGCATCTGCGCGAACCCGGCTATGGCTACAAAGAGCGTATAGCTACGGGCACGGCGGCGGCAGCGCGCGGAGGCTACACCACCGTATGCGCCATGCCCAATCTCGACCCCGTCCCCGACTGCGAGGAGAATCTGCAACGCGAATTAGACATCATCGCCCACGACGCGTGTGTCAGGGTCGTCCCATACGCCGCCATTACGCGCGGCCGCCGCGGTGTCGAACCCGTAGATTTTAACGCGCTGAAAGATCGTGTCGCCGCATTCTCCGACGACGGCAGCGGAGTGCAGCGCGACGAGGTGATGCGGCAGGCCATGCGTGCGGCTGCCGACGGCGATTTCATCATCGCTGCCCACTGCGAGGTCGATGAGCTGTTGCGCGGAGGGTATATTCACGACGGCAGCTATGCGGCGCGCAACGGGCATCGCGGAATATGTTCGGAGAGCGAGTGGCGCCAGATAGAACGCGACATAGCATTGGCCGAGCAGACGGGCTGCCGGTATCATGTGTGCCACATATCCACCAAAGAGAGCGTCGAGTTGATACGGCGCGCCAAGAGCCGCGGAGTACGCATTACGTGCGAGACGGCGCCCCACTATCTCGTGTTCACCGACGAGGATTTGCACGACGCAGGATGCTGGAAGATGAATCCGCCGATACGCTCGGCTGCCGACAGGGAGGCTCTGCGCCGCGGCATTGTCGACGGCACGATCGACATGATAGCCACCGACCATGCCCCGCACTCGGCCGAGGAGAAGTCGCGCGGCTTGGAGCGCAGCGCAATGGGTGTCGTCGGATTGGAGACGGCCTTTCCCGTACTCTATACTCATCTCGTATGCGGCGGCATGATCCCGTTAGGGAGGTTGTTCGAGCTGATGAGCGCCAATCCGCGCCGCGAGTTCCGTTTGGGTGGAGCATTGGCCGAGGGCGAGACGGCCGACATAGCGCTGTTCGATCTCGATGCCGAATACCGTATCGATTCGTCGGAATTCGCATCGATGGGACGCAGCACTCCGTTCGACGGCATGACGGTCAGGGGACGAACATTCATGACTATGGTCGGCGGCCGCGTGGTTTATATGTACAAAACAAACAGATGATATACAGATAATGAAACCCTTTGACAAAAAACTGGTACTCGAAAACGGACGAGAGTTTCCCGGCTACGGCATCGGTGCGAATCGCGATACGGTTTGCGAATTAGTGTTCAATACATCGATGGTGGGCTATCAGGAGATACTGTCCGATCCGTCGTACACCAATCAAATCGTAGTGATGACCTATCCTCTGATAGGCAACTATGGCATAACCGACGAGGACTACGAAACCAAGTTCCCGACAATCGGCGGCATGGTGGTTCGCGAGTGCAACGACGCGCCGAGCAACTTCCGATATACGAAGACTCTCCACGAGGTGTTCGATGAGTTGAATATACCGGGCATAAGCGGCGTCGACACGCGCATGATAACGCGTATCATACGCAGCGAAGGCTGTCAGAAAGCGGCCATTGTCGACTACGGCATGCCTCACAGCGAGGCCATGCGGATGATCGGCGAAACGGAGCTGCCGCACGACGGCGTTAGCCGCGTAAGCTGCAAGAAACGCTGGTTCTCCCGCACGCCGAACCACAAATACGACATCGTGGCCATAGACTGCGGCATAAAATACAACATCATACGCCAGTTCAACCAGAAAGGATGCAACGTGACGATCGTGCCGTTCGACTCGACGCCCGAGGAGATAATGGCCTTTAATCCCGACGGCATATTCATCTCCAACGGTCCGGGCGACCCGGTGGATGCGGCAGAGGTCGGCCGCACGATCGAAGCTCTGCGCGGACGCCTGCCCATATTCGGCATCTGTTTGGGACATCAGCTTATAGCTCTCTCCTACGGCGCACGCACGTTCAAGATGAAATTCGGTCATCGCGGGGGCAACCACCCCGTCAAAAATCTCGAAACGGGACGCATAGAGATAACGAGTCAGAACCACAACTACGCCGTCGACGAGCAGTCGTTGCGGAATACCCCGCTGCATGTGACGCACATCAATCTGCTCGACTCTACGGTGGAGGGGTTGGAGTCGGCCGCCGACAAGATATTTTCGATACAATATCACCCCGAGAGCGCCCCGGGACCGCAGGACAGCACCTATCTATTCGATAAATTCATTAAAATGATGGAGGACAACAGAAATGCCTAAGAGAACCGATATAAAGAAAGTTATGGTGATCGGATCCGGCCCGATCGTCATAGGTCAGGCCGCCGAATTCGATTACGCCGGCACGCAGGCGTGCTTGGCGTTGAAGGAGGAGGGATACCAAGTGATTTTGGCCAACTCCAATCCGGCTACCATAATGACCGATACGCACATTGCCGACAAGGTCTACATGGAGCCTCTGACATTGGAGTATGTCGCCAAGATCATACGTTACGAGCGCCCCGACGCCATAGTGCCGGGCTTGGGCGGACAGACGGGACTAAATTTGGCCGTGCAGTTAGCCAAGAAGGGCATTTTGGAGGAGTGTCAGGTGGAGATCCTCGGCACGTCGTTCAAGAGTATCGAACAGGCCGAAGACCGCGAGCTGTTCAAAGAGCTGTGTATGAGTTTGGGCGAGCCGGTGCTGCCGTCGATCATCGTCGGATCGATCGACGAGGCTGTCGAGGCTGCGCAAAAGATAGGTTACCCGGTGGTGCTGCGTCCGGCATTCACATTGGGCGGTACGGGCGGAGGCTTCGCCGACGACGAGGAGGAGCTGCGCGACATAATGCACAACGCACTGATGTTGTCGCCCACGCGTCAGGTGCTCGTCGAAAAGAGCATCAAGGGCTACAAGGAGATCGAATACGAGGTGATGCGCGACAGCAACGACACGGCGATAACCATTTGCAATATGGAGAACGTCGATCCCGTGGGCATACACACCGGCGACTCGATAGTCGTCGCTCCGAGTCAGACACTCACCAACAAGGAGTATCAACTGCTGCGCGACAGTGCGCTGCGATTGATCCGCGCCTTGAAGATCGAGGGTGGTTGCAATGTGCAGTTCGCACTCGATCCGCTCTCGTTCAAATACTACATCATCGAGGTCAATCCGCGTGTGAGCCGTTCGTCGGCTCTGGCCTCGAAGGCCAGCGGCTACCCTATCGCCCGTGTCAGCGCAAAGATAGCGGTGGGACTGACGCTCGACGAGATCATGATAGCCAACACTCCGGCCAGCTTCGAGCCGACGTTGGACTATGTGGTGACCAAGATAGCGCGTTTCCCGTTCGACAAGTTCAGCGATGCCTCCAACGAATTGGGAACGCAGATGAAGGCGACGGGCGAGGTGATGAGCGTCGGACGCACGATCGAGGAGAGCTTGTTGAAGGCGGTGCGTTCGTTAGAGACGGGCGTATGCCACATATACCACAAGAAATTCGACACGATGTCGTCGGAGGGCATATTGGCATATATCCGCAAGGGAACCGACGACCGATTGTACGCCATAGCGGAGTTGATACGCCGCGGCGTCGATCTGCTGCACATCTACAACAACACAAAGATCGACATGCTGTTTTTGGAGAAGTTCAAAAACATAGTGGAGATGGAGGCTTATGTAAAGCGCGGCGCAGGCGACAGAGAGACGCTCTGCGATGCCAAGCGCATGGGATTCAGCGATAAATACATAGGCAAGCTGTGGGGCAAGAGCGAATCGGAGATATTCGAGCTGCGCCGCAGCTGGAACATCTTCCCCGTCTACAAGATGATCGATACGTGCGCCAGCGAGTTCGATTCGTATGTTCCCTACTTCTATTCGACATACGAGCAGGAGAACGAGTCGGTGGTAAGCGACCGCCGCAAGATCGTCGTACTCGGTTCGGGTCCTATCCGAATAGGACAGGGCGTGGAGTTCGACTACTCGACCGTACACGCCATTTGGGCTATACGCGAGGCCGGTTACGAGGCTATAATCATAAACAACAATCCCGAGACCGTGTCGACCGACTACACCATAAGCGACAAACTCTACTTCGAACCGCTTACGGTCGAGGATACGATGAATGTCATCGAGTTGGAGCATCCCGAGGGAGTGATTGTGTCGCTCGGCGGACAGACCGCAATCAATTTGGCCAAACCTTTGGCCGATCTCGGAGTGAAGATTATCGGCACGGGCATCGAGGCTATAAACAACGCCGAGGACCGCAAATGCTTCGAGCAGATAATGCGCCGCGCCGCAATACCGCAGCCCGAGGCCGAGGCCGTGACCGACATCGAATCGGGCGTGCGTGCGGCCGAGCGGATAGGCTACCCCGTATTGGTGCGTCCGAGCTATGTGTTGGGCGGCCGTGCGATGCAGATCGTATCGAACGAGGAGGCTATACGCCACTATCTGAAAAATGCCGTTGAGATCAACGAGGATCAGCCGGTTTTGGTCGACAAATACATCATGGGCAAGGAGTTGGAGGTCGATGCCATTTGCGACGGCGAACAGGTGTTCATACCGGGCATCATGGAGCATGTCGAGCGCACAGGCATCCACTCGGGCGACAGCATAAGCGTCTACCCCACATTCAGCGTCAGCCGAAAAGTTAAGGATACGATCATCGACTATACTGTGCGCCTTGGCATGGAGATCGGTATAATAGGTCTGTACAACATACAGTTCATCGCCGACAAAGACGACAAGGTGTATGTCATCGAGGTCAACCCGCGCTCGTCGCGCACGGTGCCGTTCCTGTCGAAATCGACGGGCGTGCAAATGGCCAAGATCGCGACCAATGTCATTCTCGGACACTCGCTGCGCGAACAGGGTGTCACCGAAGTGTATGCCGCGGAGCGCAAGCGATGGTATGTGAAGACTCCGGCATTCTCGTTCGCCAAGATACGCGGCGTGGATTCGTACCTGTCGCCCGAGATGAAATCGACGGGCGAGGCCATAGGTTACGACAACTCTCTGACGCGCGCACTCTATAAATCGTTGCAGTCGTCGGGCATGACCATAGCCAATTACGGAACGATTTTAGTAACGATCGCCGATGCCGACAAGCAGCGGGCGCTGCCGCTTATACGCCGCTTCTACAACCTCGGCTTCAATATCGAAGCCACCAGCGGCACGGCGCATTTCCTGCGCGAAAACGGCATACGCACGCGATGCCTGCACAAACTCAGCGAGGGTTCGACCGAGATATTCGAGTCGTTGAGCAAGGGGCATGTCAACTATGTAATCAACACAATCGATATCAACCAGCACAGTGCGCGTCTCGACGGCTACGACATACGTCGCGCGGCCGTGGAGAACAACGTGACGATATTCACCGCATTGGAAACGGTGAGCGTACTGCTCGACGTATTGGAGGAGATCACGCTCGGCGTATCGACAATCGACGCAGAATAATATGGCCGCAAAGGGATTATACGTAGTAACTGAAAACCGGCGGCTTACGCCGACGGTATATCGCATGCGTCTTGCTGGCGACACTTCGCGTATCGCACGACCCGGGCAGTTCATCAATATCGCGCTCGACGGATTGTTCCTGCGCCGGCCTATTTCGATCTGCGACTACGACTCGGAGAGCATCACGATCATATATAAGGTCGTGGGGCGCGGGACGCGGCAGATGAGCCTGATGCAATGCGGAGAGAAGCTGGATTGCCTCGTCGCTCTTGGCAACGGCTTTTCGGTAGACGTGGCGGCACAGCGGCCGCTGCTTGTCGGCGGCGGTGTCGGCCTGCCGCCAATGTACAACCTGTGCAGGCAATTGACCGCTGCGGGCAAGAAGCCGCAGGTGGTAATGGGGTTCAACACGGCAAGCGAGGTGTTTTACCGATCGGAGTTCGAGGCGTTGGGTGTCGACGTATTCTGCGCGACGGCCGACGGATCGGAAGGAGTCAAGGGCTTTGTTACAGACGTAATTAAAACGCTTGAATTGAAGTTCGACTACATGTATGCCTGCGGCCCCGCAGCCATGTTGCGCGCGTTGTACGAGGCGTGCGATACGGCCGCAGAATTCAGTTTCGAGGAGCGCATGGGCTGCGGCTTCGGCGCATGTATGGGCTGCACATGTAAAACCAAATACGGGAACAAACGCATCTGCATCGACGGACCCGTATTGAAACGCGAAGAGATAATATGGTAAACAAAGTGGACACAAGTGTAGAGCTGTGCGGCGTGAAGCTCGACAACCCGGTGGTGCCTGCAAGCGGCACATTCGGATTCGGCCGGGAGTTTGCCGAGTTCTACGATCTCGATATTCTCGGAGCCATATCGATCAAGGGCACCACGCGCGAGGCGCGCTTCGGCAACCCCACCCCACGTATCGCAGAGTGTACGTCGGGACTTATCAACTCCGTCGGCCTGCAAAATCCGGGCATCGATGCGGTTATATCGAACGAACTGCCGGCGTTGAGAGCTATATTCCATAAACCGATCATTGCCAACATAAGCGGCTTTTCGATAGATGAGTATGTGGAGTGCTGCGCGAAGATCGACAGAGAGAAACAGGTGGAGATAATCGAGGTAAATGTCTCATGTCCCAATGTTCACAACGGCGGCATGAGCTTCGGCACTTCGCCCGAATCGGCAGCTGCGGTCACTATGGCGGTAAAGCGCGCAACGACGAAGCCGGTATTCATAAAACTGAGTCCCAATGTAACCGACATAGTCTCGATAGCCAGATCGTGCGAAGATGCAGGTGCCGACGGCATTTGCCTTATCAACACTCTTTTGGGCATGCGTATCGACACCCTGCGCCGCCGCCCCGTGATTGCCAATAAAATGGGTGGCTTCTCGGGTGATGCCATATTCCCGATTGCATTGCGCATGGTCTATCAGGTGGCGGCGGCATGCAGCATACCGGTCATGGGGTGCGGCGGCGTGTCGAGTGCAGCCGATGTTATAGAGATGATGATGGCCGGAGCCGCAGCCGTGCAGGTCGGAGCGGCCAATCTGCGCAACCCATACGCCTGCAAAGATATAATAGAGGCGTTGCCCGAGGAGATGTCGCGACTCGGCATAGAGCGTCTGAGTGAAATAATAGGAGTCGTCAAATAATGATTGAAGATATGCAGAGAGATGTTATCATAGCTTGCGATTTCAGCAGCAAGGAGCAGGTTTTGAGTTTCTTGGATAAGTTCACCGCAACTAAACCGTTCGTTAAGATAGGCATGGAGCTGTTCTACGCCGAAGGTCCCGGAATAGTGCGCGAGATCAAGGCTCGCGGACATAAGATTTTCCTCGATCTCAAACTTCACGACATCCCCAACACGGTAAAAAAGGCGATGTCGGTTTTGCGCAATCTCGACATAGACATGTGCAACGTACATTCGGCCGGCACGATCGATATGATGCGTGCTGCACGCGAGGGTCTCACCCGCGAGGACGGCACGCGTCCGCTGCTTATAGCCGTTACGCAGCTCACATCGACGAGCGAGGAGCGTATGCAGCGCGAACTGCTTATAAACGCGACGATCAACGACACGATCATCAGGTATGCCCTCAATACCAAAGAGGCCGGACTCGACGGCGTCGTATGTTCTCCGTTGGAGGCGGCAATGGTCAAGGAGGCTTGTGGCACGGATTTTATGACCGTCACTCCGGGCGTCAGGTTCGCAGATGGCGAAGTCGGCGATCAGGTGCGCGTAACCACGCCTGCGCGGGCGCGCGAGATAGGGTCGGACTACATCGTGGTCGGCCGGCCGATAACGCAGGCCGCCGATCCCGCAGCCGCCTACGAACGATGCCTCAAAGAGTTCCTGTGTTAACGGTTATAGAGCGATGAAACCCATTAAATTATTCTACCTGCGCAATTGTCCCTATTGCAAACGGGCATTGCAGTATATCGAGTCAGAAAAGGCTGCGCATCCCGAGTTGGCCGAACTCGAAATAGAGATGATCGAGGAGTCGGAGCATCCCGAGGTGGCCGACCGCTACGATTACTATTATGTACCGACGTTTTATATCGGCGATGAAAAGGTGCATGAGGGCGGAATATTTGCCGATGAAATGGGGTCGATACTGCGTAAAGCATTGGAAGAATAAACATAAACAACTATTTGATATGGAGAGACTGATAGCCAAAGATCTGTTGTCGATAGGAGCCGTATTCCTTCGTCCGGAACAACCGTTTACATGGGCAAGCGGAATCAAAAGCCCTATTTATTGCGACAATCGCCTGACCCTTACCGCGCCGGCCGTTCGCAACCGTGTCGAGCAGGGATTGGCCGAGCTTGTAAAGCGTCATTTCCCCGAGTGCGAGGTGCTGATGGGCACATCGACCGCCGGCATCGCCCATGCCGCAATCACGGCGACGATACTCGATCTGCCTATGGGCTACGTGAGAAGCGGAGCGAAGGATCACGGCCGAGCCAATCGCATAGAGGGACGATTGGAAAAGGGACAGAAGGTGGTCGTGGTCGAGGATTTAATTTCGACAGCAGGCAGTTGCATCGAGGTAGTTGAAGCTCTGCGTGAGGCCGGAGCAGAGGTGCTCGGCGTAGTCAGTATATTCACCTACGGCATGAAACGCGGTTTGGAGCGTTTAGCTGCGGCCGGAGTGGTCAATCACAGTCTGTCGAACCTCGATGCGTTGGTGGAGGTGGCCTCCGACGAGGGTTATATAAAAGCGGAGGACAAGTTGCGCATATTGGCGTTCAGAGACAATCCGTCGGATGAGAGCTGGATAAGGCAGACCATTGCATAACGATTATAAAGCATTAACTATATGAGACATCTTATCGATCCGACGGATCTGTCGTTAGACGAAACCAACGACATCATAGCTCTGGCCGAGGACATCATTGCCGACCGTCGCAAATATGCCGACTGCTGCCGCGGCCGCAAATTGGCGACGCTGTTTTACGAGCCGAGTACGCGCACGCGACTGAGCTTTACGTCGGCCATGATGGAGCTTGGCGGCAACGTGATCGGATTCTCCGATGCCAAGAACTCGTCGGTTAGCAAGGGCGAAACAGTGCAGGATACGGTGCGTGTGATCAACTGTTTTGCCGACATCATCGCAATGCGGCACTCGATCGAGGGTGCGCCGTTGGCAGCGACGGAAGTTTCGCGCACCCCCGTGATCAATGCCGGCGACGGCAGTCACAGCCACCCCACTCAAACGCTGACTGACCTGTTGACCATAAAGCGCGAGTTGGGACATCTCGACAACCTGACCATAGGTTTCTGCGGCGATTTGAAGTTCGGCCGCACGGTACACTCGCTCATAAAGGCCATGTCGCGCTATAACGGAGTAAAGGTCATACTGATCGCACCGCCCGAATTGCGTCTGCCGTCGTATATCAAGGCCGAGGTCTGCGACAAATGCGGCATAGAGTATCGCGAAGTGAGCGACATGGAGAGTGTGATGCCGGAGTTGGACATACTATACATGACGCGCGTGCAAAAGGAGCGTTTTCTCGACGAGGAGGAGTTCGATCGCGTGAAAGACTGTTTTGTGCTCGATGCGAAAAAACTGCTCTCTGCCAAGAAGAAAATGGCTATACTTCACCCTCTTCCGCGAGTCAACGAGATTTTGCAGGAGGTGGATGCCGATCCCCGCGCAGCATATTTCCGTCAGGTGGAGAACGGCAAGTTCGTGCGTATGGCACTGATGTTGCGTCTGCTCGAATGGGCGGATCGTGACGCTGCACCCTCGACCACGGCGTTCGACGGAGCTGTAAGCGACGGTCATGTGTGCTCCAATGCGCGCTGCATATCCAATATCGAGCCGGTCAAGCCTCTGTTCAGGGAGTCGCACACCGAGCCGGGGATATACAGGTGCGTCTATTGCGAGTCCAAAGCCAAATAAGTGAACATCGAAGGGGAGTCTGCAAGAGACTCCCCTCAATTTTAACTTGGCACAGGCGCCGTTCAATTCGGCCATACCCGCCGCCCGGCTACAAACCTGCGATCTTCTTTATCTCGTTGAGTTTGTTCAATGCCTCGATAGGCGTGAGTGAATTGATGTCGAGTCCCTTGATTTGGTCGCGTATCTCTATCAGCACGGGGTCGTCGAGCTGGAACATCGACAACTGAATATTGTTGCCCGGCGGAGTGTCGACGCACTCCTTGACGCTCGGCCGCTTCTTCGAGCGATTCTTCAATTCACCATTAGGAACTATCTCATTGTTACCATATACCTGTTCGAGATTTTGCAATATGGCTTCGGCTCGCGCAACGACCGATTGCGGCATGCCGGCCATGCGCGCCACATGTATGCCGAACGAGTGTTCGGTGCCGCCGCGAACGAGTTTGCGCAGAAACACGATAGTCTTGTCGATCTCCTTGACCGAGACGTGATAGTTTTTCACGCGCGGCAGCATGCGCTCCATCTCGTTGAGTTCGTGGTAGTGCGTAGCGAATAGCGTTCGGGCATGCGCCGTCGGATTATTGTGCAGATACTCGACCATAGCCCATGCTATGGAGATACCGTCGTAGGTGCTGGTTCCGCGCCCGATCTCGTCGAGCAGCACGATGCTGCGCTCCGATATGTTATTGAGAATGCTCGCCGACTCCAACATCTCCACCATGAAGGTCGATTCGCCCTGCGACAGGTTGTCCGATGCCCCCACGCGCGTGAATATCTTGTCGACGATGCCTATGTGCGCCTCGTCGGCCGGAACGAACGATCCCATTTGCGACATAAGGACTATCAGCGCCGTCTGGCGCAGCAGAGCCGATTTGCCCGACATGTTGGGTCCCGTGATGATTATGATCTGCTGCTCCTTGTCGTCGAGCATGATGTCGTTGGGAATGTACTCCTCGCCTACCGGCATCAACGTCTCGATGACAGGATGACGCCCCTGTTTGATCTCGATACGGTTGCTCTGGTCTATCACGGGACGCACATACCGTCTTTCGACGGCCATGCGAGCCATGGATTGCAGACAGTCGAGCCGGGCTATTGCCTGCGCATCGCGCTGCAACGCCACAAGGCTTCGTGCCACAAAATCGATGATGTCGGCATATATCTGCGCTTCGATCTGCAATATGCGCTCCTCGGCGCCGAGAATCTTCTCCTCATACTCTTTCAACTCGGAGGTGATATAACGCTCGGCATTGGCAAGCGTCTGCTTGCGGATCCATGTGTCGGGCACCTTGTCCTTATGCGTGTTGCGCACCTCGATGTAGTAGCCGAAGACGTTGTTGTAGCTGATTTTCAACGACGGTATGCCCGTCTGCTCGCTCTCGCGCTGCTGTATCTGCGACAGGAAGTCTTTGCCGTGCAGCGCTATGCGGCGCAGGTCGTCCAATTCGGCCGATACGCCGTCGGCGATGATGCCGCCCTTCTGTATCTGGTTGTTCTGCGGATCGGGGTAGAGATCGGAGGCAAGACGATTGCGCACCTCGCACAACGGATCGATGCGGGCAGCCAATTCATGCAGTCCATCGTAAGCGGTCGACTCCATGGCGGCTTTGAGCAGTTCGATCGAGGCAAGCGAGTTTTTAAGCTGCACCAACTCGCGCGGCGTGACGCGCTGAGTGGCTATTCGCGAGGCTATGCGCTCCAAATCGCCGATCATGGATATTTGCTCGCGCATGGCATCGGCCAGATCGCCGTCGTCGACCATATACCCTACTATATCCTGACGTTTGCGGATCTTCGCGATATCCATAAGCGGCATGGCTATCCAACGCTTCATCATACGGCCGCCCATGGCTGTAAGCGTGCGATCCATAACATCGGCGAAACTGCATTTGTCGCAAGAGGCGTTCGACGAAAAGAGTTCGAGATTGCGGATCGTGAACTTGTCGATCCACACCGAATCGTTGCGATCGATGCGGGCTATGGATGATATGTGTCCGGTGTTCTTATGCTCGGTAAATTCGAGATAATAGAGTATGGCTCCTGCGGCGGATATGCCGGCCGTCATGTGTTCTACGCCGAAACCCTTCAACGACTGCGTGCCGAGCTGCGTACACAGCTTGCCGCGATTGATCCGCTCGGAGAATACCCACTCGTCGAGACGATAGGTGTAGTGCTTCGAACCGAACGATTCGCGGAAGCGCTCCTCCTCGCCGCGCTGATAGACGATCTCCTTTGGCGCGAGGTTCGATATGAGCTTGTCGACGAACGTATCGTCGCCCTCGGCCACGTAGAACTCTCCGGTCGAAACATCGAGAAACGACACTCCCGTAGTCTGCTTGCCGAAATAGACGGCCGCGAGATAGGTGTTTTCCTTGTTGGCCAGCAGGTTTTCGCCCATTATCACGCCCGGCGTAACCAGCTCTATGACACCACGCTTAACGAGCCCCTTGACTGTTTTGGGGTCTTCTAACTGCTCGCAAATGGCCACGCGCTCGCCGGCGCGCACCAATTTGGGCATATAGGTGTCGATTGCATGATACGGGAAACCTGCCAGTTCGACATACGACGCCGAGCCGTTGGCACGGCGCGTAAGCGTTATGCCGAGAATGCCGCTGGCCTTTATGGCATCTTCGCCGAATGTCTCGTAGAAATCGCCCACACGGAACAGCAGAATGGCATCGGGGTGAACCGCCTTGATGTCGTAATACTGCTTCATCAGTGGAGTCTCCACATATTTACTGTCCGTCTTTTTATCTGTTTTGCCGGTTGCCACTCCGATGTCGGTTTAATAGTTTAATAACGGCAAAGTTACTCTTTTTGCAAGATTATTCAAAGAATCGTTCGTCAAAATTTACCAAATATACCCGTTCCGTAGCACGCGTAATGGCCGTATAGAGCCACCGCAGCATGTCGCGCGTCATAGGTTCGTCGCCGAACAGACAACGATCGATGAACACGGCGCGCCACTGTCCGCCCTGCGCCTTGTGGCACGTGACGGCATAGGCGAACTTCACCTGCATGGCATTGAAATGAGGGTTTTCGCGAATGGCCTTGTAGCGTTTGATCTTGCTGCGTATGTCGGTGTAATCCTTCTCCACCTCGCAGAACAGCCGTTGCGACTGCTCGCGCGTAAGCGACGGCGACTCCGACGACAGAGTGTCGAGCAACACCTTGCACTCCAATTCGTAATCGTCGTAGTCGGGGAACGACAACACGGCATCGATAAAGCGGAATCCGTAAAAATCCTCGAATCGGCGTATGCGTTTCAGCCGCGCCGTATCGCCGTTGGCCACGAAACTCATCGGGGAGTTCTCGACGCGCTCGGTGTAGTGATAGTTGTTTTTGACGATCATCAGCATGTCGCCGCTCTCGATCTCCTCTTCGGCCGACAGCGTGTAGCGGCGTATGCCCTCGTTGTAACGGTTGGCGCGTTTGTTCGATCGTGTTATGACGATGGTTTCGTCGCGGCCGTAACGGTCGTAACACTCTTGCAGGCACTCCATCAGTTCTCCGCCGCCGATCGACCGGAAGTCGTCGAACGAGGTGTCGAAATGCGGCACCTCGCACAGATTGTTCTCCAACATGCAGCGCACGAGCGTGGCGTTGAACAATATCCCCGAATCGGCGCTCTGCCTCACCACCTCGTTCATCGTTTCATATTCGACCTCGCCGTACGGCAGCAGCTCCGACGGCTCCAACGCCGGACTGAAATCGGCTCCGACGGGCGGCAGCTGGGCATCGTCGCCCACAAGTATCAACCGGCAATCCTTGCCCCGCCGCACGTATGTGACAAGGTCGTCGAGCAGGTTGCCGCTGCCGAAAGGAGAACCGGCGGCACTGCCCGAGGAGAGCATCGAGGCCTCGTCGACTATGTATACCGTGTCGCGATCGCGGTTGATGTCGAGCGAGAACATCGATTCGTAGTCGGCCGTGGTGCGCTCGCGATATATCTTTTTATGTATGGTATAGGCCGTCCGTGACGAGTATTGAGTGAGCACCTTCGCAGCACGTCCCGTGGGGGCGAGCAGCACGCATTTGATGCCCAAATCTTTCAATGCGGCCACCAATGCCGAGATCAGCGTCGTTTTACCCGTCCCGGCGTATCCGTTGAGAATAAAAATTTTCGAACAATCGCCGTCAGCCAAAAACTCCGACAGCGATTCGATTATTTTTTTTTGATTAATAGTTGCGTCGAAAGAGATTTTTGCGTAAATTTGGGTCGAAATATGTGTGCTATGCATGCAGATAACAATTTTTGTAACGAAAACTGATACAAACTTAATAACAAATATTCTAAAATGAAAAAAGTAACAGAGATTTTGTTGGCGGTAGTCATCGTCGTATTATGCTACGTTATTTTTAAGCAGATTCAAGGCCCCGTACAATTCGATAAGGAGGCTGTGAATCGCACAGCCGTCGTCATCAAGAAAATCAAGGACATTCGCACCGTTGAGCAGGCGTACAGGGACGTCAACGGCAAGTTCACCGACAACTGGGACGAATTGGTTCGCTTCGCTCTCGAAGATACTATCGAGTACAAGAGCGAAATCTATGACGAGAACAACCTTGAAAATGCAGCCATTCTCGAACAGCTCCGCAAGGCCGACAAGAATTGGAAGAACGAAAAGATCGTTCGCGTAGCCGTAAAGGATACCATTTTCGATATCAAGGACAAGGCTCCGTACAAACTGAGCGAAGCCGATATCCGCAATCTGCCGTTCATACCTTTCACCGATCAGAAGAAGTTCGAGCTGGATACGGCGACAATCGCTACATCGGGCTTGCAGATTCCCGTGGTGCGCTGCCATGCCGCATACATCGACTTCCTCGATACCGACAAATACAATCAGGAGGTGTGGAACCTCTTGGCCGACGAGTACAATCGCTTCGCAGCACAGAGTCCTGATTCCGAGCTAAAAGAGATGGGACTCAAACAGGCAGCCGACGAGGGCAAAGTCTCGATCCGTCAATTCGGTGTGACCTTCGGTTCTTTGGAGACTGCAACCAATGAAGCCGGCAACTGGACAGGCGACAACAGCAATGACTAAAATCGATATAACCGATCGCAAAGTGTCCATTCAACTTCCGTTGGGTGGACACTCTTTTTCAACGGAGAGCCTTGCCGACGATCTCCGCCACGGCAACTGTCCCGTCGAGATCGTACTCCCCGCAGCGCAGACGCTGTTGATCCCCGACGAGGAGTTTTCCGTCTCCATGTGCGAAGCATATCTTGCCGCCGTCGGCATGGCGTGCCGGCCGGAGCAATGTTGCGTATTCACGCCGCCAGTCGATGGCATAGTGGCCGTTATGGCTATCGAAAAGAGTGTCGATGATACGTTGCGGGAAGCCTTCGGTCAGAGGATGTACTATGCTACCCCGCTGCTCGCTCCGTGCGGGCTGCGGCATGGCGCAGTCCTGCAACGGGTGGAAACGCTGCTATATGCCCGGGTATTCGACGACGGATTGCAGTTTGCCGAGGTATTGCCTGTGCAAAACGAAGCCGATCTCCGTTATCATCTGTCGAAACTCGATTCGGTATACCATATATATAATATGGAGCTGCATATACTCGGTAATCCGGCCGGACTTATCGACGTGTGCAAACCTGTATTCAAGCACCTGACATGCGAATAATAAGCGGCAAATACAGAGGACGGGCAATTGTTCCGCCCAAGAACCTGCGGGCGCGTCCGACGACGGATTTTGCGAAGGAGAACCTGTTCAATGTGTTGAACAATCTGCTCGATTACGAAGAGTGCGACGTGCTCGACCTGTTTTCGGGCACCGGATCGATCAGCTACGAGTTCGCCTCGCGCAATGCCCATAGCGTGACCTCTGTCGAGATCAACGCCGTACATCATGCCTTTATTCGGCAGACGGCGAAATCGCTCGGATTCGAGAACTTTTATGCCGTCAAGGCAAATGTTTTTCTCTATTTGAAAAGTTGCAGCAAACAGTTCGACGTCATCTTTTCCGATGCGCCATACGATCTCGAAGGATCGGAGCAGGTCATCGATATGGTTTTCGAACAGAATCTGCTCCGCGACGACGGGATACTCATATTCGAGCACTCGAAAAAATATGACTTTGCCGCCCGGACTAATTTTTGGCAAACAAGAAGTTACGGCAGCGTACATTTTTCGCTGTTTAAAAAATGATAATTTTCCGAAAAATAATGCCGAAAATGTTTGCCGGTTTAAAAATTTGTACTACCTTTGCAATCGCAATCAGGAAATATAAACTCTCCTGAGAGCAACCTAAGAACGGTGTGTTAGTTCAGCTGGTTAGAATACGTGCCTGTCACGCACGGGGTCAGGGGTTCGAGTCCCCTACACACCGCAACCGAAGAGCCGAGAGAGACGGACGAGAGAGAGACGAGATGGTTTATCAACCGTCTCGTTTTTGTTTGCAGATGCGCGTAAATGTCACTCCGAGGAGCGTGCTTGCACGCGACGTGGGAGTCTCTCTATCCACACATGACAACTGAAAGATTGCCACGCCTCGCTGCGCTCGGCTCGCAATGACATTGTGGTGCTGTCATTCTGAGGAGCGTTTGAAAAACGCGACGTGAGAATCTCTGTCGTGCATGACTTTTCCCATTGCATTGTGGCATACCGCGATTTCTACGATCGCATTTTATCCGGCCGAGCGAACATGCGGCGGCAGGGTGTAGCTTTTTTACAAAAAAACAGTATCTTTGCTATCGTAAACAAACTGCTGTTTTCGATGAGAGCCAAACTATTTATCGGGCTGCCGCTTTTCGTCGCGCTATGGCGCGGGGCGCAGGTACAACAGATTCTCGCGTGGGATGAAGCCTGTCGACAAGCCGATCCCTACGATGCAGCGGCATATAGAATGCTCTACGGCATATCCTGCACCTTGAATTTAACGATTAAATATTAAATAGAGTCACCATGAGAAAAATTCTATTGTTCGCCATACAGCTTGCTGCGCTGTTCGTTTTTACGGTCGATGCCTGCGCGCAAAACGCCGAGTCGGAAGTAAGGCGCAATATAACCCGTGCGGCCGACATCTACCACCGCTACGAATATGAACCGACCGAGTTGTCGCCCGTCCCCGAAGGCTATACGTTGTTCTATCTGAGCCATTACGGACGGCACGGATCGCGCCTGTTGGAGGGCGAGGAGCGCTATGCGGCTCCGCTTGCCGTGTTGCGGCAGGCTGCCGACAACGACCTGCTTACCGACGAGGGGTTGCGCTGTATCGACATCGTAAGCGACATGGCCGACAATGCCCGGTCGCGTTGGGGCGAGTTGTCGGCGCGCGGGGTCGAGGAACAACGGGCTATTGCCGAGCGTATGTGGCAGCGCATGCCGGAGATATTCGCCTCTCAGGGGACGGAGATACGCAGCCGATCGACATTGGTGCCGCGCTGCATCGTCAGTATGGCTGCCAATAACGAGCGTCTCAAAGAACTTAATCCGTCACTTCATACCACACGCGATGCGAGCGGTCGCTGGCGCGACATATTCGACGATAACCGTCAGGCAGCTGCCTTTGTCAATGCCAAGGCCGACTCTGTCGCCGACGAGTACAGCATGCGCAATCTCGACCCGACACGCCTCATGCAGCTGCTTTTCAAGCAGCCCGATGTGCTCGATCGCGATCGACAGATCGAACTTATGCAGGAGTTGTACACGCTGTGGGCTGACGAGCAGGATATCGATTGGGACGGGGAGAGTCTCTCGACGATTCTCGATGAGGAGGAGTTGATCGCATGCTGGAAATGCTCCAACATGCGCTACTACATGATGTTCGGACCATCAGAACTCTTTGCGTGGCGACGCATGGATTCCTATCGTGCCATTGGGGATATGATAGAGCGTACCGACAACGCCATTGCCGACGGTTCTGTCTCGGCCGATCTGCGATTCATTCACGACTCCGGCATCACATCGATGATGAGCCTTATGGGCATCTGCGAAATGAATTACACCTCCACCGATTATGACTCGCTGCACGAGCATTGGAACATATATAAAGTCACGCCCATGGCTGTCAATCTGCAAATGATGTTCTATCGCAATGGCGACGAGGTGATAGTCCGCCTGTTGCACTGTGAGCGCGAAGTCTCGCTGCCCGTGCGTGCATATGAAGGCTGCTTCTATCGTTGGGACGATGTCAAAGCCTATCTGTTGCAACGCATTGCCGAATAACTTTGGCAATATCAATTTAAGCCCGGCATATCTTTTTGCCGGGCTTTGTTGTCGGCTGCCGCGATGCCGGTGCATTAAAAATCGATATTTTTTTCGGCCAATCGTTACAACGTATCGAAAAAATATCTATATTTGCATGCTCTTACGGAAGAATCTTCCGTTGCAATGGCCGAGGAGAGATGCCGGAGTGGTCGATCGGGCCGCACTCGAAATGCGGTGTACGGGTAACTGTACCGGGGGTTCGAATCCCTCTCTCTCCGCAGAATGACAGCAGTCGATTATTCGGCTGCTGTCATTTTGCGAATAGAGACTTTGACAGACCCGCCTGCAAAACTTTCAGTTGTTATGTGTGAATGGAGACTCCCACGTCGCGTGCAGGCACGCTCCTCGGAGTGACATTGTGGGGTGTTGTAGCATGTCATTGCGGGCCGAGCGCAGCGAGGCGTGGCAATCTTTTCATCCCCGTCTCCATCGGGTTTTGAGGGTGACCTGACTTAAATCACAGATATAAGGTATAAATTCTCTTAGACCTATTCGGGACATAATTTGCACAGAACCGGGACAAATAGCGGCGCTATTGTCCCGTATTTTAAAATAAAATAGCTATATTTGTCCCGAATAAATATTTTAGGAGATGACTACACAAGCAGCGATTTTGCAATTTTTGCATTTCAATCCATCATCGAGCAGGGTTGAGATTGCCTCCGCATTGAATAATGCCCCTAACGAAAGGACACTTAAGCGTATGATTGCCGATGCTGTACAGCGCGGTGATATAGTCGTGGAGGGCAAAGGCAAGGCTACGCGTTATTCTCTTTCGGCGCAAGCGCAGTTGATGATGCCGCTCGACATTGACACCTACTTCCTCAAAGATATTGATGAACGCGAGGTGCAGGAATCATTCAATTTTGATCTCGTGTGCGATATTCTGCCGCGAGTCACACTATTTACCGAAGATGAATTGCAACGGCTCGATACGGCTCATAAAGAGTTTATCGCCAATATGCAGACCCTTTCAGATGTTGAATACAGAAAAGAAATGGAACGTCTTGGAGTCGATTTATCGTGGAAATCGTCGCAAATTGAAGGCAACACCTACTCTCTGCTCGAAACCGAGCGGCTTTTGCGCGAGAAGCAAACAGCCTCGGGCAAGACCAAGGATGAAGCCGTTATGCTGCTCAATCACAAAGATGCGCTCGACTTTGTACTTGACAACGCAGACTACCTGAAAGAGATAAGTGTAAGGCGCATCGAAGATATACACGCCATACTTACCAAAGAGTTGGGTATCGGCGGAGGTATCCGCACACGTCGCGTTGGTATAACAGGCACCAACTATCGGCCTCTCGACAATGAATTTCAGATTATGGAGGCACTCGAAGATAGTTGTGCGCTTATAAACGGAAAAGAGAACATATTTGAAAAGACACTGCTTGCGCTTGTGCTGTTATCATATATTCAACCTTTTGCCGACGGCAATAAGCGCACGGCACGAATCGCGGGCAATGCGATACTTATGGCTTGGGGATACTGTCCGCTCTCATTTCGTACAGTCGATTCAGTGGATTACAAAAAGGCGTTGCTGCTGTTCTACGAGCAGAACAATATCGCCGCTTTCAAACAGATATTTATTGAACAGTACGAGTTCGCAACAAAGAACTATTTTTAGGCGCAGCACCTATACGCGCATCTGCAAACAAAGACGAGACGGTTGATAAACCATCTCGTCTCTCCCTCGTCCGTCTCTCTCGGCTCTTCGGTTGCGGTGTGTAGGGGACTCGAACCCCTGACCCCGTGCGTGACAGGC
>CAZEXJ010000225.1:0-5695 GCA_964516585.1 uncultured Alistipes sp.
CCCTCCCTCGGAGTGACAGTGCGGAAATGTCATTCTGAGGAGCGGTTGAAAACCGCGACGTGAGAATCTGGTTGTGGAAGACTATCTCCGCTGTCATGCCGGGTGCAGAGACTCCCACGTCGTGCTTCGCACTCCCTCGGAGTGACAGGGTGGTGCGTTGTACTGTGTCATTGCGAGCCGGGCGAAGCGAGGCGTGGCAATCTCTTCTTTTTTTTTCCCCCCCCCACCGGGTTTTGAGGGCGAACCGATTTTATCAGGCCTTTACCTATTTTATATATAGATTATTGTTATATAATAAATTGATAATCAACCGAGATTCTTCGGGGGGGGGATTTGCCGGCAAAAGAAAAGTCCGAAATTCTTTGGTATTCAATATGATTTTATCTATTTTTGCATCCGTCATGTGCGGTTTCATCCATAAAACCATACATGATGATGGCTTTTTTCAAAGCAATGTATCGGAATATGAAATACCGACATTTGTGCAGGAGAATGTATTGTGAGATTGATAGGCTTATAAATTATTGTAATTCACACCAATGCTTGAATTGGAGTGAACTAAGGTCGTGCCATGTCGGAAAAGGGATAATGCTCTATCCTCATGAATGCTGACTTGCTGTCTCGCATAGCGGAATCGACAAAAGTACGCTGGTTCGTTATGCGGGCATATAAGAGCGAGCAACGGGCGGAGAACCTCCTCTCGGCGGAGGGATTCGAATATTTCATTCCCAAACACTATGTCACCAGAGTATATCACGGCGTCAAGTCCAAGCGGCTCGTGCCGGTCATTCCGAGCATTGTATTCGTACATGCTGGGCACAATAAACTCGTAGATTTCAAGAAACGACATAATTTTCTGCAATTCGCCATGTGGGAGAAAAGCACGGGACAGGAGTATATAATCGTGCCGGACGACCAAATGGAGAACTTCATAAAGGTTGCTTCACGAAAAGAGGAGGAGGTTGGATTCTACAAAGTAGAGGAGATAAATCTGAGTGCCGGCACGCATGTGCGCATTCACGGCGGCGAACTCGACGGTGTGGAGGGTTTGTTCGTAAGGGTGCAGGGCAAGCGCAATCGCAGGGTTGTGATTATTTTGGACGGCATAATGGCTGTGGCCACGGAGGTGCATCCCGATCTTATCGAAGTCCTCGGCTGATCTTGTAGAGATATTGGCAACTGCCGCGCGATGGATACCCGCAGCGGCATCGGGATATGACAGACGGCATTACTGCGCCGGACGAGTAGAACGAATAACGTTGTGTGTTAATTATCATAATGTAAATCAATATTTTACCTATGCAAAACATCTTGACGAGACTACATTGGGATCGTTATCTGAGTTCCAGACTGATCTTGTGCATCGATCTGTTCATTTCGGCTCTTGCTTCGCTGTTGGCGCTCGGGCTGATAAGACTGATACTTAGCAAGGATTATATTGCCGACATATTCGTGATAAAATGGATGGGCATGTCGATAGCGGCATCTTTGCTGATATTTTTCATTTTGAAGACATATCGCTTCATCATACGTCACTCGACGTTGCGGGAAGTGGGAAAATTCGTCCTCGCGACGACAGGAAAAGAGATATTGCTCGGAGCGGGCGCCATTGCATTCGCCCGCAGCGTCGATGCCAACGATGTGGCCATACTGCTGCTGCTCGACTTTTTAATCACGCTATGTGCGTTAGTCATGGTGCGCGTATGTATGATTGTGGTATACGACATAGTCAAACATCATCTCAAAGAGCGCAATCATTGTCAGAGGGTATTGATCTACGGCACCGGGGACAAGTCGGCGGCGCTTATCACGCGTCTGCAAAACTCGCCTCATTACGAAATATCGGGTTTTTTGACATACGGACCGCGACTGAAAAACCATATGCTCGCCCAGCACAGGGTGTATTACTTCGAGAATAGGGACAACCTTTGTTTCATACAGTCGCATTACGACATCGATGCCGTAATGTTCGCAACGGAAACAGAGGCGCAGAGCGAACAGGAGAGACTTCTGCCCTACTGTCTCGATTGCGGAATAAAGACGCTTATCGTGCCGCCTATCGACGAAATAGTAGACGGCAAACTGACGAAACAGAATATACGCGAGATAAAGATCGAAGACCTCTTGGGTCGTCCGGAGATCAAGATCTCGCTCGACGAAATTATTGCCGATTTCCACGACAAGACGATCTTGGTAACCGGTGCGGCGGGATCGATCGGATCGGAGCTGTGCCGCCAGTTGGCAACATTCGGAATAAAAGAGCTTATCCTGTTCGACAACGCCGAAACGCCGATGCACAATATCCGCCTCGAATTGGAGGAGCGGTTCCCGAATTTAGTGTTCAAACCGGTAATAGGCGACGTACGTATTCCTGCACGACTCGATGCCATTTTTAAAAGACATCGTCCGCAGATAGTGTTTCATGCCGCAGCATACAAGCATGTGCCTCTAATGGAGGAGAATCCCTGCGAAGCAGTATTGGCGAATGTGGCCGGATCGAGAAACGTTGCGGACAAATGTCTCGAATACGATGTCGAGAAGATGATAATGATATCCACCGACAAGGCCGTAAATCCCACCAACATAATGGGCTGTACGAAGCGTTTGGCGGAGATTTACGTACAGTCGCTCGGGCTTGCGGTAGAGCAGAAACGGATAAAGGGAAACACGCGCTTCGTTACAACGCGTTTCGGCAACGTTCTCGGATCGAACGGATCGGTGATTCCGCGTTTCCGCGAGCAGATAGCAAAGGGAGGTCCGGTGACCGTAACGCACCCCGACATAACCCGTTTCTTTATGACGATTCCGGAGGCCTGCCGCTTGGTGATGGAGGCTGCAACGATGTCCACCGGCACGCAGATATTCGTATTCGACATGGGCGAATCGGTGAAAATATCATATTTGGCGAAGCGAATGATAGAATTGGCAGGGTTTGTCCCCGACAAGGATATCAAAATCGAGTACACGGGGCTTCGTCCGGGCGAGAAACTTTATGAGGAGGTGCTCGCCAATTCGGAAAACACGATTCCCACTTCCCACGACCGTATCCGCATTGCAAAGGTGCGCCAATACGACTATGCGGATGCTTTGGCTGCTGCCGAGAAGTTGGAGACGCTGTCACGTGCGGTGAATATACCGGATATGGTAAAACTCATGAAACGTATAGTTCCGGAGTTCAAATCGAAGAACTCGCAGTTTGAACAATATGACAAGTAAAAGCTTCCGGGGAATATGAAAATTGCGGTAGCAGGTACAGGTTATGTCGGGCTGTCGATAGCCACGCTTCTGGCACAGCACAACACTGTAACTGCTGTGGATATCATTCCCGAGAAGATAGAGAAGATCAACAAGCGCATTTCGCCCATACAGGACGAATATATCGAGAAATATCTCGCCGGGAAACGGCTCGATCTGACGGCCACGCTCGATGCTGAGCGGGCATATAGCGATGCCGATTTTGTCGTCATAGCTGCTCCGACCAATTATGACAGTCAAAAGAACTTCTTCGACACTTCGGCCGTAGAGTCGGTCATAGACCTCGTCCTGAAAGTCAATCCCGATGCCGTCATGGTCATCAAATCGACGATTCCCGTCGGGTATTGCCGCAGCCTGTATGCGAAGTATGCGCAGCGCGGAGTGAAGCGACTCAATCTGCTATTCTCGCCCGAGTTCCTGCGCGAATCGAAAGCTCTGTACGACAATCTCTATCCGAGCCGCATCATCGTCGGATACCCCAAGGCCGCATCGGAGGAGGATGACGCTGTTTTCAAAATCGCCGATGTTCAGGCGTTGCAAAGTGCTGCACGCACCTTTGCCGCGCTGCTGCAACAGGGCGCCGAGAAGGAGAACATCGACACACTCTTCATGGGGCTTACCGAGGCTGAGGCTGTCAAGCTCTTCGCCAACACATATCTTGCATTGCGCGTAAGCTACTTCAACGAATTGGATACATACGCCGAGATGAAGGGACTCGACACGAAGGCCATAATCGACGGAGTATGCCTCGATCCGCGCATAGGAGGGCACTACAACAACCCCTCGTTCGGCTACGGCGGCTACTGTCTGCCCAAGGATACGAAACAACTGCTTGCCAACTATGCCGACGTGCCTCAAAACATGATGCTGGCTATCGTCGAGTCGAACCGCACGCGCAAGGATTTCATTGCCGACCGCGTGTTGCGCAAGGCCTGCTGGTATGGCTACTCCGACAACAACGGATACAGAGCCGGGGAGCAGCGTCCATGCGTGATAGGAGTATATCGGCTGACGATGAAGTCCAATTCCGACAACTTCCGCTACTCGTCGATTCAGGGCGTGATGAAGCGCATAAAGGCCAAAGGGGCGGAGGTCGTAATATACGAACCGGCGTTAGACGACGGCTCCACGTTCTTCGGCAGCCGTATAGTGAACGACCTCGATAAATTCAAATCGTTGAGCGATGCGATAATAGCCAACCGCTACGACTCATCGCTCGACGATGTAAGAGACAAAGTATACACACGCGACATTTTCAAACGTGACTGACGGATACAAAAACATACTGTTCACCCTGATGCGCGCAGGTCTGCATATCGGAGATCGCCATACGGCCGATTTTTCGATATGCGATCAGTCGTCATGGCGGGACATATACGCTCTGGCTAAGAAACAGGGCGTAGCGGCCATCGTATGGGACGGCCTGCAACGGCTTATGACCGAGAATAAGATCCCTGCCGACAGTATGCCCGACCGCACTCTAAGAATAGAGTGGGCTTACAATGTCGAACGCATAAACGGTAAATATGCCAAACAGCGGGAGGCAATAGGAAAGCTGTGCGGCATATACGGCAGGCACGGAGTACGGATGATGGTGCTGAAAGGCTACGGGTTGAGCCTGAACTATCCTGTCCCGGAACACCGGCCTTGCGGTGACATCGATATATGGCTGTTCGGTGAGCAGGAGCGGGCGGATCGGATCCTCGGCAAGGAGCTGGGCATAGAGATAAAGAGAGACGTGCATCACCACACCGTATTCCATCTCGACTCAATCATGGTCGAGAACCACTTCGATTTTCTGAACATCCACTCTCATACATCCAATCGGTCGATCGAGAAACACTTGAAGAATCTCGCTTTGCAGCAGGGCGGGACAACAGTTGTCGACGGCAATACCGTATATCTGCCGTCGCCCGATTTCAACGCCTTGTTTCTGCTGCGGCATGCGGCGGCGCATTTCGCCGCGGTGAATATCGCTTTGAGGCATATTGTCGACTGGGCAATGTTCGTACAAAGATACCACAAGGAGATAGATTGGATGCAATTCGAAAATATTGCACGCGAGCAGAACATGCACCGCTTTCTGCATTGCCTGAATGCAATAGTCGTCGATTATTTCGACATCCCGAAAGAGTGTCTGCCGCCGATAGAGCGCGATGCGGAGCTTGAACTGCGAGTCGTGAACGATATTCTTCATCCCGAATTCGACGAGGAAAGCCCGCATGGGAACATCATAAAAAGTCTGATATTCAAATTCCGCCGCTGGTGGGCGAACCGCTGGAAACACCGTATCGTCTATCGCGAAGGTCTCATCCACACCTTCCTGATACAGACTTACAGCCACCTCCTTAAACCCAAATCTTTAAAATAACCTCTGCCGCAGCTAAAACGGCAGGGGCATGATCCCCTTTTAAAATCGCAAATAAAGGATTACCTGCAA
>CAZEXJ010000226.1:0-1754 GCA_964516585.1 uncultured Alistipes sp.
AAGCGCGACGGCGACAAGATGGGCTTCCCCGTCTTTCCGCTCTTCTGGAAATCGCCCGCAACGGGTGAGACGGCTCACGGCTATCGCGAAGACGGCTACCTGCCCGAGGCTTTCGTCAACATGCTCGCACTGTTGGGCTGGAACCCCGGCACCGAACAGGAGCTGTTCTCGATGTCGGAGCTGATCGACGCCTTCTCGCTCGACCGCGTATCGAAGTCGGGCGCACGATTCCAACCCGACAAGGCCAAGTGGTTCAACGCACAATACATGCACCGCAAGAGCGACGAGGAGTTGGCGGCGCTGCTGCAACCCATACTGCGCGAGCACGGCGTGGAGACCGGCGACGCTTTGGCCGGCCGCGCCGCAGGCATCATGAAGGAGCGCGCCACGCTCGTTGGCGACCTGTGGGATCTGACATCATATTTCTTCGTGGCTCCCACCGAGTTCGAGGAGAAACAGACACGCAAATACTGGCGTGGCGACAACCCGGCCATACTGCGCGAGCTGAGAGAGGTTTTGGCATCGATCGACGACTTCTCGAAGGAGGCAACCGAGCAGAGGGTGCACGCATGGATACAAGAGAGGGGTCTGTCGATGGGTCAGGTGATGAACACGCTGCGTCTTGCATTGGTAGGCGCGGGCAAGGGTCCCGGCATGTACGACGTGACGGCGTTCCTCGGCCGCGAAGAGACCCTGCGACGCAT
Organism: uncultured Alistipes sp.; assembly: GCA_964516585.1. Lineage (GTDB taxonomy): Bacteria > Bacteroidota > Bacteroidia > Bacteroidales > Rikenellaceae > Alistipes. The sequence goes on from CAZEXJ010000226.1 coordinate 705, forward strand.
AGACTACATTCTCGAAAACCTTAAACCCGCAGAGTAATGGACATACTGCAACACATCTGGGGCACTACCCCCGAAGGAGAAGCCATAGTGCTTTACACAATGCGCAACGAGCACGGCTCGGAGGTGCAGCTATGTAATATAGGTGCATCGATCGTATCGGTGCGTTTTGCCGACCGCAAAGGCCATATCGACGACGTGGCATTGGGCTACCGCGATTCGATGAGCTACTTCGGCGACGGAGCCGCCAGCGGCAAGTCGGTGGGACGCGTGGCCGGCCGCATCGCCCGCGGACATCTCGTCATCGACGGCAAAGAGTACAATCTCGAAATAAACAACGGTCGCAACCATCTGCACGGCGGTTCGAAAGGCTTTGCCAACCAACTATGGGAGAGCCGCATAGAGACCAACCGCGTAGTATTCTCGCGCACCTCGGCCGACGGCGAGCAAAACTACCCCGGCTGCTTGCAGGTCGAAGCCATATTCGATTTCGACGAGGAGGACTCGTTGGAGATAACCTATCTTGCCAAGAGCGACCGCACCACGGCCGTCAATCTCACCAACCACCTCTACTGGAACCTTGCAGGCGAGGCGAGCGGCAAGACCATACTCGACCACGAGTTGCGCCTCAACTGCTCGCAAGTGTTGGAGATGGACATCGAGCAGATACCTACGGGACGTCTTATCGACGTTGCCGGCACACCGCTCGACTTCACCTCGTGGCGGCGCTTCGGCGAGCGTATCGACGACGAGTTCAACCATATACGCGACTTCCGCGGCTACGACCACTGCTTCGCCGTCGACAACTGGCGCAAAAATATCCTCGGCGAGGTGGGCGAACTGCGCTGCGAGGCTACGGGACGCCGCGTCGAGATACTCTCGTCGCAACCCGCAGCCGTGGTCTACACCGGCAACTGGCTTGCCGGAGGCTGCCCCGTCACCAAATCGGGCAGCCGCTACGCCGACTACGCAGGTGTAGCCATAGAGTGTCAGGGCTTCTCCGACGCTGTCAACCACGATAACTTCCCCAGCATCATACTGCCTGCCGGGGAG
>CAZEXJ010000227.1:0-1681 GCA_964516585.1 uncultured Alistipes sp.
GCTCGAAATACTCTCTGCCGCCGCCTACGGCCACCTCGATGCCGCTGTCGACCAAATTGTGCGTAATATCTTTAAGCGCGCGGCGGTCGGAGGTGTGTGCGTAGAATGCCGCCGGCGTGGCGTGTTGCAGGAATGTCGTGACTACGATGCCCGTTGGCATGCCCTTGGCGTTGGCGCGTGCGATGATCGACTCCACCGCCCGGCCGTCGGGCGTCACGCCTATATGCGCGTTGTTTGTCTTGTGTCCAGTGGCGATCGCCGTGCTTGCTGCGGCCGAGTCGGTGACACGGTTGTTGAGCGAGTAGGTGCGCGTGAGGGCTATGTTGTCGGCGGCATCGAACACCGTTGGACGGAAGTCATTTTCCAACTGTATCATCGATACGCACGAGAGTCCCATGCCGTCGCCGATCATGAGTATGATGTTCTTGACAGGGGGTTGTGCCGCGGCGGCAATACATGCACATGTGGTGAAAGTAATGAAAGATAATAAGAAACGTTTCATAAAAGATTCATCAATTACAGTTTTGGGCAAATATACGAATAAGTGAGGGCAATGTCAAATTTATTTGAACATTGCCGAGGACAAAACCGGGGGCAAAAGCAAACTTGTTTGCGTTTTGCCGAACGGAAGCGTGTTCGGAGTAGTTGATATATAAAAATTTTAGTTATATTTGCAATCCGAAAAATAGTCAATAGAACTATACAGTATGAATGTACGCATAGCCGAAGATTGGAAAGCTGTTATCGGAGAGGAGTTTGAAAAGCCCTATTTCTCCGATCTCGCTTGTTTCGTCCGCGAGGAGTATGCCACACACCGCATATTCCCGCAGGGGCGCAACATATTCCGTGCCTTCGACAAATGCCCATTCGACGACTTGAAGGTGGTGATCATCGGTCAGGACCCCTATCACGGCGAGGGTCAGGCCAACGGATTGTGCTTCTCGGTGGGCGACGGAGTGCCGTTCCCTCCCTCGCTGCAAAACATCTTCAAGGAGGTGCGCGACGATACGGGTGCGCCCGTGCCGGAGAGCGGCAACCTCGACCGTTGGGCTGAGCAGGGCGTATTGCTGCTTAATGCCGTATTGACAGTGCGCGCACATGAGGCCGCTTCGCATGCCGGTCACGGCTGGGAGCAGTTCACCGATGCCGTGGTGCGTGCCATAAACCTCCGCAAAGAGCACATCGTCTACATGCTTTGGGGCAGTTACGCCCAGCGCAAAGGCGCCATAGCCGATCCTGCGCGCAACTGCATCCTGCGTGCCGTACACCCCTCGCCGCTGTCGGTATATCGAGGCTTTTTCGGATGCCGCCACTTCTCGCAGGCCAACGACTACCTGCAAAGCGTTGGCAAACGACCCATAGTCTGGTAGCTTCATATATAAAATAGTCAACCATAATCGAGTTAAGGAAACATGATAAACCAACTGAGATTTCTGTATGTCATCTGCGCATTGCTGTTCCTGTTCAGTGTGCCCTATACGCTTTGGTGTGCGGGTAACGGGGCGTTGATTAGAATGATTATCTTCGGCGTCGTGGCTCTGTTCGCATTCGTGTGTCTGCTTATCGTTCGCCGCAATCTGCGATACCTCAAAGATATGAACGAAACATTCGATCGCGATGATGTTAAGCCGCTGTAATTGTTAGGGACATTTTCTCTAAAATTTTTCGTGTCTTTTTCGTG
>CAZEXJ010000228.1:0-6989 GCA_964516585.1 uncultured Alistipes sp.
GGCAATTCGCAAGCGATTGCGCTCGCCTGTTGCAGCAGTTAGGGGAGGGTCAGAATTATATAACGGCGTAAGCCGTCGTTCTGTGGTCGACGTTTGTTTTCCCTCCCGAGGGAGGGGTGTGGGGTGGGGTCAGAATTGTAAAACGGCGTAAGCCGTCGCTTCGTGGCCGACGTTTGTTCTCTCCCACGTCGCGTTTTTCAAACGCTCCTCGGAGTGACAAGGAGGGGCTTTGCACCCTGTCATTGCGAGCCGAGCGCAGCAAGGCGTGGCAATCTCAAACGGAAAGGCTCCCATGCGTTGATATTCTCGCGCCTCGCCGCGGCATCAGAAAAACTCCTCCTCCTCGTCGATATTGGAGGTCGAGTCGGAGCCGTCGTCGGCGATATCCATGGGGCAGTCGTAGTCGGGCACCTCGTCCGACGGAGTGAAGCGGTCGGTGCGGTCGACGCCCAACGTGCCGTCGGCATAGACGCGAGTCAGGAATTCGCCCGCAATGGGCAGCGCCATGGAGGCGCCCTCGCCGCCCGAGCGCAGGTGTATGCTGTTCTCCTCGCCGCCTACCCATGCGCTCATCACCAAGTTGGGCACCACGCACATGAACCACGCGTCGACATTGTTGTTGGTGGTTCCGGTCTTGGCAGCCATCTCCACATCGGTAAAGCCGTAGACATAGCGCATGCGGCCGGCCGTACCCATGGTCACCACCTTCTGCATCATGGTGATCATCGTGTAGGCCACGCGCTTCGATATGGCATCGTGCGAGCGCGGCGTGAAGGTAGCCAGCACGTTGCCCTGATTATCCTCTATGCGGGTGACGAATATGGGATCGATTCTCACACCCTCGTTGGCGTATGTCGAGTATGCTCCGGCCATCTCGAACGGGTTGCTCTCGTAGGAGCCTATGCACAATGCCGGCACGGGGTCGATATAGCCGTGTATGCCCATGTTGTGGATAAACTGCGCCACGGCCTCGGGCTGCTTGGCCTGCTTCATGATCCATGCCGAATAGTTGTTGCGGCTGCGCGCAAGCCCCCAGTAGAGAGGGTGCGAGCCTGTGTATTCGACCTTGCCGGCCTCCTTGGGCGACCACACGCCCGAGGGAGTGTCGATCGACACGGGGCGATTCGGAACTATCGTACAGGGAGTCAGACCCAAATGGTCTATGGCGAAGGTGTAGATGAACGGCTTGGCCGTCGACCCCACCTGCCGCTTGCCCTGCTTGGCGGCGTCGTACTTGAAATATTTGTAGTCGGGACCGCCGACATAGGCGCGCACATAGCCCGAGTGCGGATCGATAGCCACGAACCCGGCACGCTGTATGGCCTTGTGGTGTACGACCGAGTCGCGCGGAGTTATGACCGTATCGCGTATTCCCTTTGCGGTGTATACCTTCATCAAACGCGGCTGTGCGAAGACGGCGAGAATATCCTCTTCATCGTATCCCTCGCGCGACATCTCGCGCCAGCGATCCGACTGACGCATGGCCGACAGGATCATCTGCTCGGCCTGATCCTTGGTCTTGTCGACGAAGATCGTCCCCGAAGCCTTGATCTGGGCATCCATCTTCCTCTGCACGTCGATCATCTGCTTGCTCACGGCCGCCTCGGCATACTGCTGCATCTTCGAATCGATCGTGGTGTAGATCTTCAAACCGTCGCGGTAGATGTCGTACTCCTCGCCGTTGGCCTTGTGGTTCTTGTGGCACCAGCCGTAGAGCGGGTTGTCGTTATATTCGCGCAAGGCCGCCTCGTAGTCCCACTGTGTCAGATAGTTCTTGCGCACAGGCGGATGTGCCGTCATGGTCTGGCGAACCATTTCGCGGAAGTAGGTCGCCGTGCCCTCGTTGTGCGACTCGGCCGCCGTGCGGTAGCGCGTCAGATCGACCGGCAGGCAGCGCAGCGAGTCGCATACGGCGGGCGTTATGGCGCCCGCATCCGCCAGACGCGTAAGCACGAGGTTGCGTCGTTCGCGCGCCTTCTCGTTGGGTTTGCCCCGCCGCATGGGGGCGTATGTGCCGGGAGCCTTGACCTGCCCGGCGATGAGTGCCGCCTCCTCGATTTTAAGCTCCGACGGCTCCTTGCCGAAGAAGTTGTTGGCAGCCGACTTTATGCCGAAGTTGCTGTTGCTGAACTCCACCGTGTTGAGATACATGGCCACGATCTCCTCCTTGGTGTAGTTGTACTCCAACTGCGTGGCGATTACGTACTCCTGCGCCTTGGCCGTGAGCGTGGAGAGCGTGCCGTCGGGCATGCGGCCGTTGTTGCGCGTCTTGTAGAGGTTTTTGGCCAACTGCTGCGTTACGGTGCTGCCGCCGCCCTGCTCCGACTGCCGCATCAGTATGGTTTTGAAGCCGGCACGCGCCGTGGCCTTGAAGTCGATGCCCGAGTGGTCGAAGAAGCGCACATCCTCGGTCGCCAACAGAGCCGCGACGATAGGCGGCAAATCGTGTCCCGCCACGCGCAGCACCATAGAGTCGTTCTCGGGGAACAGATCCTCGTAGCTGAGGTGCGTGCGGTTCTCGATGAAGAAGGTGCCCAATACCTCGCCGTCGGCCGAATAGAGCTGTGTGGCGAGATTGGTCTTGGGGTTCTCCAACTCCTCGAACGAGGGCATGGGTCCGAACACTTCGAATCGTGCCAACAAGAATATCAGGGTTGCCGACACGACTCCCAATGCCGTGAGCGACCACATGGCGATGACGACATGTCGCTGCGTGATGCCCGAGAACAGGCGGGCGATGCGTGCGCCGAAGCTATTGTCTTTTCGTTTGTCCATATTGCTATTGTTTCTTCTTCAATTATGCGTTGAACATCATCCTTTATATCATTAAAACGGCAAACCGACGCCGAACGATACGTAGAAGTTGCCTTCGCTCGGCCGCCACAGCGACAGCGTGAGTGCCGTAGTGGCCGAAGCCGGCGAGCTGAACAGATTGATATCGAACGATATGTCGCCTCCGTAGGAGTATATGTCGTGCCACTGCCGATGCACCTTGCCGTCGGCCGTCACAAGTTTCGGCACTTCGAAACGCGCATAGTCGAATCCGACGTTCAGACGTATGCGCTTGAAATAGATGTAACCCGTCCATCCTCCGTCGGGATAGCACAGCGGCAGTTGGTAGTTCAGTGCAAAAGCCGTGTAGTTGCGGTTGGCTATCTGCGACGACGAGAAGCCGTGGGGCAGCAGCCGCGTCGACTTGAACGTAAGCGCCGACAACACGTTATCCGACGAGAAGCCGCCGATCGAAGTCTGGTACGATGCCGCTAACGACAGCGAGTGGTGCGGAGCGAAGCCCGGCGTATAGAGTTTGCCGTAGAGGACTATCAAATTGCCGAAATGGCCGTTGTCGGGGTTCATCGCGTGACTCGCACTCAACAGGAAGCCCCACGGCGGCAGGAAGTCGCGCTTCGACATGCGCACCATATCCTGAAACGCTATGCCCGACGAGAGCAGCTGCACACCGCGCGAGTATCCTATCGTGGCGATATTGCTTATGTGGTCGTTCGATATTTCGAGGCGGCCGACATTGGCCACTAAACCGTTGGAGTAGTTCCACCCGGTCGACAGCACGAGCTGCCGCAGATGATGTCCGCGGTCGAAAAGCAGCGGCAGCGCCGCCGACACGTCGATCGAGTAGTAGTGTCCGCGCTCGGGCGGCAGCGGGAACTCCAATTCGTGACGATCGACGTTGTAGGAGTATACCGGATAGATGTTCTGACTGCCTCCGTAGGTGGCGCTCAACCGGAAATTGACTCCTAAACCATAATAGCGCCAAGTACCTTTGAACACCGAACCTTCCGAACGGTTCCAGCCCCATGTGAGGAAACCCTCCGACGTCGACAGCAGGTTTTGCGACATCACCGTGGCGCCTATATTGAAAGCCACTTTCGACTCCTCGGTAATGGAGTAGGGGTCGAACGACACGGGCGCCCAGCTGTGGATGTTGAACGCGTGCGCAATGCGCGAATAACGACGCGAACGACGTTTGCCGTCAGGAGTGTTCTCGGCCGTCGAGGTGTCGAAGCGCACCGTATCGAGATTAACCACCGGCCACCGCTCGCGCTCGGGCAGCAGCAGATTGCGCGCCGCAGGGGCATACGGCACCTCGCACCGGGCAGAGTCGATCGACTGCCGGACGGGCATATAGCCCCTCTCGTCGTAGGAGGTGGCCAGCACCTCTCCCTCTGCTGCGGGCATGGGCTGGAACGAACCGTAGCGCGATTGCGATATGCGATACTCGCGCCGCTCGGCAAGGTCGTAGCAGTGCAGCTCGTCCTTGCCCGAAGCTATCGATCCGAAAAAGAGCCGTCCGCCGGCGGCTCGCAGGTCGCTCAGCGTGGTGTAGGCGCTGCGCGTTATGCGGCGCAGCGAGTCGCTGCCGACGGCAGCTATATGCATGCCGTCGTCATCGGTGACTATGACGTAGAGCGAATCGGTGCGATCGTCCCACGCCAAAGAGTGTATCTCCTTGCCCATCGGTATCTTCAAACGGCGTTCGCCCTCTGCCACCGAATTGATAGTCACCGTGTACGCTCCGTCGGGCGTGTACTCCACCCATGCTATATCGTCGTCACGCATGGGCGTGGGATAGAGCACATTGGTGCGCCGGCGCACCATACGCGGGCGAGGACGCTCGGCGCGCATGTCGATGTAGCAGAGCTGCGAATTGACCTTCTCGTCGAACAGCGCGCTCTGCCGGTATTCGGTCCACCACAGCCAGCCTGTCGACGAGAGCGCCGGGCGCGTCGATATGCGTCCCGTGTGCGCCAATCGCCGCTCGCCGCCGAGCGAGTCGATAAGAACTATCTGCGAGGAGGTGTCGAAATCCTCTTTGAGAGCCAATATGCGTCCGTCGCCTGTCGGCATCGGGTAGGAGTATGTCGTGTGACTCTGCGGCTCGGGCACCGGTATCGGCCGGGTGGTCTGGTCGACCTCGGCATATTTGTTCCAGTGGGCGGTAAGTTCGCCGAACGTATCCTGCACGAGTTGGAAGCTGTTGCGCCCGAAGAGCTTTTTCAACACCCACTCCGACGAAATGATCATGTAGGGGCGGCGGGAGGTGAGCCACGCTATGCGGTCGCCCATAACCTCGCCGTAGTGGTAGTAGCCGTAGCGGCATATCAGGTAGCCCAACTGATAGTGGTCGGGGATGTAGTCGCGGTAGGAGCCGCAAAAGAGCTTGTCGCGGTTGAAACGCCCCACCACGTCGCCATAGGCGCGATAGGCCATGGTGTAGCTCGGCTGCAGGCCGCGCCCGAATGTCGACATCTCGGTTTCGGTCATCACGGCATCGCCCTCCATGAGCCACAGCGGCATGAAGACTAACCCCACGGTCGAGCTTTGCTGACCGAACAGATAACTCAATATCTTAACCACGCCGCGGTTGAGGTTGTTGTACTGTACGGCATGACGATACTCGTGCGCCACCAACTGCTTCGTCCACGGCATCGAGTAGCCCGATATGGCAGGGGTGGTCAGAAACTCTATTCGCTTGGGCAGCCACATTACCAATCCGTTCGACTGGAAGTTCATAGGGTGCATCACCAACGGGATCGACATCTGGGGATGGCGATAGCCGAACGATATGTCGCGCTGCACGGCGTCCATGTAGAACATCGTGCGGCGTGCTATCTGCGAGGCGGTATCGGGGTATATGATGCTGTAATCGTCGGTCGACAGACGCCGCCAGCGGAGCGAAGCGGGATCGGCTCCCCAGCTGTAATACTGCGCCTCGGCGCGCTGCGAACACAACACGGCGCAAACCGACAGATACAATATGACGACCAAACGCTTCATGACGACCTGTTTAACCAAACCCGATAATAAATTATCGGATTATCTGACAAAGGTATAAAAAATCCCCGAGCCGCACCACTCTTTTTCGCGAAAAGGTGTCGATCGCACCCCCGTGACGGTAAAACAGCCGGCAGCGAGGCATGGCAATATCATGTGTGTAAATGAGATTCTCACGTCGTGTTCACAGAACACTCCTCAGAATGACACTGAGGGAATGAGATTCTCGCGTCGCGCTTTGCGCTCCTCAGAATGACAGGATAGTGAAAATAGTCACCCAAGCACCTCCCAAGCACCTCTGCTTTTTCGTGAAAAGCGGTATTATGCCACGTACCGAACGACAGGCGGCGGCAGAATGCCGCTTTTCACGAAAAATAGTTTGTTTTTATTCCACAAATTGCTATCTTTGTAACAAATTATAAGATTCGGGGCGGTGCTTTCAAGGCGACTGTAACCTTAATTGTGTCGATACGCGGCACATACTGCCCGAAAACATAGAAACATATACAATTAAAACGATATATATTATGTACGGAAAATTTCAAGAACATTTGCAACGCGAACTGGCCGAGATCAAGGCCGCAGGTCTATATAAGACCGAGCGTGTAATATGCTCGCCGCAGCGCGCCGAAATCGAGGTCGCCGGCAAGAGCGTATTGAATTTCTGCGCCAACAACTATCTCGGTCTGTCGGACAACAAACGACTGATCGAAGCAGCCAAAGCCGCCATGGATGCACGCGGCTACGGCATGTCGTCGGTGCGATTCATCTGCGGCTGTCAGGATCTCCACAAGCAGTTGGAGAAGGCCATAGCCGACTACTTCGGCACCGAGGACACGATTCTCTACGCCGCATGTTTCGACGCCAACGGCGGAGTATTCGAACCGCTGCTCACCGAGCAGGATGCAATCATCTCCGATTCGCTCAACCACGCCTCGATAATCGACGGCGTGAGACTGTGCAAGGCGGTGCGCTACCGCTATGCCAACGCCAACATGGAGGAGTTGGAGGACTGTCTTAAACGCGCTCAGGCTCAGCGTTTCCGCATAATATGCACCGACGGAGTGTTCTCGATGGACGGCAATGCCGCCCCGCTCGACAAGATCTGCGCTCTGGCCGAGAAGTACGACGCATTGGTCATGGTCGACGAGTGTCATTCGGCAGGCGTATTGGGTGCCACGGGACGCGGCATCACC
>CAZEXJ010000229.1:0-9192 GCA_964516585.1 uncultured Alistipes sp.
AGTAACCGAAAACCGCGGATATTTGTTGATAAAAACACTCTGTCGATATGTCGACAACCGATTTCAACAATTGTTAATTATTTTTACAACTATTTATATATAAAAACACTTAATAATAAAAACAAGCAGAAAAAACAATAATCGGTGTCGATAACTTTTCGTCGCGGCGAGTTATCGACATTATCGACAGGCATTATATTTATTATTGAATTTTTATTTATAAAAAGTAATAAAGAAAAAATAAAAACAAATGTCGACAAAACTTTTCGGGCGGGGGTTTTCCGTGAAAAATAACCATTTGCTTCCGCGCGCTCGTTCGACCGAATAGGTAGTACGCCGAGTACAACCTATCCGGTCTCACATCGTGTGCGTTGCAACTAATGCCTTTTGACGAAAAATGAAGTAATTCTTTGGAGACTATTTCCATTATCATGTCATTCCGAGGAGCAACGCAGTTGCGACGTGGGAATCTCATTCCTTCCGACATGTCATTCTGAGGAGGCCGCAAGCGGCCGACGTGAGAATCTCATTTGGGGACGATTATTTCCACTATCATATCGTGTGCGAGACTCCCACGGTCGGAGCTGCGCTTCTCCCTCGGAGTGACGTGGTGGAGCGCTGTACTCTGTCATTCTGAGCGGAGTGTAACGAAGCGAACCGACGCCAAGTCGAGAGCAGAAAGAGCATTGCTCTTTTTGCCGAGACGCGAAGGAGGAAGACCGAAGGTCAAGAATCTGGTTGGGGTAGACAAGATTTATCGCCCGCAAACATCGTCTCAAACCGAGATTCTCACGTCGGCCTGCGGCCTCCTCAGAATGACACCACAGTGGGAATGAGATCCCTACGTCGCGTTCTTCGAACGCTCCTCGCAATGACAGGAAGGGGACGCCGGTGCGGTGCTTTCACGCGAAAAGCGACTCTTCTATGCGCAACAACCGGTTGTACTTCGCCGTACGGTCGGTGCGAGAGAGGGAACCCGTCTTGATCTGTCCGGCATTGACGGCCACGGCGAGGTCGGCGATCGTGGTGTCCTCGGTCTCGCCCGAGCGGTGTGAAATGATTGTAGCGAAGCCTGCGCGCTGCGCCATGGAGATAGCGTCGAGTGTCTCGGAGAGTGTACCTATCTGGTTGACCTTGACCAGAATCGCATTGGCGCAGCGCTGCTCTATGCCGCGTTTGAGATAGCGGGTGTTGGTAACGAACAGGTCGTCGCCGACAAGCTGGCAGCGGCTGCTTAGGCGTTCGGTAAGCAGCTGCCAACCCTCCCAGTCGTTTTCGGCCATGCCGTCCTCAATGGAGTCGATCGGAAAGCGGTCGACGAGGTGTTCGAGATATGCGATCTGCTCGTGCTGCGAGCGGCGGAGACCCTTTTTGCCCTCGAAGATGGTGTAGTCGTAGAATCCGTTTTTATAGTATTCGGAGGCGGCGCAGTCGAGAGCCAGCGTGATGTCGCGGCCGGCACGGTAGCCGGCATCTTCGATAGCGGAAAGGATCGATTCTATCGCCGCCTCGATGTCGGTCAGCGGAGGTGCGAAACCTCCCTCGTCGCCCACGGCGGTGGAGAAGCCCGCATTGTGCAGCACCTTTTTCAAGGCGTGGAACACTTCGGCGCCCATACGCAGCGCCTCGGCGAAGTTTTCCGCGCCGACGGGACGTATCATGAACTCCTGAAAGGCGATAGGCGCGTCGGAGTGGGCGCCGCCGTTGATGATGTTCATCATCGGTACGGGCATCGTGCGGGCATCGATGCCGCCTATGTAGCGGTAGAGCGGCATGCGGTAGTAATCGGCCGCGGCATGCGCCGCAGCGAGCGATACGGCAAGAATGGCGTTGGCTCCCAACACCGATTTGTTTTCGGTGCCGTCGAGAGACAGCAGCGTCGAGTCGATACGCTCCTGCTCGGTGACGTTGATGCCGGTGAGTGCGGGGGCTATGATGGAGTTGACGTTGGCCACGGCCTTCGACGTGCCGCGCCCTCCGTAGCGCGACGGCTCGTTGTCGCGCAGTTCGAGCGCCTCGTGTTCGCCCGTGGAGGCTCCGCTGGGCACCGACGCGCGCCCGAATGCGCCCGAGTCGGTCACGATGTCGACCTCGACGGTGGGATTGGCTCGCGAATCGAGTATCTCGCGCGCCTTGATTCGTTTGATTTTCATGGTATACAAGAGTTTAGCCCGGGGCGTTGCTCGAAAGGGTTGTCCTCGCGATGCATCGACCCACGGTATTGTATGCCGCGAAAAAGCAAATACCGAACCACGATCGGCCGCCGGTCAGCGGTTGATAAGCAGCGAAGAATCGCCGTAGCTCAGGAAGCGGAAATCGTTGGATAGAGCATAATCGTAGATGCGATGCCAGTCGTCGCCGACATACGCGCCCACGAGCAGCAGAAGCGTCGATTTGGGCTGGTGGAAATTGGTGATGATATAGCGCACCACGCGGAAACGGAATCCGAGCGGCGTTATCATGATCTGCGTAGCGGCCTTTATGCGGTCGAGACCCTTGGCGTGCATGTAATCGGCCAAAATGGTCAAAGCCTCTTTGCCGTCGAAATCGTCGGGCAGGTCGTACAGCTCCCACTGACCCACCGTGCGTGCGGTATCGGCGTCGCCGCCGGTTTTGATGCGCCAAGCCAAGGCTGCGAGCGACTCCAAAGTGCGCACCGAGGTCGTGCCGACGGCCGTGATTGTGCCATAGCGTGCGAGCAGATGCTCGATTGTCGGGAGCGACACCTCGAAGTGCTCGGTGTGCATGGCGTGCCGGGCGGCATCGTCATCCTTGACGGGCAGGAACGTTCCGGCACCGACGTGAAGCGTCACTTCGTCGGTCTCCACGCCGCGCTCGCGCAGCGAGCCGATCAACTCGCGCGTGAAGTGCAGACCGGCCGTAGGTGCGGCCACCGAGCCTTCGATGCGCGAGTAGACGGTTTGGTAGCGCGTATTGTCGATCTCCTCGCTGTCGCGGTTGAGATAGGGCGGTATGGGAATGCGTCCCAGATGTTCGAGCAGTTGACCGAAGGTCATGTCGGCCGTCCACTCGAAGCGCACGATATGTTCGCGTACGCCGCGCTCGACGATGTGCGCGGCAAGACGGCAGTCGCGGCCGTCGACAGTGAAGTCGATGCCCACTTCGCCCTCTTTCCACTTTTTCAGGTTGCCGACGATGCAGCTCCACTCGGCACAGCCCTTGACGGCGAATGCGCGCTCGTAGTCGGCCGGCGAGTGCGGTTCGAGACAGAATATCTCGATGCGGGCGCCCGAGGCCTTGTGCATGATGAGCCGCGCACGCACCACGCGCGTATTATTAAATATAAGTGTAGCTCCGTCGGGCAGTTGATCGCCGATGTTGCCGAAAGTGCTCTGCGTGATTTCGCCGTAGCGATAGACGAGCAGTTTCGACGATGCGCGATCGTCGAGCGGGAATTTGGCTATGCGGTCGTCCGTTAGCGGATAGTCGTATTCGTTGATGTCGATATGTCTCTCCATATATCGTCTGCGTTTTCGATATTGCAAAGATAACTATTTTCGGCGCATGTACACCGATCGTCCCATAAAACAGGACAGCCCTCCCCGTGGGGAAGGCTGTCGATGTATGATGTCCTGTGCGGAATTATTTGATAACCACGCAACGCTGAATCATAGGCTTCATATCGGGGAATGCAGGAGTCGTGTCGCCCTTGCCCTCGCTCGCGATGCGCGAAGCGTCGATACCCTTCTCGATGAGGTAGTCGGCAACAGCCTTGGCGCGCTGCTCAGAGAGCTGCTGGTTGAACTTGGCGCTACCGGTCTCCTTGTCGGCATAACCCGTTACAGAGAACTTCACGTCGCTATCCTTGACATTGACAACGAACTGATCGAGCGAAGCCTTGGCATAGTCGGTCAACTTGTAAGAGCCTATGTTGAAGAATACAGCTGCCTCGGGCAGAATAGTCTCCGTAGATACGGGGCGCTTCAGGCAGTTGTTCAGATCGTTCTTCAGACGGGCATTCTCAGCATTGGCATCGCCGATACGCTTGTTGGCGTCGTTCAACTTGCCGTTGGCGTCGTTCAAGCGGTTGTTCAGATCGCCGATAGCAGCTATATAGCCGTCGACATCCTCCTGACTGTAAGCCTTAGTCCAGTTGCGCTTGTTGAAACGATAGGCTATACCCACCGATGCAGAGTATGCGAAAGAGTAGGCACCCGTACCGCGAATCTCGGCCAGAAGTGAATTCTCACGCAGTATCCACGTGCGCAGATCGAGTTGAATATCGAGGCACTTGCATACGCGGAACTTGTTCAACAAACCGGCAGTGAAAGAGAACTCGCCGTTGTATGAACCAACCGAAGAGTCGGTGAACGAAGAGGCGTGGAAACCGAAACCTGCGTATGGAATGGCGTAGTAGACGCGATCCTCACGATAGCCGCCGATCCAGTTCGAAAGGTTGATCATAACGTCGGCGTGAACGAATGCATAAGGAGTCTGATAGAGACCGTCTCCATACAGCTTCGGGTTCATCGAATAGTTCTGATACTGACCACCGTCCAATTGCAGACGCATACCTATGATAGGAACGAACCACTTGGTGATGGCGAAGTTGGCATTCCAGCTGTTGCGATCGAGGAATTTACCGGGATCGTTCGAGCCAGCCTTTGTCGTTACGTCGAGGAACGAGTTGCCGAAACCGGCCGAAATCTCCCAGTTGTCCCAGAATTTGTTGGTCTCGTGACCCTTCCAGTGCAGCTTCTCACTCTTCTTCTCCTGAGCTGTAACGCCTGCCGTAAGCAACGTGCAGACGATCAGCAATGTAGCAAGTAAACTCTTTTTCATAATTAAAAAATTCTATTATGTTCTTTAATGTGTTTTATACACTTTTCGTGCTTTATGTCAACTAACTGACCGCAAATATACAAATAATATACAAAAAAAGTCTACAATGGCCGGCTTTTTTTTAATATAATAGGATATTTTTTAACATATTATCCGCATTTCGAATATCCGCACGACATACAGGTCAGACATCCGTTCTGGTATGCCATGTTCTCCTGACCGCACTGCGGGCACTTTCCCTTGCCTTTTGTCCCGTTGGCAATGTACTGTTTCAGTGCACGTTCCACACCATTCTTCCAAGTATTGATCGTCTCGCTGTCGAGATGCAGTCCGTCGATGAGCTGCACCACCTTCTCGATCGGCATACCGTAGCGCAGCACGCCCGAGATGAGTTTGGCATAGTTCCAGAACTCCTCGTCGAACAGACGCGAGATGCCGCCGATAGTGTTGGTGTAACCGTAGCGGTCGACATACTGGAAGTCGTAACGCTTGGTTCCGTCCTTCTCCGATACCTTTATTATAGAACCGTGAGTGATCTTGGGCGGAATATACATGGCGTCCTCTTCGATTTTTCCGGTGAAAATCTCATAGGGGCGATTGTCCTGTTTGCCGACAAAAGCGATCCAATCCTCCTTTCCGTTCTTGAAGCGAACGATGTCGGCCGGAATCGAATCGGGGCGTTTGATCGCGCCGCTGTTATTGGAATCGTCGCACTTCTTCTTCTCCTTTATGTCGAGCAGCACGCCGTTGCGGCATCCGTCGCGATAGACCGTAACGCCCTTGCATCCGCACTCCCATGCCGTGCGATAAACCTGAGCCACAAGATCTTCCGATACATCGTTGGGCAGATTTACCGTGACCGATATGGAGTGGTCGACCCACTTCTGTATCGCACCCTGCATCTTGACCTTGGCCACCCAGTCGATGTCGTTGGCCGTAGCCTTGTGATAGGGCGAAGCCTCCAACAGGGCATTGAGTTCATCGTCAGTGATGCTTTGCAGCTTCGAAGTGTCGTATCCGTTTACTTTCAGCCACTTGATGAAGTTGTGATGATAGACGTAGTATTCGATGAACTTCTCGCCGGTCTCGTCGATGAACGACGCCTTCTGTCCCTTGTCCGAGGGGTTGATCTTGCGGCGGCGCTTGTAGACGGGGCGGAACACGGGTTCTATGCCCGACGTAGTTTGCGACATGAGCGACGTGGTACCCGTCGGAGCTATCGTGAGCATGGCGATATTGCGGCGTCCGTATTTCACCATCTCCTCGTAAAGCGCCGGATCGGCCTCGCGTATGCGGCCTATCATCGGGTTGTTGCGCTCCTTCTCGGCATTGTATACACTGAACGCTCCGCGCTCGCGCGCCATCTTCACCGAGGCGCGATAGGCCTCGACGGCCAGCGTCTTGTGAACCTTGACGGCGAAATCGATCGCCTCGTCCGAACCGTAGCGCAGACCCAATGCGGCGAGCATGTCTCCCTCGGCCGTGATACCCAGACCCGTGCGGCGTCCTTTCTGAGCCATGTCTCTGATTTTGAGCCATAACTCGTGCTCCACGCGGCGGACATCCTCCTCCTCGGGATCGGCTTCGACCTTCTTTATTATGAGTTCGACTTTCTCCAATTCCAAATCGATGATGTCGTCCATCATGTGCATGGCCTTGCCGATGTGGTTGCGGAACTTGTCGAAATTGAAGCGCGCACGCTCGGTGAACGGCTCGTCGACATAACTCAACAGATTGATAGCCAACAGGCGGCAGCTGTCGTAGGGGCACAGCGGTATCTCGCCGCAAGGATTGGTCGATACGGTGGTGAAACCCTCGTCGGCGTAGCAGTCGGGGACGCTCTCGCGGATGATCGTATCCCAGAACAGCACGCCCGGCTCGGCCGATTTCCATGCATTGTGGATAATCTTCTCCCATAACTTGCGGGCATCGATATCCTGCTCGTAGAGAGGTTTATCGGCATTGACGGGGAATTGCTGGTGATACTTCCTGCCGGCAATGGCCGCCTTCATGAATTCGTCGTCGATCTTGATCGATACGTTGGCGCCCGTCACCTTGCCTGTGTCGACCTTGGCATCGATGAAATGTTCGGCATCGGGGTGCTTGATAAGCAGCGACAGCATCAGCGCGCCGCGGCGGCCATCCTGCGCCACCTCGCGCGTCGAGTTGGAGTAACGCTCCATGAAAGGCACCACGCCAGTCGAGGTGAGTGCCGAGTTCAGAACGGGGCTGCCTGTGGGGCGTATGTGCGACAGGTCGTGTCCCACGCCGCCGCGACGCTTCATAAGCTGCACCTGCTCCTCGTCCATGCGGAATATGCCGCCGTAGGAGTCGGCAGGATGCTTGTGTCCTATCACGAAGCAGTTCGACAGCGAGGCCACCTGAAACTTGTTGCCTATGCCTGTCATGGGACCGCCCTGCGGGATGACATAGCGAAAATGGTCGAGCAGCTCGAATATATCCTCGTGCGACAGCGGATCGGGATAGTTTTTCTCGATACGCCCAATCTCCGCTGCGATGCGATTGTGCATCTGCTCGGGCGTCTTCTCATAGATGTTTCCGAACGAATCTTTCAGAGCATATTTGCTCACCCACACCGTGGCGGCCAGTTCGTCGCCGCCGAAATATGCCTTCGACGCCTCGACGGCCTCGCCGTAATCCACCGTAGGCAGATGTTCGGGATTGGAATTCATTGCCATATATCTGTTTATATTGTTATATCGGTTTGCTTTGCATTCATCGCCGCCGCTTCGGCAAACGATGCTCTTCCGCAGAAGGGGCTGCTACTGCGTTACAAATTTGGGAAATTTCCCGACAATATGAAAATTTCGGCGGCACGACTTTTCAACACTTTTTCTACATCGGCAAAAAATATGCGTTGCAGCACGCCACAACGCATATTTTCGTCCGAAATATTTCTCAGCCTATTTCGACTCGGCCGGCAGAGCCTTGAATATGGCCACCAACTCGCCGTCGGCAAGCAGCAGCATCATGTCGCCGTCCATCTCGTAGTGCGTCACGCGGCCGAGCATCTGTATGAACTCGTCCTCCGACTTCGGGTCGTGGCACATCATACGCGTCGAGGCCATCTCTCCCAACCTCAGCGCCCGCTTCTCGTCGGTCTCATAGCTGCCCATCAAACGGTTGCAGTCGCCTACGCCGCTCACACGGCCGTCGGCGGCGAACAACAGATTGTAGCTGTCCGACGACTTGTCGACATCGCGACCCATGATCTGCACCAAATGCCATTCGGTGCCCGTCAGCGGCTTGACCTCACGGCTGCGCGAGGCGCAATTGCAACAGCTCGTAACGACAAACAGCGCCGCCGCCAATAAAATTAAAAACGATCTTTTCATGTTGCGGAACATTTTATTTTTTATCTTTGTCCTTATCTTGAATAACTCGCAGATAGAAGTCTGCGACACAAAGATAGTACAAAACATTTAAAACGTATGAAAATATGAAAAAAGTAATTGCATCTCCCAAGGCTCCCAAAGCCGTAGGCCCCTATTCTCAGGCCATTGCGCACACCACGACACTCTACATCTCGGGACAGCTGCCCATCGACGGCGCGACCGGCTCAATGGCCGAGGGCATCGAGGCGCAGACCCGACAGTCGCTCGACAACATAGGCCACATACTCGCCGAGGCGGGCTACACCTTCGACGACGTGGCCAAGACCACCGTTCTGCTGGCACACATCACCGACTTCGCCGCCATGAACGCAGTTTACGCCGAATATTTCACTGCCGACAAGCCTGCCCGCATCTGCTTCGAGGCAGCAGCACTTCCCATGGGAGCGCTGGTTGAGATCGATGCTATTGCTGTCAAGTAATTTCCCCTTTTTCGTGAAAAGGCGTCATTTCCTGCGCCTCGTTCAAATCCGCAAATGGGCAGTACGCCAAGTACAGCCCATTTGCGGATTTTTCACATGCGGCTTGTAACTAACGCCTTTTGACGAAAAAAAATAGTTGTGGTGCTTTGGATGTTTTCCGTGAAAAGCGGCATTCTGCTGCCGCGCACTTGCTCGCCCGAATGGGAAATACATCAAGTATGTCCCATCCGGGCGATCTTCGTTTGCGTTGTATAATACCGCTTTTGACGAAAAACGGGGTGGTGCTTAGGCGACTATTTCCACTGTCTTGTCATTCTGAGGAGCAACGCAGTTGCGACGTGAGAATCTCTTTCGCGACAGAGATTGCCACGCCTCGTTACACTCGGCTCGCAATGACAGACTGTGAGCCCCATAATGTCACTCCGAGGAGCGTTTGAAAAACGCGACGTGAGAATCTCTTTGGGGACAATTATTCCCGCTGTCATATGCCGAGACTCCCACGTCGCGTGCAAAGCACGCTCCTCGGAGTGACATTGTGTAGGTGTCATTCCGAG
>CAZEXJ010000230.1:0-3575 GCA_964516585.1 uncultured Alistipes sp.
ATCGACTACTATATCGACCCGCCCCGCTACTCGATCGAGGAGTGTCTGGAGCGCGGTATGACGTATTGCGTCCCCCTGAAAGCCAAACTAAAACTCTATTGCACCGACTCTGACCACGAGGATTTCGACACTGTCGTTCAGGATGTTTACTTCGGTACGATCCCTTATATGACTCCCCGCGGCACCTTCATTATCAACGGAGCCGAGCGTGTGATAGTTTCACAATTGCACCGTTCTCCGGGTGTATTCTTCGGCCAGAGTATGCACACCAACGGCACGAAGCTCTATTCGGCGCGTATCATTCCCTTCAAGGGATCGTGGATAGAGTTCGCCACCGACATCAACAATGTGATGTACGCATATATCGACCGCAAGAAGAAGCTGCCCGTAACCACTCTGTTGCGAGCCATATGTTTCGAGACCGATCAGCAGATTCTCGAGATATTCGATCTGGCCGACGAGGTGAAGGTGAACAAGACGAATCTGAAGAAAGCTATCGGCCGCAAGCTGGCCGCGCGCGTATTGAGCACGTGGGTCGAGGATTTCGTCGACGAGGATACGGGCGAGGTGGTTTCGATCGAGCGTAACAACGTGATCGTGGACCGAGAGACCGAGCTTACCGAGGAGAATATCGAAGACATCATCGAGAGCGGAGCCAAGAGCATCCTGCTCCATAAGGAAAATCAGTCGGGTATCGATTACTCGATCATCTACAATACACTGCAAAAGGACCCCTGCAACTCCGAGAAGGAGGCTGTGGTTTACATCTACCGCCAGCTGCGCAACTCCGAGCCGCCCGATGAGGCTACGGCGCGCGAGACGATCGAGAAGCTGTTCTTCTCGGACAAGCGCTACGATTTGGGCGATGTAGGACGTTTCCGTATCAACAAGAAGCTCGGATTGGATATCGATCCGGCGGTGCGTATTCTCACCAAGGAGGATATGATCGCTATCATCAAGTATTTGATCCAGCTTATCAACTCGAAGGCCGATGTGGACGATATCGACCACCTCTCGAACCGTCGCGTGCGCACGGTGGGCGAGCAGCTTTCGAACCAGTTCTCGGTCGGCTTCGTGCGTATGGCCCGCACCATTCGCGAGCGTATGAACGTGCGCGACAACGAGGTTTTCACCCCGATCGATTTGATCAATGCCAAGACCCTGACCAGCGCTATCGGTTCGTTCTTCGGAACCAACCAGCTGTCGCAGTTTATGGACCAGACCAACCCGCTGGCCGAGATGACGCACAAGCGCCGTCTGTCGGCGCTGGGTCCCGGCGGTCTGTCGCGTGAGCGCGCCGGATTCGAGGTCCGAGACGTTCACTATACGCATTACGGCCGTCTCTGCCCGATCGAAACCCCTGAAGGCCCGAACATCGGCCTTATCTCGTCGCTGTGCGTCTTCGCGAAGATCAGCGATATGGGCTTCATCGAGACCCCCTACCGCAAGGTCGAGAACGGCAAGGTCGATCTGGACAACGACGATATTATATATATGAGCGCCGAAGAGGAGGAGGGCAAGATCATCGCCCAGTCCAACTCGCCGCTCGACGACGAGGGCAATTTCCTGCAGCCAGACCGCATCAAGGCCCGCTGCGAGGCCGATTTCCCGCAGGTGTCGGCTTCGCAGGTCGATCTGATGGACGTTGCGCCCAACCAGATCGCTTCGATCGCCGCCAGCCTTATCCCGTTCCTCGAGCACGACGATGCCAACCGTGCGTTGATGGGATCGAACATGATGCGTCAGGCAGTGCCTTTGATCACTTGCGAGTCGCCTATCGTCGGCACCGGTTTGGAGAAGGATATGATTACCGACAGCCGCATACAGATCGTGGCCGAGAAGGACGGCGAGGTGGTATTCGCCGATGCTACGCAGATTCAGATCCGCTACGACCGTACGCCCGACGAGATTTTGGTCAGCTTCGAGCCTGAGATCACCACTTATACACTGCCCCGCTACCGCAAGACCAACCAGAATACCTCGATCACCCTCAAACCGGTGGTTCTCACCGGCGACAAGGTCGTGAAGGGTCAGATCCTGACCGAGGGCTACTCGACACAGGCCGGCGAGCTGGCTATCGGCCGCAACCTGAAGGTGGCGTTCATGCCTTGGAAGGGTTACAACTTCGAGGATGCTATCGTGATTTCGGAGCGTATCCAGCGCGAGGATCTCTTCACCTCGGTACACGTGGACGAGTATGTTATGGAGGTGCGCGACACCAAGCGCGGTGTCGAGGAGCTTACCTCGGATATCCCCAATGTGAGCGAGGACGCTACCAAGGATCTGGACGAGAACGGTATCATCCGTGTGGGCGCCAACGTCAAGCCCGGCGACATCCTGATCGGCAAGATCACCCCGAAGGGCGAGAGCGATCCGTCGCCCGAGGAGAAGCTGCTGCGCGCCATTTTCGGCGACAAGGCCGGCGACGTGAAGGATGCTTCGCTCAAGGCTCAGCCCTCGCTCTACGGAACCATCATCAAGACGCAGCTTTTCAGCCGCGCCAACCGCGACGGCCGCAAGGGCAAGAGCGCCGAGAAACTGCAGCTCGAGCAGCTGGACCAGAAGTTCGCAGCCGACACCGCAGCTCTCAAGGAGCGTTTGATCGCCAAGCTGTGGACGCTGCTCGAAGGCAAGACCACGCTGGGTATCAAGGATTACTTCGGTGCCGAGCTTTACGCCAAGGGTGCCAAGTTCACCAAACGTATGCTCGAGGACATCGACTATATGAATCTCTCGACCGACAAGTGGGTCGGCGATGCGCATATCGACGATTTGATCGAACGCACGATCAACAACTATATCATCGAGTGGAAGAAGTGCGACGCTGTAGTCAAGCGCGAGAAGTACAACATCACCAACGGCGACGAGCTGCCGGCCGGCGTTATTCAGATGGCCAAGGTTTATGTCGCCAAGAAGCGCAAGCTGAAGGTGGGCGACAAGATGGCCGGCCGTCACGGTAACAAGGGTATCGTCGCGCGTATCGTTCGCGACGAGGATATGCCTTTCCTTGAGGACGGAACTATCGTCGACATCGTGCTGAACCCGCTGGGTGTGCCTTCGCGTATGAACCTCGGCCAGATATACGAGACTGTGCTCGGCTGCTAATATACTTCCAAAAACGCTTACAATCATGATAAAAATAGAACACCCTTCCCTGTGTTACATCCAATTCATAACCCGAAGTAATGTAATCAAAGTTTTTCATTGCTTCTTCTATTTTCTGTTCCACACTCTGGTTCTGAGTTTCAAAATCAAATGGGCCATGTTCAAATACAAGATAGGTTCCTTCTTCTACGTCCATAAGTTGCATTTGTTCAGGTACATCTCCATCATAATCATATGGCAACCTGACACCGTAGCTTTCTGCCAAAGGAATCCCCCAGCTACAGATTCTTCCATCCGGCTCATTAATAAACGCCATCAATTGCCCGCTTCCACTATCCGGTTCGTCACCACCATTGTCATCCAATTTACCTTGTATGCTGTCAAGCAATCCGCAAATCGTTTCACAATCCTGACCGGGAATCTGACTTTGCTTTTGCCAAAAATCCCAATATCCAATACTTTCATAATTT